>NC_013202.1:2177340-2488389 GCF_000023965.1 Halomicrobium mukohataei DSM 12286 | reverse complement strand
GACGACGGCGTAGTAGGCGCGGTTCGTCGTCGGAACGGTGCGGTGCTCGACCGCCGACTCGATCGGCGCGAGCGTCCACTCGACCCACTCGGTGCCCCCGTCGGTGCCACTCGCTCGCTCTTCGACGGCGACGCGGGCCCAGGCGTTCGCACTCGAAAGCACCGGCGCTGTCTCCTCTCGGACCGTCATCGCGGCCTCGGCGAAGTCGACGGGGTCGACCGTGAACTGGACGTATCCTTCGCCGCGCTCGCGGAAGTTCCGCCAGGTCCGGGTTCGACCCCACGTGCGCGCGAAGACGGCATCGTCGCTGGCCGGTGCGTGCAACCCCAGCGCGGCGACGTTCCAGCGATCGTTGGGCCCCAGCGTCGTCACGACCGACTCGGTCACGCCGTCCAGGTCGACGGGCCAGGACGCCGTCACACCGACAGCCCCCGCTCCAGCGCGACGAACAGCCCTCCGGCGATCAGGTCTGCGGTCGTTCCGGGGTTGATGTCTCGTTCGACGAGATCCGCTGCGAACTCGTCCACGTCGTCCTCGCCGTCGAGAACGGCCTGCGCTCGTCGCTGGACCTCCAGGGCCGTCTCTCGGTCTTGTCGCGTGCTCACGAAGGTGTCGGGTCGAGCCGCCAGCAGTTCGAGGAAGACCGTCGCCGCGCGGTCCGCCACCGGCCCAGACGCGCTCTCGATACGGTCGGCCGCGTCGAAGACGCGTCCGAAGCCGTCGGTCCACTCGGCGGCCACGTCGTCGGCGTCGGCGCTCCGTTCCATCACGTCCGCCAGCGTCAGCCCGCGGTCGCGCAGCGTCGGGACGACCTCGGCTCCGCGGCGAACGTCCAGCGGTTCCATCCCGTCCGGCGGGTCGTCGACGGCCACGTCGACGTGTTCGAACGCGCGGTAGAAGCCCGCCGCGTCGTCGACGGTCGTCTCGGCGACGACCGCGCTCGCGTGCTCTCGCGAGAGCGCACCGCTGGCCGCCGTCGCGACAAGCGGCGTCACCACGAGAAGCGCGCCGAACTGCGTGTTGCCCCCGCGCTGCTGGGCCATCCCCTCGACTGCGTGCTCGAACGCGTCACCGATCGGGTCGCCCGCGGCTGCCCGTTCGAAGCCGGGTCGGGCACCGACCGCACCGGCGAGGAAGTGCTCGAACCGGAGGTCCTCGTACTCGTGTTCCCGGTCGACGTTGCCGGGCTTCGGCGTCCCGGCGACTTCGAGCAACAGCGCCAGCTCGGCGTTCTGGGCGGTCGTTCTCACGGCTTCGCCCCCGTCTGGAACCACTCGTGGGTCGCGCGCCGGACCGCCGCCAGCACGTCCGGGTCGTCGCTCGCCCGACCGACGCTGACCGCGTCGGCACCGTATCGGAAGTACTCGTGGGCGCTCTCGGCGTCTCTGACCTCGTTGTTCGCGATCACGAACAGGCCCGTCGCGTCCGCGATCTCGCCGACGACGTGCTCGGAGTCCATCGCGTCGACGTGGACCGCGTCCGCGCCGGCCCGCTCCAGCTTCGCGGCGAGCGTCGGCAGCTCCACGCCGTCGACTTCCGCGCGGACTTTCACGCTGACGGTCGCACCGGTCGCGGTCGCCGCCTCGACCTGCCGACAGAGCTTCTCGGGCCTGTCGAGCAGCGCTTGCCCGGCCCCGGCCTCACACATCTCCGCTTGGCGACAGTGGGCGTTGATCTCCAGGATCGCGTCGTGGTCCTGACAGCGGCCGGCGGCGTCCTCGATCGGCGCGAGCGCGGCGCTGCGAACGTTGACGCCGGCTCTGATCGGCAGTTCCTCCATCGCTCGCAGCTGTCGCTGGACGAACGCCAGCGGGTCGGACGGCAGGAACTCCGTGCGGTCCCGTTCGACCATCGACCGGGCCGCGCGCCGGGTGGCGTCGTCCAGCGCGATCCCACCGAGGAAGGCACAGCCGGCGAAGGGGCCGCCACCTTCGGCCCACTCGGCGTCCGAGCGGCCGCTGAGACTCGCCAGCGCGACGGGGGGATCGAACAGCGCCCCACCTCGATCCGGGCTCACGCGACCACCTCCAGTGCCTCGTCGACCGCGCGGGCGACGCGTTCTGCGTCCGCGTCGTCGTCGATTCGCGTGTCCGTTCTGACGGTCGGCCGATCGAGCGCCGTCGGATCGTCCTCGTCGAGGACGAACGCGTCCGCGAACGAGTACGCGTCCGCGACACCGGCCGTACTGGCCTCGTGCCCCGTCGCGGTCATGAGCGTCCCGGCGGGACCGGAGAACACCTCCTCGCCGACGAACGGCGAGACGGCCACGACCGGCGCGCGTTCCAGCGCCGACTCGAACCCCGAGACGGCACGCATCGGGCCGATACTCGTGATCGGGTTCGACGGACCGATCACGACCGGCTCGGAAAGCGCCGCGTCGACGGCCGGTGTGGTCGTCGCGTCTTCGCTTCCCCGGAACTCGACGCGCTCGATCGTCGGGTCGCCGCCGTTGGCGACCCACCACTCCTGGAAGTGCTGGACGCCGTCGGGCGTGTGGATCAGCGTCGCCACCGGATCGTCGCTCATCGGCACGAGCGTGCGGTCGAGCCCGAACGCGTCGGCGAGCGTCGCCGTCACCTCCGTCAGCGAGTGGCCCTCGTCGAGCAGGCTCGTCCGGGTCACGTGGACCGCCCGGTCGCGGTCGCCGATGTGCATGAACTCTGCGACGCCGGAGAAGCGTCGCCAGCGCCCGATCTCGCGGCCGCCAGTCTGTGCGGAGTCGGGGAGATATCGCGGCCCGTCCGCGAGACCCGCTCGCTCGGCGAGTCGGTGCAGTTCGTCGTGTGTCTCGGCGGTATCGGCATCGATACCCCACCAGGTCTCGCGGTCGAGGACGCCGCCGTCGAGGAACAGCACCGTGTCCACGTCCGGACAGACGAGGTGCCCACCCAGGATCACGTCGTCGCCGGTGTTGCCGACGACGGTCGTCGTCGCTGGTGGGAAGACGGCGTCGGCCCCGGCGAGCAGCTTCGGCGTTCCGGTGCCGCCGGAGAGAAACGTCACCATACCTCCTGTAGTGGGGACGGAGTTGATAAAACATCGTCTCTCACGGGGCGTCGCCGGCCGGCCCGGCCGCCGATTGTCAACATTGAGAACTGCGGGGATTGATTCAAGTCTCGCGGACCCTCTAGGGAAGACAATGTCCGAATCCCGACGCCTGGACCGGGTCGACGCCCACCGGTTCGCCCCCGCTGGCCCCGACGAGGAGTACGTCTACGGTGCGTGCTGTCCCGGCTGGCACTCGACTGCAGACCCCGACGACGCCGTCGAAGAGTGGATCGCGTTCATGCAGGAACGCGGCATCGAACGCGTGCTCTGCCTGCTCTCGGGCACCCAGCTCGACCAGACGGAGGCCAGTACCGGACGGTACGTCCGGGCTTTCGGCGGCGAGAACGTCGAACACGTCCCGATCGCCGACCACCACCTGGCCGACGCCGAGACCCTCGAAACGGAGATTCTCCCGTTCATCGAGGAGTCCGTCGACGCCGACCAGCCCGTCGTCGTCCACTGTCTGGCCGGCATCGGCAGGACCGGCCACGTCCTCGCCGCCTGGCTCGTGTACGGTCGCGGGTACGATCCCGTCGACGCCATCGAGACGGTCGGCGAGCTGGGTCGATCGCCCGGTGAGGCCGTCGACGCCGGACACGCCCGCCGCGGCGAACTCCACGAGCTGCTCTCGACGGTTGCCTGACACTGTCGGAACCACTCTTATGCTCGGACCCGACCAAGCACTACTCGATGACCACGATCAAGGACAGCGTCCACGACCACATCGCTGTCGAGGGCGTCGCCGAGGCGCTGCTGGACACGCCGCCAGTCCAGCGACTCCGCCGGATCGCCCAGCTCGGGACGGTGACGCTCGTCTACCCCTCGGCGAACCACACCCGGTTCGAGCACTCACTCGGCGTCTATCACCTCGCCGACGAGGCGCTTGGCCACCTCGGGATCGAGGGACAGAAGGCCGAACGCGTCCGCGCCGCGGCGCTGTTGCACGACGTGGGCCACTCGCCGTACAGTCACAACGTCGAGGCGGTGATCTACCGCGAGACGGGGAAGTACCACGACGACGTCCACGATCTGCTCGACCGCGGCGAGGTGGCACGCGTGCTGGCCGACCACGACCTCGACCACGACGCGGTCGCCGATCTCGTCGCCGGTGACGGCGAACTCGGACAGCTCGTCTCGGGCGAACTCGACGTCGACCGGATGGACTATCTCGTGCGGGACGCCCACCACACCGGCGTCCCCTACGGGACGATCGACCACGAGCGGCTGATCCGGGAGCTGCGTTTCGTGGACGGCGACCTCGTGCTGGACGAGGGGAACGTCCAGACCGCGGAGTCGCTGCTGTTGGCCCGTGCGCTGATGAACCCAACCGTCTACAGGCACCACGTCGCCCGGATCGCCAAGACGATGCTCCGGCGCGGGACCGAGCGCCTCCTCGAAGCCACCGACACCGACCCGGCCGAACTGCGCCGCTGGGACGACAGCGACCTGCTCGTCTCGCTGCGTCGGACCGACGCGACGGCGGGGTACGCGCACCGTCTCACCGAGCGTCGCCTGTACAAGCGCGCGATCTGGGCCGAGATGACGGCCGTGCCCGACGAGCTACTGGCGATGGACCACGCCGAGATCCGCGAGGAGGAGCGGGCGATCGCCGACGCGGCCAACGTCGACGCCGACGCCGTCCTCCTGGACGTGCCCGGCGAACCGTCGATGCCCGAGTCGTCGAGTCGGGTCGTCGTCAACGGCGAGGTCCGCGGACTGGGCGAGCAGTCGACGCTGGTCACGGCCCTCCGAGCGGCCCAGCGAGATCAGTGGCGGCTGGGCGTCTACGCCCCCGAGGCCGTCGCCGACCGCGTGGGCGAGCGTGCGATCCGCGTGCTCGGCCTGGAACCCGACGGTGCGATGGTCCGGGACGCGCGGCCGGGCGTCCACGCGACACTCGACGAGTTCAACTGACCGGAGCCACCACGTGTGCCCATGAGCGACCAGACCATTCTCGCCGGCACGATCTTCCGCGGCCGCGAGTTCGAACCGATCGAGGGCCGCGTCGTGATCGAGGACGGCGAGATCGCGGCCGTCGAGGAAGCGACGGTCGATCCCTCCTCGTGGATCATCCCGGCGTTCGTCAACGCACACACCCACATCGGCGACTCCATCGCCAAGGAGGCCGGCGGCGGCCTCACACTCGAAGAACTCGTCGCGCCGCCCGACGGCCTCAAACACAGGCTACTCAGACAGGCCAGCCGCGAGGAACTCGTCGACGCGATGGCCCGAACGATATCGTTCATGGAGCGAGCGGGAACGGCCGCGTTCGTCGAGTTCCGCGAAGGCGGGGTCGACGGCGTCGCGGCGATCGAGGCGGCACTGGCGGACTCGCCGGTCGACAGCGTCGTCCTCGGGCGGGAGACGGTCGCGGCGATGGAGCGAAGCGACGGGTTCGGTGCGAGCGGAGCCGCCGACGGCGACTTCAGCCACGAACGGACCGCGACCGCCGAGGCGGGGAAGCTGTTCGGCATCCACGCCGGGGAGGTCGACGCCAGCGACATCAACCCCGCGCTGGACCTCGATCCGGACTTTCTCGTCCACATGGTCCACGCCGAGGGGTTGCACCTCGACCGCGTGGCCGACAGCGAAGTCCCCGTCGTCGTCTGCCCTCGCTCGAACGTCGTGACGAACGTCGGCGTTCCGCCGATCACCGACCTCGCCGAACGGACGACGGTCGCGCTGGGGACGGACAACGTCATGACCAACAGCCCGTCGATGTTCCGCGAGATGGCCTGGACGGCGAAACTCGCCGACGTTCCGGCCGTCGAGGTCCTCCGGATGGCGACGGTCAACGGAGCCGAGATCGCGGGCCTGAACTGCGGGCTCGTCGCAGAGGGCCGCGACGCCGATCTGCTGGTGCTGGACGGCGACTCGGACAATCTCTCGGGTGCGCGGGACCCGGTCCGCGCGATCGTCCGGCGTGCCGGCGTCGACGACGTCGAACGAGTCCACTACGCAGGCAAGGCTTAAGCGCCCACCCAGTGAACTGTTAACACGAACCAATGTACGACCGCTTGCTCCTGCCGACGGACGGCTCGGCCGGCATGGAGCGGGTCATCGAACACGCCGACGAGATCGCGCGACGACACGGCGCTGCGGTCGAGGTCGTCTACGTCGTCAACACCGCACACATGACGACGATGCCGACCGACGCCTCCGTCGAGGGTATTCGAGGCCTGCTCAGCGAAGAAGGCGAGATGGCCATCGAGGCCGCAGAGCGGATCTGCTCGCCCGAGACCACCGTCGAACACACGATTCTCGAAGGAGATCCCGAACGGGAGATCGTCGCCCACGCGACCGAGAGCGGTGCCGACCTGATCGTGATGGGGACCCACGGACGCGGCGGTATCGACCGCCTCCTGCTGGGGAGCGTCGCCGAACACGTCGTGCGGCGCTCGCCGGTCCCGGTCCTGACAGTCCACGTCGACGAAGCGCTGACCGCTGCCTGACGTTCGTCCCGTACCGCGGCGGATCAGGCCGGCCGGAGGTGCTCGCAGTCGCCGGCCGTGATCGTCACCCGCTCCTCGCCCGTGTCGACGACCAGCGCGCCGGGAAACGACACGTCGACGGCCTCGCCCTCGACAGTGCCGCCGGGCGTCTCGACGCGAACCCGTTTGCCGAGCGTCGTCGCGTCCGCGCGCCACGCCGGCACGACCGCGTCGAGATCGCGACGGAGCGCGTCGAACTCTTCCAAGAGTCGCTGGGTGAACGCGCGTCGGTCGACCGGCCCGACCGCGTCCTGGACGCTCGTGGCGTCGGCCTCGTCCGGCAGCGCCGCCGGGTCGACGTTGACGTTGCTCCCGATCCCGACGACGACCCAGTCGACGCGGTCGGCCTCGCCCTCGACCTCGGTGAGGACGCCCGCCAGCTTCCGCTCGTCGTCGCCCACGACCACGTCGTTGGGCCACTTGATCCGTGCGTCGACGCCGGCCTCGCGGGCGGCGCGGGTGACGGCGACGGCCGCGGCCAGCGTGAACGCCGGTGCGTGCGCGATCGGAACCCCGGGACGGAGCGCGAGCGAGAGCCAGACGCCGCCGCTGGGCGAGGCCCACGCCCGGTCGAGTCGACCCCGGCCGCCGGTCTGCTCGTCGGCCAGAACCGCAACGTCGCTTCGCCCGTCGGTCGCGAGCTCGCGTGCGCGGCGGTTCGTGCTGTCGATGCTGTCGTGGTACTCGATCTCGAAGGGCGCTTCGAGCCCGTACGCGACGGCGCTCGCGCCGAACTCGGGGACGGACACGAGTTCGTAGCCGCCGTCGCCGCTGTCGATCTCGAACCCCTCCGCTCGCAGCTGCTCGACGTGCTTCCAGACCGCTGCCCGAGACACGTCGAGGCGATCGGCCAGCGCCGGCCCGGCCACCGGCCCCTCGGAGAGCGCGTCGAGCACCTGCTCGCGTGTCGCTTGCATACAGAGCCCCTCGGCGGGGACGGCAAAAACGTCTCCGTCTGTCAGCGACCGCCGAACGCGATGCGAGCGGTCACCCGACGACGAACAGGAGATCGCCCATGTCGACGGACTCGCCCTCGCCGACGGCGACCTGGGTGACGGTCCCGCCGCGCTCGGCCACGATGTCGTTCTCCATCTTCATCGCTTCGAGCACGCAGACCACGTCGCCGGCCTCGACCTCGTCTCCTTCCTCGACGTTGACTTCGAGGATCGTGCCCTGCATCTCCGCGGTCACTTCGTCGCCTTCGGCGCTGGCTCCGCCGCCGTCGCCGCCCGAATCCGAGCCGCCACTGCCGGGTCGCTGGGGGCGGTCGCCGCCGTCGCCGCCCTGCACCTCGCCGACCTCGATCGGCGGTGCGCCGCGCTCTTCGAGTTCCACGTCGAAGCGCTTGCCGTTGACCTCGACGGTGAACTCCCGCTCGGTCACCTCCTCGTCGTCCGCGTCGCTCGTCGTCTCGGTCCCCCACCGCTCCTGTGCGGCGTCGATGCGCTCGGGGTCGAGCGTCTCGTCGAGGTACTTCGTCGTGTGCATGCCCTGGACGAACTCGTCGTCGGTGAGCATCAGGCGGTGGAAGGGGACGATCGTCGGGATCCCCTCGATGTCGTACTCGCCCAGCGCGCGCTTGCCCCGCTCGATGGCCTCCTCGCGGTCGCCCGCGTGGACGATGAGCTTCGCGATCATCGAGTCGTAGTCGGTCACCAGCTCGTCGCCCTGGCGCAGCGCGTCGTCCATCCGGACGCCGACGCCGCCGGGCGGATCGTACGTTTCGAGGGTGCCGCCGGTGGCGGGCGCGAAGTCGTCGGCGGCGTTCTCCGCGTTGATTCGGAACTCGATGGCGTGGCCGTCGACCGTCACGTCGTCCTGGGCGAAGCCGAGCACCTCGTCGGCGGCGACCCTGAGCTGCCACTTGACGATGTCGATCCCCGTGATCTCCTCGGTGACGCAGTGCTCGACCTGGATGCGCGTGTTCACTTCGAGGAAGTAGAAGTCCGCGTCGGGACCGAGCAGTTCGCCCGGCTCGCGGTCTTGCTCCTCGACGAGGAACTCGACGGTGCCGGCGTTGTAGTAGCCGGCTTCGGAGACGCCCCGGCGAGCGGCCTCGCCGATCTCCTCGCGGAGTTCGTCCGACAGGGCGGGACTGGGCCCCTCCTCGATGACTTTCTGGTGGCGGCGCTGGAGCGAGCAGTCGCGCTCGCCCAGGTGGCGGACGTTGCCGTGGTGGTCGGCGATGATCTGGACCTCGATGTGGCGCGGATTTTCGAGGTAGCGTTCGAGGTAGACGGAGTCGTTCGAGAAGTACGCCTCGCCCTCTCGTTTGGCCGATTCGAGCTGATCCTCGACTTCGTCGGGGCTCTCGACGATCTTCATGCCGCGGCCGCCGCCGCCGCCCTCGGCCTTGATGGCGATCGGATAGCCGTTCTCGTCACCGAACTCGTGGACCTGTTCGGGCTCGGTCACCGGGTCGGTCGTCCCCGGAACGATGGGCACGTCGGCCGACGACATGATCGTGCGGGCCTTCGTCTTCTCGCCGAGCGACTCCATCGAGTCGCTCTCCGGACCGACCCAGGTGATGCCGTCGGCGGCCTCGACGCGGGCCGCGAAGTCGGCGTTCTCCGCGAGGAAGCCGTAGCCGGGGTGGATCGCGTCGGCGTCGGCCTGTCGGGCGGCGTCGACGATCGCCTCCTGATCGAGATACGAGTCGGCCGCGCGGGCCGGGCCGACGTTGTACGCCTCGTCGGCGTATCTGACGTGGCCCGAGTGCTTGTCGGCTTCGGAGTAGACTGCGACGGTTTCGACCCCCAGTTCCTCGCAGGCCCGCATGACCCGAACCGCGATCTCGCCGCGGTTCGCAACGAGAACCTTGTCGAACATATCTCCCAGTACCGACGACCCCCTCATAAAACTATGCGGAATTACACGTCTCTGGTCGGCCGGTCGATCGCCGATCCGGTCCGCGGTTCCGTGCCGGCGGGACACAGGCCGCGGTACTCTTCCCGGCAGCTCCGACTATCACGTGAGATATTGGCGGGCGAACGTTTATGCCGGTAAACGGGCGAATGTGTGGTAATGTCCAGCGGACTGCAGCAGTCACGTGCTGGTTCTTTCGAGCTCGTCCATCACTACGTCGGGGGCGACGGAGAGGCCGCACTGAGAGCGCTGATGGAGGGATTCGCCGACAGCCACAGCTCGATCTCGGTTCAGGAGACCCACTACGACAACATGCGGCTCCAGGTCAAGAGCCGCATTCTGGGTGAAGATCCGCCGGACGTCTGGACCGGGTGGCCCGGCGGCGAGATGGCCGGCTACGCGGAAGTCGACGCGGTCAAAGACATCACCGACCTCTGGGAGGCCTCGGGGATGGCCGCGAACTTCCGGTCGGTCGCGGCGGACGTGTCACAGGTCGACGGTCGGTACCACGCGGTCCCGATCACCATCCACCGGGCAAACGACATGTATCTCCACACCGAGACCGTCGAGGCGCTCGGGATCGACCCCGCGCGAGCGTCGGACCCGACCGAACTCGTCGAGATGCTGGAAGCGGTCGACGACGACCACGACGGACCGTCGTTCTTGCTCCCGATGGCCGACCCGTTCACCGTCCTGCAGCTGTGGGAGATCACGCTCCTGGGACTGTCCGATCACGCCACGTTCGAGGCGATGACCGCGGGCAACGCGTCGCGTCACCGCGACGTGATCGTGAGTGCGCTCGAACACATCCAGCGTTTCTCGGCGCTGTCCAGCGAGGACTCGCTGTATCACGGGATGACCGACGCGAACGAGCAGTTCATCGACGGAGCCGCCCCGGTCTACCCGCAGGGCGACTGGGCGGCCGGCGTGTTCGACGAGACGCCCGAGTTCGACTTCCAGTCCGAGTGGGACCGCGTCGCGTTCCCCGGTACGGAGGACATGTTCGCCGTCGTCATGGATTCGTTCATCCCGTCGTCGAAATCGGACAGCGACGCGCTCGAGACGTTCCTCGAATACGTTGGCTCGTGTGACGCACAGGAGCGGTTCAGCCGGAAGAAGGGGTCGCTGCCGGCACGGAAAGACGCCTCGATCGACGGGTTCACCGAGTTCGGGAGATCACAGTACCGGCAGCTCGATCGCTCGGCCGAACAGCCCCAGATAATCACGCACGGCCTGAGCGTCTCCTCGGCACAGCTGGTCGACCTGAAGTCCGCGATCGCGGGCTTCATCGACGAGTGGGACGCACAGGCGACGGCCGACGAGATGATCGGCGTCTTCGATCGCTGACACGACGGTGCAGCCGGCAGTACGAGAACGGGCGAAGTCCTACAGCGGGATGTTGCCGTGCTTGCGCTCGGGCTGGTGCTTTCGCTTGTTTCGTAAGGTGTCCAGATCGTCGATCAGCCGCGGGCGCGTCTCCTGGGGCTCCAGCACGTCGTCGACGAACCCCCGCTCGGCCGCAGTGTAGGGGTTCGCGAAGGCGTCGCGGTACTCGTCGATCAGCTGCTGTCGGCGGGCCTCCACGTCGTCGGCCGCCTCCAGTTCGTCGTCGTAGAGAACGTTCACTGCACCCTGTGGCCCCATGACCGCGATCTCGGCGGTCGGCCAGGCGTAGTTCACGTCCGCGCCGATGTGCTTCGAGGCCATCACGTCGTAGGCTCCGCCGTATGCTTTGCGGGTGATGACGGTCAACAGCGGGACCGTCGCCTCGGAGTAGGCGTACAGCAGCTTCGCGCCGTGGTTGATGATCGCGTTGCGCTCCTGGTCTTTGCCCGGCATGAATCCGGGCACGTCGACGAAGGTACAGATCGGGATGTTGAACGCGTCACAGAACCGGACGAAGCGAGCGGCCTTCCGGGAGGCCTCGATGTCCAGCGTCCCGGCGTTGACGCGGGGCTGATTCCCGACGACGCCGATCGAGCGCCCGTCCAGTCTGGCAAACCCCATCGTGATGTTCCGAGCGAACGCTTCGGCGACCTCGAAGTACGACCCCTCGTCGACGACCCCGTCGATGACGCGCGTCATGTCGTATGGCTGCTGGGGGGCTTCGGGAACCACGTCGACCAGCTCCTCGTCTCGGCGCTCGGGATCGTCCCAGGGATCGACGCGGGGCGGGTCCTCGACGTTGTTCTGGGGGAGATAGGAGAGCATGTACCGGATGTCGTCCATCGCGGCCTTCTCGTCGGCGGCGGTCAGGTGGGCGACGCCGGACTCGCTGGCGTGGGTCTGGGCCCCGCCGAGCTCGTCGAATCCGACCTCTTCGCCGGTGACCGTCTCGATCACGTCCGGCCCCGTGATGAACATGTGGCTGGTCTCCTCGACCATGCAGACGAAGTCCGTGATCGACGGCGAGTACACCGCGCCGCCGGCACAGGGCCCCATGATCGCCGAGATCTGCGGGACGACGCCGCTGGCCTGCTGATTTCGGTGGAAGATGTCGGCGTAGCCGGCCAGCGAGTCGATCCCCTCCTGGATGCGCGCGCCGGCCGAGTCGTTGAGGCCGATGATCGGACAGCCGGTCTCGATGGCCTTGTCCATCACCTTACAGACCTTCTGGGCGAACGCCTCGCCCAGCGACCCGCCGAAGACGGTGAAGTCGTGGGCGAAGACGAACACTTTCCGCCCCTCGACCTCGCCGTAGCCCGTCACGACGCCGTCGCCGGGGACGTGGCGCTCGTCCATGTCGAAGTTCGTCGAGCGGTGTTCGCGCAGCTGGTCGATCTCGACGAACGTGTCGTCGTCGAGGAAGTAGTCGATACGCTCGCGGGCCGTGAGTTTGCCTTTGTCGTGCTGGGCCTCGATGCGCTCTTCGCCCCCGCCCAGTTCGGCCTCGCGCTTGCGCTCGCGCAGGTCGTCGACGCGGTCCTCGTGGGTCACGCGGAACCACCCTCGGCTGTGCTGTGCATGACTGGCATAGACAGCGACGGCCGGAAAAACCTTTGCGGGAGGCGGCTCGATCCCGTCCTGGGACGCGGATCGGGAGACGTGTGACCGTCAGTGTCCCGCTATCAGAGCGGCGCGAAACCGTTGCCTGCTGGCGACCCGGTACCAGCCGGAACGTCAGCGCCAGACCGTCTCGGCGGCAGGGTCATGTGGATTGAGACCAACATCTAGTGATGACACGATCGACGACGGTCCTCGTGATCGGCGGTGGTGCGACGGGCGTCGGCATCGCCCGCGACCTCGCGTTGCGCGGCGTCGACGTGACGCTGGCCGAACGCGGCGGCCTCGCGAGCGGCACCTCCGGGCGGTCACACGGGCTGCTCCACAGCGGCGCGCGCTACGCCGAGGCCGACCCGACGGGTGCCGAGGAGTGTATCGAGGAGAATCGCATCCTCCGGTCGATCGCCGGGGCCTGCATTCGCGACACTGGCGGCCTGTTCGTCCAGCTGCCGGCCGACGACCCCGACTACTTCGAGCGCAAGCGCGCGGCCTGCGAGGAGCTGGGCATCGACACCGAGCTGCTCGACGCCACGGAGGCCCGCGACCTCGTTCCCGACCTCTCGGAGGCGGTCGAACGTGCGTTCCGGGTGCCCGACGCCGTGATCTACCCCTCGCGGCTGGTGGCGGCCAACGCCGCGGACGCGGCCGACCAGGGCGCGTCGATCCACCCGAACGCACCGCTGGAGTCCGTGACGGTCGAGGACGGACGGGTCACGTCGGCTCACCTCGGGGGCACCGTCTCGGAGACGATCGAACCGGACTACCTCGTCAACGCCGCCGGTGCGTGGGCCGGCGAGGTCGCGGCTATGGCGGGCCTCGACGTGGAGATGGCTCCGTCACGGGGCGTGATGGTGGCCGTCGACTACGACCGGGTCGGCTCCGTCCTGAACCGATGTCGTGACCCCGACGACGGCGACATCGTCGTCCCTCACGAGCGCCAGGCCGTCCTGGGGACGACCAGCGTGCCCGCTTCGGACCCGGACGACTACGAGCGGGCCGACTGGGAGGTCGAGACCTGCATCGAGGAGTGTGCGACGATGTTGCCGCCGGTCGCCGACGCCGAGATCGAGCGGACGTGGTGGGGCGTTCGCCCCCTGTACGCGCCCGACGAGGCAGAGTCAGAGCGGCGCGGGATCTCACGTGGCTTCCTCCGTCTCGACCACGCCGAGGACGGCGTCGAGAACGCCGTCAGCGTCGTCGGTGGGAAACTCACGACCTACCGGCAGATGGCCGAGGCGACGACCGATCTGCTCTGTGATCGGCTGGGAGTCACGACGGACTGTACGACCGCCGAGGAACCGCTGCCCGGTGCCGACGATCCGGGGACGCTGGACGAGTTCGTCGCCCGGTTCGACGGTCAGGGACCGACCGACTCGGACGTCGTCGCGAGCCGGTGACTGGGCGGTACGAACCGCTGTCAGGGCCCCGATCGATCGTGACACTCTGCGTGAACCGTCGGAGTAAAGTCCGTCTGTCGCCTCCCGTCGGCCGTGAGAAACGTTACGGACCGGCCGGCCAACCCCTTCGGCTTCGATCCCGGCTGTGAACAGTACGTCGCAGGGTACGGCGACGCCAACGCCCACTTCCACGTCGTCGGTGACCACCCCGGCGTCCACGGGGGCGTCGACTCCGGGATTCCCTTCACCGACTGCGAGGCCGGCGATCGCCTCCAGCGCGCGCTCGTCGACGCGGGCCTCCTGCTCGAAGCGGGGACGCCCCCGACCGTCGACAAGACCTACTTCTCGTATCTCCACATGTGCGTCGCCGACGGAACGCCCGACAGTCGATCCTACGACGACCTGGAGCCGCTGTTCGACTCCGAACTGCGAGCGATCACGGCCCACGTCTTGCTCCCCGTCGGCGAACGAGCCACGCGCCACGTCTTCTCGATCGCGACCTCGGAGCGGACCGACGACATCGACATGGACGAGCGACACGCGACGGAGGTCGCCGGGGCCGGGTGGCTCGTCTACCCGATCAAAGAGCCCACGACGTGGGACACAGACGACGAAAAACGGCTCGTTCGGGCGCTCGAAGCACTGCTTGCCTCGGACTACCGTCGCGAGGCCGACCTCGGTCGATTTCTCCCGAACGACGATCCCTATCTGGTGCGCTGAGCGGCCGTCGGGCCTACACCGGCGGGACGATCGCGCCCTCGACGAACAGCGTCCGCAGGCCGAGCACGAGCGTCACGGCGACGCCAGCGACGACGACGATCCGGACCGTCCAGAGCCACGCCGGCCCGAACCAGTCCATCCCGGACATCCCCTGTCGAATCTCCGTGAGCGCCTCGTCGCCGAGTACCCAGCCGACGAACAGCATCGCGAACAGCACCGACACCGGCAGCAGGAGCTGGTACGCGAGGTTGTCGAACCACGTGAGCCACGCCGTGTCCCAGGCCGACGGGAGCCCGAGGACGAACAGCCCGACCCCGAGTCCGGCTGCCAGCGGCACGCGCCCGATATCGTAGTTGTCGGTCGCCCAGGACACCGACACTTCGAGGAGACTGATCGCCGACGAGAGCGCGGCGATCAGGACCACTCCGAAGAAGACGACACCGAGGAGTCGACCTGCCGGTAGTTCCGCGAAGCCGCTCGCCATCGCGATGAAGATTGCGGACGGACCGCTGGTCGCCGGATCGATCCCGTTGGCGAAGAGGACCGGGAACACGACGAGCCCGGCGAGGACGCCGATGAGCGT
The DNA here is from genome assembly GCF_000023965.1 of Halomicrobium mukohataei DSM 12286. NCBI lineage: Archaea > Methanobacteriati > Methanobacteriota > Halobacteria > Halobacteriales > Haloarculaceae > Halomicrobium > Halomicrobium mukohataei. The sequence continues at coordinate 2,473,282 of NC_013202.1, read as the reverse complement.
GTTGGTCCCGACGATGATCCCGCCGTCGACGGCGAGGTTGTCGTCGTTACCGACGTACGAGGAGAAGGTGACCATGATCGCCATCCCGAGCGACAGCGTGAAGAACGCCTGACTGACCGCGAAGGGAATCGCCGTCCCGGCGTTCGCCAGCAGCGTGTCGAGGTCCGGCGAGAGGAAGTACTCGTAGCCCGCGGCCCCGCCCTCCAGCGTGAACGCCCAGACCGCCATCGCGAGCATGAGGAGGACGATGCTCGGAACCATCACCTTCGTCGCCTTCTCGATACCGTCCTCGACGCCCAGTGCGACGATGCCGACGACCACCAGAACGAACAGCGCCTGGGCCGCGATCGCTTCCGGGCCCGCCGAGACAGCGCCGAAGTACTCGGCCGGCGCGTCGAAGTAGGCACCGGTCGCGCTGCCGACGATGTAGCGCATGACCCAGCCGCCGACGACGTTGTAGTACGAGAGAATCCAGAATCCCGTCGCGACGCCGAGTGCGCCGACGATTCGCCACTGCCGGTGTCCGAGTTCACCGAAGGCGTCGATCGCGTTCAGACGCGTCCGCCGGCCGAGGACGAACTCCCCCAGCAACGCCGGGAACCCGATCGCGACGACGGCGATCAGATAGAAGACGAGGAAGCTCGACCCCCCGTTGGCCCCCGTCTTGAACGGGAACTGCCAGATGTTTCCGAGTCCGACCGCGCTCCCGATCGCGGCTACCAGAAATCCGATTCGTGTCGTCCACGTTGCTCGTTCGGCCATACTTACTGACCGGGTTCACGATGGAGTGATATAACACCTGTGAAACCTATCATATATGTATCCATATCTGAAGGTGTTGGACCGTCAGCAGTTCAATAGGGCTAATATAGCAGTTGCGAAATGAAAAGGGAGCGTCAACTATTCCGTCCACACGTCGTCTCTCGCTCGCCGTCGGGCGGTCTCGACTCGGTGACGATCGTGACGTACACTTATAACCCGAGCGCTCGACGTATCGAATATGCGAACTCGTCTCAAACGAGTCTTCCGACGGTCGAAGTACGCGGCAACCGGTGCGGCACTCGGCGCGGCGGTCGGTGCCGTCTTCAGCAGGAACGCTGCGAGTACCGGCGGCGCGCTCGGCGGCTTACTCGGCGCGACGATCGCCCAGCAGCGCGACTCGGTCGACAACGTCGTCGGCGAGATCAAAGAGAAGAGAGCGCCCGAACGGCTGGCCGACGAGACGGAGTGATACTGCCGGCTGTCGGTTCCTGAACGGCCGTACTGTCGGTCGTGCTGGCCGTCCGTAGCGCGACGCCCCGTCGTGTCGACGACGCGGGCCGGGTAAGCGAGACTTTTTCTCGCTCCCTCGTCAACGGCAGTGATATGAGCAACGACGAGTCTCTCGATACCCGCGGCCGGCGGTACGACCCCGACGCCGACCACGCGTTTCCCGACGAGCGGGTGAACGACGTGCTGGCCGCGATCGAGTCTGACACCGAGATCCAGGCGTACCTGGAGGCACAGAACGTCAACCCGGTCACCCGCAAGCGCTACAACGACCACGGCGCGAAACACATCTCGATCGTCCGCAACCGGGCGCTGTGCCTCTACGACCTGCTCAAGCGCGGCGGTATCGAGTTCAACGGTGCCAGCGAACAGGGCCTGGAGGAGGCCGACGAAGCCGTCATCGTCGCGCTGGCCGCGACCCTGCACGACATCGGCCACGTCGTCCACCGGGACGACCATCCCTACTACTCGATCCCGCTCGCGGCCGACCTCCTCGACGACTTCCTGCCGGCGTACTACGACACGGAGGCGGCGGTGCGGGTGAAAGGCGAGGTGCTGCACGCGATCCTCTGTCACCACACCGAGGAGGACCCGCTGACGCTGGAGGCCGGCGTCGTCAGAGTCGCCGACGCGCTGGACATGGAGAGCGGGCGCTCGCGCATCCCGTACAACCACGGCGGACGCGGCATCAACACGGTATCGAGCCAGGCGATTAAGCGCGTCTTTCTCCAGGATGGCGACGACAAACCGGTCCTCGTCGAGATCGAGATGTCCAACGCCGCGGGCGTCTACCAGGTCGACAACCTCCTGAAGGCCAAGCTCCAGGGCTCCGGCCTCGAACCGTACGTCCGTATCGTCGCGCTCAACATCCGCGAGGACGAGGACCAGCTGGTAGAGCGCATCGAGCTGTAGCTGCTCGCAGCCGACGGTCCTCTGGGACCGTACCGCCCGGTCACGTCGGGCTTACCGAGCGTACCCGGTGTATGAATTTATGCGGGCACCGCCAACGCTCGCGCATGAACGGCGTGACTACCCCGGATCTGTCGTCCGAGTCCCCCGACGCGTCGAACGACGCACGCGAGTCGGTGGCGGGCCGGGTCCGGGCCGCCATCGAACACCTTCGACGGCACGTGGGTGCGCTGCTGTCCCGCGAGCGGTCGGCGAACGGTACCAGCGACCAACGGGCGCGTCGAGAGAGCGCCGCGTACGGCCTGGATCTGGACCGGTTCCCCGAGCGGGCACAGCCGCTCACCTACCCCGACCGCGAACTCGACGGCCTCAACACGCCAGACGTGATCGGGATCGAGACCGACGACGGCCTCCGGCTCTCGATTCCGGACAATCCCGACGCCGCCGTCGTCTCGGACGTGTGGGTGCCGATCGAGGAGTGAGCGCGCTCGTCATGTATCGCAGAAATTCGGTCACGGCTCGCGTGGCTCGCCGTTCACTGTTCTGAGGTTCCCGCAGTCGCTCGAACCTCGCTACGGGGCGACCGGGATTTGAACCCGATGCAAATCCTCGCTTCGCTCGGATTTCCGTGATTCAAATCCCGCTGCCGATTTCGCTCGTCACGTCTGTTCCTCGCAGAAATGCGTTCACGGCTCGCGTCGCTCGCCGTTCACTGTTCCGAGGTTCCCGCAGTCGCTCGAACCTCGCTATGCGGCGACCGGGATTTGAACCCGGGCCATGAGCTTGGAAGGCTCAGGTCCTACCACTAGACCACCGCCGCTCGGATGCACTCGCGGCGTCGTCCGAGACGCCGCGAGACTCGTGACGACGGACCGTCTCCACGGTGCGGCCCGTCGCCACTCGTCCGTCAATAGCCCGTGCTGTTTTAAGGGCGTTTCCCTTCGGGACGCACGACGGCGTAGCAGTTCCCGCTCGAAATTTCCAGTGACTCCAGCGCGAGGTCGCTGGCGGCGATGTCGCGCTCGAACTCGGCGGGTGCGTAGATGTGGTAGAACCGTGGAATCGTTCGACCGCCCGGCAACGTCCAGTCGACGGTGGTGTCGAAGCCCCGCTCGGCGTCGGCGCTCGCGTCGAAGCGGTCGTGGGCCGTCGACCAGGCGCTGACCAGTGCGCGCCCGCCGGGCGCGAGGACCCGTGCGAGTTCGTCGAGGCTGTCGCGCCGGTCTGTCCTCCGCGGGAGGTGGTGGATCGTGGCGACGTAGACCGCGAGGTCGGCACAGTCGTCGGCCAGTGGCAGCGTCGCCGCGTCGCTCTGGAGCAGCGTCGTCGCGGGACACGCTGCGAGGCGGTCGCGTGCTGCCGCCAGTAGTTCGCGGCTGGCATCGAGTCCCACCACGCGGTCGGCGCGGTCTGCCAGCAGTTCGGCGTGCCGGCCGTTGCCACAGCCGACGTCGAGCGCGACGCCGCCCCGACACCGATCCTCGACGAAGGACTCGACCTCCGGCCAGGCGTACTCGCGGGTCTTCGAGAAGTGGCTCCCGATCGTCTCGTAGGTCTCGCGTACGTCCGCTCGCGAGGGGCCGTCGAACATATCGATCCCTGCGCGCGCTGGCGCATAGTGGCTTCGCTCTCGGTCACGTACGCGGAGAGAATTATTCGTCTCGCCGAGGTCCGGCCCCGGCGGCTGGTCACGGTGCTACTGGTCGTACTTCTCGGGGTAGGCCTCGGCGAGCAACTCGGGGCGTGCGTCGAGTCGCTCTCGAATGGGGTCGATCACGTCCGAGACGTACTCCCCGGCGGCGGGCTTGAGGTCTGCCGGGTGGAGCTCCTCGCTGAGGAAGTCCGCTTCCAGTTCCTCGAACTCGTCGTAGACGAGGTTCCCGCCGTACTCGTCGGGGCGCTCGACGACGAAGGATTCGCCGCGCTCTTCGAGTACCGGGAAGACGAGGTATTCGAGGTACTCCAGTACGCCGTTGTCCTCGCGCTCGCCCATCGGACAGTACGCGTCTTCGATCTTCTCGACGACGGCGTCGTGGCTGTCGTTGAGGTTGACCTTCGTATCCTCTTTCGAGGCGCTCATCTCTTCGCCGGTGAGCCCCGACAGCAGCGGCGCGAAGATACAGACCGGCGCGTCGTGCCCGTGGTCGGGCAGCGTCTCGCGAGAGAGCATGTAGATCCCGCGCTGGTCGTCGCCGCCGTAGGCGATGTCGGCGTCGAGAGCTTTCACGTCGAGGGTCTGCATCAGCGGGTAGATCAGCCCGCCGAGGTTCGGGCTCTCGGACTCGCGGACGACTCTGCTGCCGGCCCGCTGGGTCCTGGCGAGGGTCGTCTCGGCCGCCATACGGTACATCTCCAGGGTGTACTCCTCGTCGAGCTGGAAGTCGGTCCCGCGGACGAACGAGATCTCGTCCGGGTCCGCCCCGGCGGCCTCGATCATCCCTTCGATGGCGACCTGGTAGTACTCCGAGCGGGCGTCGAGCAGGTCGAAGGGGCTCTTCTCGTCGTCGAGGTGCGCGTGCAGGTCCGCGATCAGCACCGTCACGTCGATGCCCGCCTCGATGAAGTCCGCCAGCTTGCGCATCGTCGTGTAGTGTCCGATGTGCATCTCTCCCGTGGGCGCGTAGCCGATGTACGCCGAGGGAGTCCCCTCGTCGAACAGCGCTTCGAGTTCCTCTTCCTCGATGACTTCGAGCGTGTGACGCGTCGCCAGTTCGAGGCGATCGGCGGTGTCCATACCTCTGGTACCCCACCGCGGTGATTAAAACGTTCCATCTCCCCTCGCCGCGAGCGACGCACTCAACTGTCCCAGGGCCAACACACTCCCATGTACACCGGGACCACGGAGGAGCCGTGCTGTCTGTGCGGGACCGAGGAGACGGCCACTCGGATCGACCTGCCCCCGCGGGCCGTCCAGCTCATGCGACACGGCGACCCCATCGCCTGGCGCGACATCGAGAGCACCGTCACGGTGTATTTCTGTGCGGACGACTGGGAGACGGTTCGCGATCTCGTCCTCGAAACGGGAATGAGCCCCCTCTCGCGGTGCAACGTCGCCCACGCCTCGTTCGACCTGCGCGAGGACTTCGAGGCGCTGCTCAACGACGTGCGCGACGAACCGGACCAGCGGCCACGCGAGCGCGAGATGCTCGCCGACGCCCGAGAGACGATCGAGCGCTACGGCGAGGACGACCACGTCGAGGAACGGGACGTGGTCGAGGCACGGATCGTCACTTGGGCGCTCGAAGACCTCGGCGAACGGGCGACCACCGAGTGATACGGATTATTGTAGCGATTTACCGGTGATCGTCGCCACGGAGTAGACGATCATCGGTAAGCAACTACAAGAAACCGTATGAGACGGTACGACCCCAGGGAGTCGCTCGCTATCCAAACTGTTTTGACCGGTCACGGCAGTGTGTGAACCGATGACTGTACGTGTAGGTGTTCTGGGGGCCACTGGTGCGGTCGGTCAGCGACTCATCCAGTTGCTCGAACCGCACTCCGATTTCGAGATCGCAGCACTGACTGCCAGCGAATCCAGTGCCGGCAAGGCGTACCGAGAGGCGGCCAAGTGGCGCATCGACGCGCCGATTCCCGAGGACGTGGCCGAGATCGAAGTCGGCGCGACCACGCCCGAGGACGTGCCCGACGACGTGGACCTGATCTTCTCGTCGCTCCCCTCCGGCGTCGGTGCCGAGGTCGAACCCGAGTTCTGCGAGGCGGGCTACGTCGTCTCCTCGAACTCCTCGAACGGCCGCATGGACGAGGACGTGCCGCTCGTGATCCCCGAGGTCAACGCCGATCACCTCGACGTGCTCGAACGCCAGCGCGAGGAACGCGGCTGGGACGGTGCGCTCCTGAAGAACCCGAACTGCTCGACGATCACGATGGTGCCGCCGCTGGCGGCACTGGACGAGGCCTTCGGTCTGACTGACGTGCGCGTCTCGACGCTACAGGCCGTCTCCGGGGCGGGCTACGACGGCGTCACGTCGATGGAGATCATCGACAACGCGATCCCGCACATCGGCGGCGAGGAGGAGAAGATGGAGACCGAGTCTCGGAAGCTGCTGGGCGGCTTCGACGGCACGGCGATCGAACTCCACGGGATGGACGTGGCGGCCTCCTGTAACCGCATCGCGACGCTCGACGGCCACCTCGAGAACGTCTGGGTCGACACCGAAGACGACGTGACTGTCGCCGACGCCGAGGACGCGCTGCGGTCGGCGGAGGGCATCGACCTGCCGTCCTCGCCCGACCAGCTGATCCGGGTCTTCGACGAGCCTGACCGGCCACAGCCCCGCCTCGACCGCAACATCGAGGACGGGATGGGCGTCGCAGTCGGCGGCGTCCAGGAGACGACCGACGGACTTCAGTTCAACTGTCTCGCTCACAACACGATGCGGGGCGCTGCGGGCGCGAGCGTCCTCAACGGCGAACTGCTGGCGGCCAACGGCTACCTGTAGTCGCCGGCACCCTTTTCTATAGGTGCGTTGACGGTGATACAAATGATTTCCCGCGAGACGAAGGTGCAGATTGCCGCTGCGCTCCTCGGACTCGGAATTCTTGCTGCTGGATTCTCACTCATGAACGAATCCGTGTGGTGGGCCGAGGCGCTCGTCATCGCACTCTACAACGCCGCGATTTTCGGCGGTACACACGCCTATTTCGTTCTTCGTGGTGGGGGTGGTGACTACTCATTGACGGCCCGGAAACGCCTTCTCACGCTACTCGCCGCACTCTTCGTATTAATTCCTGCGACGGTGGTCGTCGGTGATCGAACAGTCGGCCCACTTGCTCTCAAAACCATGCTCTTCGTCGCGGCCGGGGTCGCAGTACTGTGGTACTTCGTCGTCGAAGGAATCGCCGGCTACCAGGCGACGATGGCTGGGGAATGACTGCATTCGCTGATGGTCTTCGGTGGTTGTCCACTGTGTTCCGGGACGGAACGACTGTCCGTAGAAATGCGTATTGACCGACCCGAACTGGCAATTCAGGCACGGGTGTTGTGAGGGCTATGAGCCCGCTCTGTTTCACGTAGCTCACAGCCCCAGTCCGGTACTGTATTCTAACGTTCCGAACCCGGCGCCCATCGATTCGTCATCAATCACCGTGCCGCCCACACTACCCGCTAGTCCAGTCACTCGGAACATGAACTCGTTGTAACTCCAATGAGACGCAACTCGTCCACCGAATCTCGCACGGTCGAGCCAGTTTCGCGCACGGCCATAAGTTCGGGCAATAAACCGCACGTAATCGCCCTCCTCGTTCTCGACGCGAACATCGAAATCAGGCTGTTCGCCAGTACCCAGCAGTGGCTCGACACTAATCCTGTCGAACTCGACATGCCCATCTTTCGAGCCCCAATTCCAGAACCCGGACTGCCTGAGAGGAATTGTTAGCCGTTCCAGCCTGTTCGAGGAGAAGAATTTGTAGCCTCGCCGGAACAGCTGTGGCCCGATAAATGGAACCAACACCGAAAACGAGGTTCCGTCTGGAAAGATCCCCCATATCCACTTCCAGGGGACCAGCGGCATGTCAAAACACACGCGCTGGAAGTAACAGGACCCGGACAGCGTTTCGGGTCCGTCAGGCAGATCGAACTCTCCTTCGAATTCCATCTGGCGCCAGGCAACGACCTCGGCGCCACCCAGCGGTGTGTCGATGTCTAATGCATGGTGTGGAGATGTCATCTTCGAGTCGAGGTCACCCCACGCCTCGAACTCTGCCTCGGCGTCATCCCCGATGACGTGAGCTTTCAGTCCGAGAGAGCGGTCCGAAAGTGAAGCTATCTCGCTCCCGCGTCTGGTGCCGTCCTCGAGTTCTGTCCATGCCTCGATACGCTGGTTCGGACGAGAGAGAACCGCTTCAGCTGATTGCCTGACGACATGGTCATGAACCACTTCGTCGTCTCCGGTCCATCCCACTGTTGTCGCATTGAATCTGTCCACACCGTCGGCGACGGGACGATCTGAGTCCATCGCTGTTGCCGGAAGGTCGTTGACACGACACTCGTCCCCCACACAGGCAGCAACCGAGAACATGAGTTGTCTTGGACCGTATCCCTCCTCACCATCCGGAAACAGGAGAAAGAACCACCAAGACGAGGAGGTTGCGTTCTGTCGTTCAGGGTTTTGCCACCATATCTTCTCGAAAACACGTCGGTGGTCAGCGAGGGTCCTGTCTGCGAACGTTTCTTCCATTGGCAGATATCCCGCTCTCTTGGGCAAATACCTCTCGCATCGGTTCCGAGAGAGTGTTCAGTTGAATAGAATACCCGACGCTCTCTGGTAACCCTCACTCCATACTAATCGTTTAAAAGTTCGACGACAGCGTGACCGGTCAGCCGAGGTTGACCTGATTCACCAGTCCGTCCCACTCGCCGGTCTCCTCGGCGCGCCTGACGTTCTCGGCGAGGATGTCGGCCGTGCGCTCGTAGTACGCGGGCGTGTGGCCGGAGGCGTGGGGCGTCACGAAGACGTTGTCGAAGCCCCACAGCGGGTGGTCCTCGGGCAGCGGCTCCGGGTCGGTCACGTCTAGCTGTGCCGCGCCGATGTAGTTGCTCTGGATCGCCGACGTGAGCGCGTCGGTGTCGACGACGCCGCCGCGGGCGACGTTGACGAAGATCGCCTCGGGGTGCATCGTGCGGAACAGTTGCTCGTCGAACAGCTCCTCGGTCGCGTCGGTCAGCGGGCACGCGACGGCGACGTACTCGGCGTCGGTGACAGCTTCGTGGATCTCGTCGAAGCCGTACACTTCGTCGGTCGGTCCGCCTTTCTCCGGGCTGTAGCGGACGCCGACGGTGTCGACGTCGAACCCCGCGAGTCGGTCGACGATGGCCTGGCCGATAGCGCCGAGTCCGACGACCGCCACCGTCGAACCGGCGAGTTCGCTCGACCGGAGGGCGCGCCACTGTCGCTCTCGCTGGCGGCGACGCGCTTCGAAGAAGCGCCGCGTGAAGGCGAGAAACGCGCCGATCACGTGCTCGGCGATGTTCGGGCCGTGGACGCCCGAGGCCGTCGTCAACGCGATCTCTCGCTCGGCGAACTCGTCGAGGGGCAGGTGGTCGTAGCCGGCGTAGATGCTGGCGAACAGCTGGATCTCGTTCGCGTGACCGAGCAGTTCGTCGTCGAACGGCCCGGCCGAGATCACCGTCGCCGTCTCGACGGCCGCTCGCTCTTGCTCGGGCGTCCGGGCGACCGTAACTGTCGCCTCGGGCAGTCGCTCGCGGACCGCGTCGGCGTACGATTCGACCGGCAGGCCGTGTGCTTTCTGCCGCAGGATGGCGATCTTACTCACGCGCTGCCACCTCGGTTTGGGCCGGGGACATAGTGGTCGTTCCAGCCAGTGGCTCAAAACAGTACTGTCACGGAGACCGGCGGTGGACGCCCCTCGCTGTACCGTTCGTTTCGATCTATTCACGGAGAAATATCTGCAGCGACGGATCGAGCGCCGACATCGACGGATCGCGAACCGCTTCTCGATGCCACATTTAATGATGGTGTGGTTCCACGGTCAGTGTAATGTGTGGTGACTGGGACACCGTACTCGTCGTCGACGACGATCCCGCCTGCCGGGATCTCCACTCGATCTGGCTCGAAGACGAGTACGAGGTGCTGACCGCCACCGATGGGAGGGTGGCACTGGAGAAGGTGGGGGACGCCGACGTGATGCTCCTCGACAGAGAGATGCCCCACATGAACGGCGCGGAGGTGGCACAGCGACTGGCCGAGCGACCGGACGACTGTTTCGTCGTCATGATCTCTGGCGTAGAGCCGGACTTCGACGTTCGGGAGTTGACCGTCGACGACTACCTGACCAAGCCGGTGTCGCGCGAGACGGTGCTCGACGTGGTCGAGACGATGCTCTCGCGGGGTGCCTGCCGACGGTTGCTCCGGGAGTACTTCTCCCTGACCGCGCGGAAGGCGACGCTCGAACTTCGGACCAGTCGAGACGCGCTCCGCGACAGCGACGAGTATCGCGACCTGATCGCCGAACTCGAGGCCACGCGAGCCACGCTCGACGACCGTCTCGAACAGTTCGACGGTCACTGGCGGCAAGCGATCCTCGCGGCGGTCAGCGACGATCTGGGATCGGAGTCGCAATCTGTCACCTGACCGTCGGGCCGTCGCGCGATGGGCGGCGAACAAGGAATTTAAGCCCCCTCCGAACAGGGGTGGCGTATGGAGCGCGTAGATGTCGCGATCGTCGGCGGCGGGCCCGCCGGTACGTCTGCCGGTCGGGCAGCCGCCGAACAGGGTGCCGAGGCCGTCGTGGTCGAGAAGGGGGTCCCGAGAGCCGACCGAGACGGACTGGGGCCCGACTCGACGGACGCCGCCGGCTTTCTGGATTACTGGACCGAACTCGCCGGCTTCGGTCCCGACGAGTTCCCCGACTCGGTGAAGCTCGCGGAACTGGACGGCGCGGAGTTCATCGGGCCCACCGAGTCGGTCCTGATCGAAGAGACGGGGATCGACTCCGCGTATCCCGGATTCGGTTTCACCTTCCAGCGGGCTCGCTTCGACGACTGGCTGCGCGACCGCGCCGAAACGGCGGGCGCTCGGTACCGCGTCGGCACGAGCGTCACCGCCGTCGAGACCGACCTCTCGGGCGGCGTCGAGCACACGCTGAAGCTCTCGGACGGCGAGTCGATCGTCGCCGACGCGCTCGTCCTCGCGGACGGTCCCCAGCGGACGGTCACCGGCCGCGTCCTCGATCAGTTCCTCCCGGCGAACGAGTCACTCTCCGAGCGGCTCCCATCGACGGAGGCCAACCACATCGCCTACCAGGAGCACCGCCGGATGCCCGAGGAACTGTTCCCCGAGGACCGGATCCAGTTCTGGTGGGGCGTGATGCCCGGCCACACCGCCTACCCGTGGATCTTCCCGAACGACGACAACGTGGCTCGGATCGGCCTCACGATGCCGATCGGGCTGGACATCGACGACTACGACGCCAGCGAGTGGGCCCTGCTCCGGGAGGACGACGACAAGATCCCACAGGGTCGCACCTACGTCGAGCGCCTGCTCGAACGGGAGTTTCCCGACTACGACCTCGACGAGTTCCCCCTGGTCGAGGACCGGGGCAAGACCGACGGCACGGAGACGTACCCGATCTCTTCGACCCGGCCGATCGACTCGCCGACCGACGCGAACGTCGCCGTCGTCGGCGGTGCGATGGGCGCGACCTCCGCCTTCCACGAGGGCGGAGACCACGTCGCCGTCCGAACGGGCTCTATCGCCGGTGAGTTGGCCGCGACGGACGCGCTCGACCGCTACAACGACGCCTGGAAGGACGCACTCGAATCCGAGATCCTCCGCAACGTCGCCTTCGCCGACCTGGTCGAGGGATACGATCCGACGACCTGGGACCGCGTGTTCGCCACCGTCAATGCGATGCAGACCGTCGACGGGTCTCTGTGGCGACAGGCCCTGGCTGCCGGCACGCTGGGGCTCAAGACCGTCGCCGGCTACAAGTGGCGCAAGTACCAGTACCGCGACGGCGGCTACGTCCAGCTCGCCGAGTCGGAGTACACCGTCTGATACTGATTAGCGTAGCAGTGTACCGGGATCGTCTATCCCGTGGCGACGGTCGCCGGTCAGCACCGACAGCGAACCGGACGAATCCCCCGCAGTGGTCGCGGCCGGACCGCAATCCCTTACCCCTCCGACGGACTAGCACCGACTGCGTGCCTTTTGTCCCCGCCCGAGGCCCGTCTTTCGGGACGATGACAGCGCGGCGAACCCGGGCACGCGACAGTCGACTCGACGGCTGACGCCGTCTCACTACATGGAGGCATTGCACGCCTTCCGGTTCAGTGGTACGCACCACTTCACCACTCGGTTGCGCTACGCGCAACCCGCCCGACACGAGGGTTTGCCGGTCGACAGGGCGCACTGCCCCGGATGATGCCGGTCGTTAGTGTTTCGGGCGCACATTTCAACTTCCAAGAGGTGAATCGCAGGACTGCAGCAGGACCTCAATTTCACCAGAAGCGAGTTGCCCTGTGTGTCCGGTGGTTAAGGACTACTATACCCACTCATAACCACACGACGACGAAGGGAAAGTAATGCTCCGTCAGGGATTCGAACCCTGGTCCTTGCCCGCGAGGGGTCAAAGTGCGGCAAGCATCAGGGTTCGAAGGAGTTTATATATGAGTCGTTCAGTCCGGCTGAATTCCGATCCAAGTTATCTCGGTTGACCGCGGTTGTTTATTAACCCGTTTCGGAAACGGGCGCTATAGTGCTGAATATTCGGACTAACCTGGGGTAAATCGCGACGATTTCTGGTCCAACATATCGAGACAGACACTCCGCTTAGCGGACCGATGTCACCGGTACGTTTCGACGGTGATACCCGGGATGTTCTCGAAGTGGCTGTCGCCAGTGAGAATCGGTTCGTCACGCTCCAGAGCCGTCGCTGCGATTGTGGCGTCTCCCTTCCCGATTCCAGGTCCTTCGTCCTCGTTTGTCTCCGCCATGCGCTCGCCGAGAAGTCGCCCCGCGCGACGGGAGATGCTCGGGGTCATATCTATGACCGGGTAAGAATCGAGTACAGCTTCCACCGCTTGACGCTCTTGGCGAGTGTTCGCTACCTTCCCGACACCGATGTAGAGTTCTAAGACCGTCATTGACGGGATTACTAACGGGACGCTCTCTGCTTCGAGTTCCCGTTCTTTCGTTACGGCGGCCTCGACATTGCCGATAACATCTAGGACGAAGCTCGTATCAACGATCATTCGAAGCGCTCCGCAACCTCTCGAACCTCTTCGCAGTCCTCTCTATCGGCAGCATCGATTGCATCACGCATCTCACTGACCTGCTCGTCGTCGAAGACATCACGCAGGTCTCGGAGCGAGTGGCCACCGATGAGCCGTTCCACCGCATCACTGAACGACTCGTCGTCGCGTTTGCTCGCCTTGATACGCTCGTACACGTCGTCTTCGAGTCGTACCTGATGCGACATCCTCGTTGACAGCGTTGACGCCGAACGGAAATGAAGATTCTGATTGACTGAGTGATGACACAGTTGGCAAGATCCTCGTCGCCGAGAAGGAAAAACCACGCTGATGAACGCCGTTTCCTGTGGAGTCCCTGTCCGGCTGTGTGGTCAAAACACCTGAGAACTACTAGTAGCTCGAAATCAACGGGAGCTACCGTAATGGTGTCAGAAACCGCGTACTGAATATAGAGGGTGAATGCAGCATCTGAAATCAGTGGTTTCACACAACCACTGATGAATACTAAATAGCTGGAAACTGTCCCCTCATCGTAGAGGATTGAACGAATGACAGACTCACACACAGCCGAGGAGGCGACGGTGACGTTTGCAGGTGACCGGGAGAGAAGTGAGTTCACGCGCGTGGAAGTGCTCCGGGGCGGATTCGTCAGACTATCCCGCGAAGCGAGCAATCGGGTGGAAATCCTTCCTCGTCGAAAAATCGAGCGAATCGTCTTTCACGAGTAGCGAGACATTTGGGACGCAAAACGCCGGTTGTAGTGAACGTAGAAGAACCGTTCCAGGCCATCGTGAGTGAATCCGTGTGAGATGCCCACGTCGTTTTGAGTAACCGCTCTGTCGCAAATCAAGCCGAATTAGTTCTGCATATGCGCTGTCTATTCAGCAGCGGTACATTCTGCTACCAAATTGTGGTCCCAATTCCACTGTTGGATATAGAGGGCACTGTCTAGTTGAGGGATTGAGGGACGAGCAGGCCGTAGCGAGAACTGTTCATGGAACTCGCAGACCTGCTCAGAGAAACGTTATACGAAGAGAGTCAAGACGTTTGGGAGAACGAGTGGACCCCGACATCTGTCCGGCAGTTTGGGGTGCGTCTCCACACGGCGGGACTGTCGATCAGGGAGACGGTCGCCATTTTGGAGTTGTTGGGTGTCGACCGCTCTCACGGTGCGGTCTGGAATTGGGTTCACACGCTGTCCGAAGCACAGAGCGAGCCGCCGACGGCAGCGCCGTCGCGGGTCGCGGTCGACGAGAAACAAATCGAGGTTGACGGCGAGAAACAGTAGCTCTACGCCGCGATCGATACCGACTCAAAGCTACTGCTCGAAATCGACGTGTTCAGTCGCCGTGGCACTGATCTCGTAGCGGCGTTTCTGCACCGCCTCACCGAGAAACACGATCTCGCCAATACAGAGTTTCTCGTCGATGCTGGTGGCTATCTGACTGCCCTCGCGCGTCACGAATTGAGCGGTCGGCTCGACTAGCGTACTCGGAACCACATCGAAAAGTGGTTCCAGACCGTCACCATGCAAATCGACCGCTTCCACACGTATTAGCGGGGCAGTCAATCGAGCGCCAGACAATGGTTACGACGCTTCAGACACCACTGCAACTACGAACGGCCGAACCAAGCACTCGGCGGACGAACGCCAGCTCAGGAGGTCAAGAACTAGACAGTGCCACTCAACCGGTCATGCAGATAGATGGTGTGCTCCTCTGTGCTGATCCTTAGTTACTGTCGTCGCAGCTAATGAACATACTCGTATCGAGTTCCATCGCTGATTCAAATTCTTCCACTTCCCTCTACATTCTCTCTACTACGTCGTCACCGAGCGACTCTCGTACTTCTTTCTCCGTCTTTTCACTATGTCGATGTTTCTCGTATACCTCGATTTTCTCTCTGTCAGCTTCATCCATAGTTGTCTACTTAACCGGCGTCGGATTAAGCATGGCTAAGTAATATGTTTCGCCTACTCACAACTGGCGGTGTTCAGATAAGAGATCGGTGCAGGCAGTCTGAAGCACCGAAAGCCCTCGTGCAGTTGCGGTCCCGCGACTCGCTGCGCGCGCTTCGCGTGCTTGCATCGTCGGGGTTCCCGCAACTGTACTCGCCCTTTCATCCGCCAGGGTTTAGACCGGTAAACAGCCGAATCCTGGCGGATGAAAGGGCGAGGTGCGGTCCGGGGTTCTGCGGCGGCACTATCCGAACAGTGTGAGGATATCCGCCACAGAACCCCGGAGCGTGCCGAGGGCTTTCGGTGTCTACAACTCAGAAGATGCAGCGGCTTATCTGAACACTACCTCACAACTATACTTACTGAGCGGAAGGTCGATCCTCTTAGTCTGAATCAACCACGTTGAGAATTGTTTTCTGATCCATCGTACAGTGGTATGGAACCTAATCACAGATGCAGACACCACCTTCGCGGATTTGGTTGGTGACGTGAGTGTGAAGTGATTCAGAGAGGCGACGCATCGTCGTAGCTTGTTGCTCGGTGGGACGGCGGCCGCCGTAGTAACTGCCTGTGCGGTTGGTGTCGTATAGATCTTTGAGATCAGCTATCGTGTCTCGGGTGAGGAGTCCGAGTGTGGCGGCGCGGTCGTAGCAGTGCGTGTGGTCGTGGAAGTCGCGGAGTTCGTCGCCACCTTCAGCTAACGCGTATGCTTCAACAGAGCGTTCCGTGGCTCCAAAACACAGCTCAATGGTTGCGGTGTAGTATCCATTTCCGGCGAGGTGGTCGGTTGCAGCGAGAAGCCGGCAGGATTTCGTGAGTTGTGTCTTCCAGTCAGTGTCAGTGTCGATCGCGGTTTCACGCGTCGGGACGCCGTGTCCTGCTTCGTTGAACGCGTCGATTGCTGCGTCAAGCGCGTCCGCAACAGCCGTCGGGTCGGATCCGTTACTCATCGAGATCACCGTGGAAGATCATTTGCAGAACGGTATCGAACTTTTCCGTGTCGTAGAGGACGAGCCCGTCGGTGAGGATGGTCTGAATTTCTTCAGTGTAATTCGGTATGGCAGGGAGTGCTTCGATATCGATTTCGTAGGCGTATCGACCGGTATCGAATTCTCGGTCTTCCAAGTTTTGCCGGACACGATTCGCCAAGCGTTGCTGCTCTATCCGGTCATCTTCGACGAGCACCCACAGGTCAATGTCACTCCGTCGGTCAGCCTCACCACGAGCGACACTTCCGTACAACACGATCCCGAGGACACCGTCGAGTTGAGTTCGCAATTCAGCAACAGCGGCACGAACTGGTTCGTGGAACTCTGCTTGCGGGATGTCCAGGAATGGGTCATCCGGACGGGATAGTCGGCCACGGTTGATATGGACCGAGCGTTTCGTGCCGTCTCGCTCGTCTTTGACGAGGTCATTTGCTGCGAGAATATCGACGGCTTTCGAGATAGTGGGCTGTGAATAGTCGACGGTGTCGGTCAGCTCGGTGATCGTGAACTCCTCAGAGTGGTATCGGGACAAAAAAGAAAGGACATCGTGGGCTGCCTGGCTTCGGAACAAATCCGAGTTTCGAGCCGGGATGTCGAATAGTATCTTCGATCCATCGTTGACCGATGTATTCGAGCTACTTTTCATACCAAAGTAGTACGCCTCCTATTAACTTAAAGTTTATAACTAAAAGACCTATCCACTCATACACGACGCTGTCCAACGACCGACGCGGATGATAGTCAACTACTCCGCATCGAGGCCGGCATCAGGGATTGAAGCGTGTGACTATTCGGGGTCCGGGTCGTACCCAGCGTCCTGGAGATGGGTAAGTACGTCTTCGATTGTTCCGAGCGTGTCGTCGTACTTCGGTTCGGTCTTGCGTTGCTCAAGCCACCGTTCGAGGATCTCTGCAGTTCGATCCTGAAGCCCGACGATCCAGTGATCAGTGTTCTTCGATGAGTCCTCCTTCGGAATGCGTAGTACCGCGTTCTCGATGTCGACCCATCCAGTGCGTGCTCGCTCGACCTCGATCGGGCGAAGTGCAGCGTCCAGGCTGACAGAGACGAGAATCGGGATCTTCCAGCTGTTTGCCTTGTCCCAATCCTCTGGCTTCACCTCGGATTTCGGTTTTCGAGACGCTGCGCGAGGTAGGCTTTCCATCGGTTGCGCTCCTCAACGTCGAGCCCTTTGTACGCCGGGATGCTGCTGTGTTCGAGCGCGGCTTCTCGAATCAGACCACGTTCTTCGCGGGTCAAGTAGTCGCGCGGTGTCGTCGTCTTGTGCCCCGTGCTAAAGGACAACTCTGGATCCCACTCGTCTAACCCGTGTTCTCGCCACTTGTACAGCATTTGCAGGGCTTTCTTACAGTTGTCTCGGTGGGCGTTACTGTAGTCCTCTTTAGCGAGGTAGCGAAGGTACGCGTCGGCGTGGCCGTGGGTGACGCTCGTCGTGTACCCGTCTTGGCGGTCCCACACCCATCGGTAGAACTGATCCATGCGGTGACTCCGACACTTCACCGTCGTGTGGGCGTGCCCGTCGCCTTTCTTCGGGTGTTTTCCGAACACGAGCAGCCATTCTAAGCATTGCTCTCGCTGGTTGCGATAGTCGATCTGCTGGCGTTCGTTCAGGAGTTCTTCGGACGGTTCGGGGACGACTGTAACCCCTTCGAGAGGGGTCGTTGCCTCGTCGAATTTGTTCATTGCCTCCTCCTTTGGGGGAACCCGGTTGCTTGCTCACCCGTTTCGCCCAATCGCAAGACGGCGTGGGGTTGAGTCCATCGTATCCGCTTGCCGCCGCTATATCGCTAATCGCAAGACGGCGGCCGTTTTGTTCGGTCCATCTTATCGGATTGCCCGTGAACATGATTGGTTTTCACTCTTGTTCACGGACGAAAACTGCAAGACGGGAGGAGGACGAGGATGCTCCGTCAGGGATTCGAACCCTGGTCCTTGCCGTGAGAGGGCAAGATGATTGGCCGGACTACACCAACGGAGCGCACCTGAACGTATCGGGGAGATACGTATAATGGTTGCGTTTTAGCACCGCCCTGTGTGGGTTACGCATGCAAACAGGCCGCTTCGGAGTCACTCCTCGTCGTCGAACGGCGAGCCGGCGGCGTCGGGTTCGTGACCGGCGAGACTGATGATGTTCTCGCGGCCGACGCGGAGCTTGCTGATCTCGCCGTCCTCCTCCATGTCCGAGAGGAGCATGCTGACTTTGGACTTCGACCACTCGGTCTCCTCGACGATGTTGACCTGCTTCATGCGACCGCCGTTCGATTCGAGGAGCTTGACGACGCGGTCGCTGTCCGAGAGCAGTTCCTCGTCGGGGATCGGCGTCTGGCTGTCCGTCGCCGAACCGGCTGTCTCCGAGGCGGTGTCGGTGTCGCTGGCGGTGCTCGCGGTTTCGCCGGGCAGCGAGACCGAACCGTTTCGGTACGCGATCGCGCTGCCGACGCCGAGCACCAGGATGACGGCTCCGACGATCCAGACCATCGGGTTGTCGGTCCCGCTCGGGAGTGGGGCCGTCGTCGACTGCGGGCTCTGCGTGTCGCTCTCCGCACCAGAACCGCCAGCGGGGGTCGTCGCGGTCGAACGCGGTTCGAGTTCGAGGTACGGCCGCTGCTGTGCGAACTGCTGTTCGCCTTCCCAGGTGACACTCTGGCTCCGTGTCAGCGAGTCGGGCTGGGTCTGTGAGGTCGGTTCGGGCTCGACAGCGGCGAACTGGAGCCCCTCACCGCTGACGAACACGATCGACTGGTCCGGCCCGATGTAGAAGTTCTCGCCGAACACGTCGCCGACGACGACCCGCTCCCCGTCGGTCCGGGCGAAGTGCGTCCAGGTGAACGCCAGTTCGATCGTCCCGCGGGCGTCGAAACTCGCCGTGACGTTCGTGTAGGCGTCGCGGTCGAACGACTTCGCCGCCATCGGGCGTCCGGTGGCGTTGCGGCCGATCGCAGTCAGCGCCTCGGAGCGACTGACGAAGTTCCGGTACAGGTCCGTCTCCTCGGTCTCGAAGCGCTCGGCGAAGTCCCGAAACTGCCGTTTCTCGGAGTCGTTGGTCAACCGACGGTGGTGCTGGATCGACCAGCGCGCAGAACCGTTCTCGGTGACCGTGATCTCGAACGTCGTCTGGTCGAACCCGTCGGGCTGGGCCAACAGGCCGCTCGACCCCGTCTCCTGGGCGGTCGTGACGGTGGCCCCGCTCACGACCGCGGCCACGAGCAGACACCCGAGGAGGACCTGACGATTCATCTGTCATATACCACCTGAGGACAGAATAAAAACGCTGTGTTGCGCCGAACGGTCCCCCTCGATTCGACGAGGATGGGGTCGATCCCGATCTCGTACGGGAGAACCCCTTCGTGAAGGGATTCGTCACCCCGCGACGGCGAGACCAGCCACAGAAGGGCGGCCCGTCAGTCAGCGAGCGCGTCTGCGAGCCGTTCGACGGGATGTGACGGAGATTCGTGGCCCCGTCGATCACCGAGCTGCGTGCGACAGGACGCCCCCGGTGCGACGACGGCGTCGCCGTCGCTGTCCGCGATCTGGTCGAAGAGAATCCGTCCGATCGCCTGGCTCATCGAGTAGTGTTCGGCCTCGTAGCCGAAGCTGCCGGCCATCCCACAGCAGCCCGAATCCAGCGGGTCGACGGCGTAGCCCGCCCGCCTGAGGACGCCGACGGCGTGGTGGTCCCGCGAGACGGCCTTCTGGTGGCAGTGGCCGTGGTAGGTCAGCGTCTCCTCGCCGCCCGTCCAGTCGACGCGCTCGTCGAGGCGGAACCGATCGAGGTACTCACAGAGGCCGTACGCGTTGTCGGCGACGGGCGCGGCGTCCGAGCCCAGGAGGTCACGGTAGTCCGACTGGAACATCACGGCGTCGGACGGCTCGACGAGGACCACGTCCCACCCGTCGGCCACGCGGCCGTCCAGCGCGTCGACGTTCGTCCGTGCGCGTTCGCGAGCCACGTCGACGAAGCCCTTCGAGTGGGCGGCGCGGCCGCTGCTGGTCGCGTCGTCCGGGACGGCGACGTGTACGTCGGCGGCTTCGAGGACGCGGACGGCGGCACGGAGCACGTCGGGGTTGCTGTAGTTGTTGTACGTGTCGGGGACCAGCAGCGCCCGGCGCTGTGCGTCCTCCGGGTCGACGGCGGGGCCGCGCTGGGCGAACCAGTCCTCGAAGGACTCGCGTTTGAACGTCGGGAGCGATCGCTCGCTGGCGATCCCGACCAGGCGCTCGGCCAGTCTGTCACTGCCCGGTGCCCCGGCCAGCCAGTTCGACAGCGGTGCGAGACGACTCCCCCAGGCGCTGAGGGTCTCGACGTGTGCGAACAGCTTCGACCGGAGGCTCGCGCCGTGTTCCTGATGATGTGCGTGTTCGACTTCGGTCTTGAGCTTGGCCATGTCGACCTCGCTCGGGCAGTCTTTCGCACATCCCTTGCAGCCGATACAGAGGTCCATGATCTCGTCGACGAACGCCTCGTCCGTCGGATCTGCCGGCAGGTCGCCGCTCATCGCCTGGCGGAGGGCGTTGGCTCGCCCCCTCGTCGCGGTCGACTCCTCGCCCGCGGCCCGGTAGGTCGGACACATGACGCCGCCGGTCGTCTCCTGTGGGCCGCGACAGCCCCCACAGCCGTGACAGAGCTCGACCATCCCCTGGAACCCGTTCTCGTTGTCCCACTCCATGGCCGGCTCGAACGCCATCTCGAACTCGTAGTCGGGATCGAACCGCAGGTCGTCGGTCATGTCGACGGCGCGGGCCCGCGCGGGGACGCCCTCTGGAATCGCCTCGTCGGCGGCGTAGCCACACACCTGTCCGGGGTTCAACAGCCAGTCCGGATCGAAGGCCGCTTTCAGCTCTCGGAACACCTCCCACACGTCCTGTCCGTACAGCTTTCGGTTCCACTGGGTGCGCGCACGCCCGTCGCCGTGCTCGCCCGAGACGCTGCCGCCGTAGGTCGTGACGAGGTCGGTCGCGCCGTCCGCGATAGCTGCCATCTGCTCGACCCCCTCGACGGTCTTCGTGTTCACCAGGGGTCGGATGTGGAGACAGCCCGGTCCAGCGTGAGCGTAGAAGCTCGCGAACGTGTCGTTGTCGGCCAGCAACTCCTGGAACTCGGCGACGTAGTCCGCGAGGTTCTCGGGCGGGACGGCGGTGTCCTCGATGAAGCTGATGTGTTTCGCGTCCGAGGTCCGCCCGAGGAGGATCGGGAGCCCGCTCTTGCGGAGCTTCCAGAATCGCTTTCGCTCGCTCTCCTCGTGGGCCTCCTGGCCGTGAAACGCCTCCCGCGGCGCGTCGGTCAGAGAGTCGGCCCCGCTCTGTGCGACGGCGTCGGTACCGACGTTCCCGACCCGATCCGCGAGGAGGTCCGCGACCCGCTGTTTGCCCTGCGGGTCGTTCTCGGCGTAGAACTCGACGAGCAGCACCGCGCCGGTGTCCGCCGGGAGGAGCTGGTCGACCAGGTCGCCGAACTCCTCGGTGTCGGCGGCCAGCTCCAGCAACACGTCGTCGAGGACTTCGACCGCCGCGGGATCGTGTTCGAGGATCGCCGGCACGTCGGCCATCGCGTCGATGAGGTCGTGATAGGAGAGCAGCGCCAGCGACTTCGTTTCCGGGAGGGGTTCGAGCGAGACCGTCGCCTCGGTCACGATGGCCAGGGTCCCCTCGCTGCCCGCGAGCAGCCGCGCGACGTTGACCGACCCGTCTTCGGCCTCCGAGAGGAGTCGATCGAGATTGTAGCCGGAGACGTTTCGCTTGAGGTCGGGAAACGCCGCGGTGACCGCCTCGCGCTCGTCGTCGACGAGCCGGGCGATCGCCGCGTATATCTGGCCTTCGAGCCCGTCCCGGTCGGCCCGCGATCGCAGTTCGTCGAGCGTGACCTCGCCGAACGTCGTCACGGTCCCGTCCGCGAGGACGACCTCGCAGTCCTCGATGTACGCGTCGGTCTTGCCGTACTTCAGGGAGTGTGCGCCCGTGGAGTTGTTGCCGATCGCGCCACCGAGGACGCTCTTGTCGCCCCACGCCGGGTCGGGGGCGAACTTCAGGCCGTGGTCGGCGAGCCTGTCGTTCAACGCCCCGAGGGTGACCCCGACCTGTGCGCGTGCCGTGTGTCCCGCCGGATCGACCGACTCGATCGCGTCCATGTGGCGCGAGCAGTCGACGACGACCGCCTCGTTGACCGCCTGTCCCGCGAGGCTCGTCCCCCCGCCTCGCGGCAGGACCGGCGTTCCCCGCTCGGCGCAGTAGTCGACGACCGCTGCCACGTCGGCCGTCGAGGTCGGATAGACGACGCCGATCGGCGTCACCTCGTAGGCGCTCGCGTCGGTCGCGTACAACTGTCGCGTGTACTCGTCGAACCGGACCGTCCCGTCGATGCGGTCTTCGAGGGCGGCGACGAACGCGGGGCGCTCGACGGAACCCCCCTCGTAGTCGTAGTCCGCCCGATCGTCGGTAGCCGGGTCCGGCCCACCCCGATCGTGTCGTGTTCCCATATCGGATTCTTCGACCGGATCCCGATTAAAGCACCGGGCCACCGCTCGCGCTGCCGGCTGTCAGTCCGCTCTCTGCTCTCCGTACGAATCGGACGGCCGCGAAATCAGAGTTCTTTCCACTCGGAGGGCTGGCTCGTGAGGCCCATGACGCGGGCCTGACGGGTGCCGTCCTCCTCGCGGAACTCGATGAGGCCGTCGAACGCCTGCTTGATGACCTGGAGGGTCTGATCGTCGTGTGCGCCGGAGTCGATCGTGAACACGCCGACGTAGCCCGCCGAGTCCAGTCGCGACGAGAGGATGTGACAGAGCTTGAACACGGTTTTCTTGTCCGTGTACGTCAGCATCGTCGACAGGGAGACCAGCGCGAGCCGTCCCTGGTCGCGCCCGCTCTTGTGGAGCCCCTCCAGTGCTTTCGTGATGCCGATACCGATGCCGGTCAGGTCGCCCGGCGAGTTCACGTGATGGGTGTACGCGCCGCTCTGTGGGGCTTCACCCCCGCTGTTGTCGCCGCGGCAGTCGACGACTCCGAGCTGGGAGTCGTCCATCTCCGGTACGTCCGTTCGAAACTCGTCGACGACCGAGCTCGCCCGATCGTTCGTCGTCACGACGACCGCCCCCTCGCCGTTACCGACCCCATCTTTGAGTACATCCATCGCGAGGGCCTCTTTGCCACTCATCGCGGGTCCCGCGACGAGTAGGCTCGTCCCCGGGCGAACCGAGTCCAGCGCATCGAAGTCGAGTACGGTTGACAGGTCGTACATATTCTCTGACAGTTTATTCGTCTTCACCATTACTGAGCCCACGCAACGTTGCGATAAAGTCGGCGTCGTCGCCGATGCCACCGAGTGATTCCGAGAGTTCGGATTTTAGTTCTCCGATCTCTGCCTTAAGTTCATCGTATTCGTCGCTCTCTTCCAGCTCCGCGCTGCTCTTGCTCGCTTCGAGCGTCGCTTGCTTCTCGACCAGCGAGTAGTACTCCTGCAGGAGAGTATCGTACTCGGAGCGTTCGAGCAGGTTCTCCACGGTCTCGTGGAGCTGTTCGCTCCGGATCGGCTTCGAGAGATACGCGTCGAACCCCATCTCCAGAATGTCGAAGTCCGGTTCGACCGCCGTCACCATCGAGACGCGACAGCCGAGATCGCGTTCCCGGATACGCTCCAGTACCTCGTCACCCGAGAGTCCCGGCATCATACGGTCGAGTAACACGACATCGACGCTGTCGTCGAGTAAGTCGAGCCCTTCGTCACCGTCGTGGGCCATCCGGACTTCGTAGTCGTTTCGGAGCCATAGCTTGTATGTTTCCGCGACGTCCGGTTCGTCCTCGACGATGAGCACGACGGGGCGATCCGATTCAGACATCTATTCTCTACACGTGGTTACTTTTTCATCATACATAGCCCTGTGGGTCTGTCAGCGCGCCGAATCAGCGGCCAGTACGTCAGTTCGCCCCTCACTACGCGGCGCTCGTCCCGCGTCCCGATCGCACCCTCGCTTCTCGGAACAGCGCCCTCCCGAGAGACAGACCAGCACACACAAACCCGTCGGGCTCGACGTCGAGCGTATGATCCGAAACCTTGCACCGTCGAGCGGGGTCTTTACCAGCAACGTCTTTCTCGTCGAGGGCGAGACGACGACGCTGGTCGACGTGGGCAACGACTTCGACGTGGTCTCCGAGGTGCGAGCGGTCGTCGACGAGATCGATCAGGTCGTCCTGACACACACCCACCGCGACCACGTCGGCACCCTCGACGCGGTACGGGAGGCGTTCGACGCGCCGGTCTGTGGCTACGACGGCGGCTTCGACGGCGTCGACCGGGCGATCGCCGACGAGACGACCCGACAGATCGGCGACGAGGAGTACGTGGCACTGCACACGCCGGGTCACAAGAACGATCACCTCTGTCTCTACGCGGCCGAGGCGGGCGTGCTCTTCGCCGGTGATCTGGTGTTTGCCAACGGCAGCTTCGGTCGGACGGACCTCGAAGAGGGAGACCGATCGCTGCTCGTCGAGAGCATCGACCGCGTCCTCGATCTCGTCGACGAAGACCTCGCCGAGATGCACGCCGGCCACGGTCCCAGCGTCACGGACGACCCGTACGGCAACATCGAACTGGCGCGGCGGGCGGCGCGGTTCTAAGCGAGTCCGTAGTAGCCCGGCTCGTCGTCGGCACTCGGCTCGGCGAAGACGAAGGCGTCGGCGTGTTTGATGAGCCACGGAATGGCCCAGTCCATCAGGACGTTCTCGGTCTCGACGTCGAGTTCCGCCTCGGCCTCTAACCCCTGGAGGAGGCGACCGATCTCGTAGATCGTATACATCTCGTCGTCGTCGAGCACTTCCTCGGGCTCGCGAAACTCCAGCGGGCGGAGGTCGTCGAAGTCGTCTTTCGGTTGTGGCATGTCCGCCGGTTCCGCGCCGCCGTGCGTAAAGCCCTCGAAAGCGACGCGCTGTCGTCGCCGTCGAGTGTCGCCACTGATCGACGATATCGAAAGAAAGTGCGAAGCTCGGGAGCCCGCCGTCGGGCGACGTTACTCGAAGTGACCGACTGCGGTCTCGTACTGCGACGCGACCTCGTCCCAGTCGACGACCTCGAAGAAGGCGTCGACGAAGCTGCCGCGGTCCGGGCCGTAGTCGTAGTAGTACGAGTGCTCCCAGACGTCCAGCGCCATGATGGGGTGGGACCCCCAGAGCGCGCCCTGGTCGTGCTTGTCGACCGTGACGTTGCGGAGCTGCTTGGCGACCGGGTCGTAGACGAGCAGCGCCCAGCCACCGGCGGCCGAGGCGGCCGCCTCGAACTCGCCTTTCCAGCCCTCGTAGGAACCGAAGTCCGCTTCGATCCGGTCACGGAGCTCGCCCGACGGCTCGCCGCCGCCGTTGGGGGACATGTTGTCCCAGAACAGCGTGTGGAGATAGTGTCCACTGCCGTTGTGGGTGACGTTGCCCAGCGCACCGGCGCTGGATCCGAACTCACCCGACTCGCGGTTCTCCGCGAGGGTCTCCTCGGCGGCCGCGAGGCCGTTGACGTACCCCTGATGGTGGGTGTCGTGGTGCCAGGTGAGCACCTGCTCTGAGATGTGGGGCTCCAGCGCGTCGTAGTCGTACGGAAGTGGCGGCAGTTCCGGATCTGAGTGTTCGGACATGATAAATCTCCTCCATCTTTTGGGTGGAGCGGACGCCTGTTAAACGTTTAGGAGACGCACGCTACCACATCACACTCGCCGACCGCCCGCTGGTCGTTCTCGGCTGGCGGTTCGGGTTCCGATGCCGAGACAGACGACCCACCAGTGCCGGGATCAGCTCTCGCCGCGGGCGGTCTCGAACATCTCCAGAGCCTGGTCGCGCCGCTCGCTGTGGTCGACGATGGGGTCGGGGTACTCCGGGGCGGCGTTGCGACGCTGGGTCAGCGAGAGGTCGGGCCACTCGTGGATCACCGACGGCTCGGCGTCACGCAGTTCGGGGACGTACGTCTTGATGTACTCCGCGTCGGGGTCGTACCGCTCGCCCTGAGTCATCGGATTGAAGATCCGGAAGTACGGCTGGGCGTCGGTTCCCGTCGAGGCGGCCCACTGCCACCCGCCGTTGTCGTTCGCGGTGTCGTGGTCCACCAGACGCTCTTTGAACCACTCGTATCCCGCTCGCCAGTCGATCAGCAAGTCCTTGGTGAGAAAGGAGGCGACGATCATCCGGACGCGGTTGTGCACGAACGCCTCCTGGCGGAGCTGGCGCATCCCGGCGTCGACGATCGGGTATCCCGTCTCGCCGTCCTTCCAGGCCTGGAGCGCCTCGGGGTCGTCGCGCCACTGGAGCGGGCGCTCGTAGGTCTTGTAGTTGTCCGTGACGACCGACCGGTTGGCAAAGAGGACCTGCGTGTAGAACTCCCGCCAGGCCAACTGCGACTGGAACTCCGCGACGGATTCGCGCCGTTCCTCGTCGTCGGCCGCTGCCGCCGCGCTCGCGGTCCGCTCGTACACCTCCCTGATGCCGATCGTCCCGAACTTGAGGTGAGCCGAGAGCCGTGAGGTGCAGTCGTCTGCGGGGTAGTCTCGGCGGTCCTCGTACCGATAGATGTCGTCCTCGCAGAACGCGTCGAGGAGCTCCCGGGCCGGCTCCGTCCCCGCCGGAGGGATCTCTGCCTGTGGTTCCTCGAACCCCAGGTCTCCCACCGACGGCAGGGGATCGCCGGACACGTCGGCCAGTTCGTCCGGGCCGGGCGCGTCGTAGGGGTCCTCTTTCTCCCGGTCGTGCCACTTGCGCCCGAAGTACGTGAACACCGAGTACGGATCGCCGTCGTTGGTCGTGATCTCGCCGGGGCGATGGTGAACCGAATCGGTGACCGCCTCGCGTTCGACGCCCACGTCGTCGAGGGCCTGCCGGACGGCGATGTCGCGCTCGATTCCGAGCCCGGAGTAGGCCTCGCCCCAGGTCACGCCGTCGGCTCCGAACGCCTCGGCCAGCCGCGGGATCTCGGCCGTCGGATCGCCGTGAGCGATCACGAGGTCGCTCCCGCGGTCGCGGTACTGTGCCCGCAGCGAGTCGAGCGCGTCCAGCATGAACGCCACGCGGGGCGGTGCGGCGTGGTCGAGGACGGCGTCGTCGAAGACGAACACCGGCACGACCGGGCTGTCGGCCGTCGCTGCGGCCAGGCCGGCGTTGTCGGTCGTCCGGAGGTCGCGTCGATGCCAGTGGATTCGCATACGAGACAATCGGCCCGGTCCCTCCTCAAAGGCACCCCTACTCTGTTGGTGGCGACCTGACCAACGCTTTTGGTCGTCCTGGCCGTCGGTGCGGGACATGACCGGAGATCAGGTCCGCGTCGAGATCGCAGACGAGGTCGCAACGATCACGCTGAACCGCCCCGAAGCGCGCAACGCGCTCTCTGCGGAGGCCGCAGACGAACTCGCTGCGGCGATCGAGACCGCCGAAGACAGCGCGGCACGGTGTGTCGTCCTCCAGAGTGAGGGGGCGGCCTTCTGTGCCGGCGGGGACGTGAACGCGATGCTCGAGAGCATCGACCGGGACGTGCCGCCGGCAGAGCGCGTCGAGGTCGTCGTCGGCGCGGTCAACCGCGCGATCAAGCGCGTCTACGACTGTCGGCTCCCGACGGTGGCGAAGATCGACGGTCCGGCCTTCGGGGCCGGTGCGGGTCTGGCGATCGCCTGTGACCTGCAACTCGCGAGCCCGGCGGCGAAGATCAGTTTCGGCTTCCGCCGCGTCGGACTCGCGGTCGATTCGGGCGTGTCCTACCTCCTCCCGCGGCTCGTCGGGCTCAACACCGCCAAGGAACTGATCTTCACTGGCGAACTGGTCGACGCCGACCGCGCCCGAGATCTCGGGCTCGTTACCCGCGTGTTCGAGGCGTCGTCGTTCGACGAGGGCGTCGAGAACATCGTCGAGACGATCGCGACGGGGCCGACGGTCGCACTGGCGGCCTCGAAGCGACTGGTGAACCACCAGCCCGACTCCTTCGACGCCGCGACGGCGCGGGAAGCGAACGCGCAGGGCGTCGCCTTCTCGACCGCGGACCACGAGGAGGGCGCGAGAGCCTTCGTCGAGAGTCGCGAACCGGAGTTCGATGGGCGCTGATACCGTCGGCTCCGCGCGTTCGTCAACGCTTATGTAGGGCGGAGTTTACGACACGACCAATGACCGACGAGGCGACGTTTCGACTCGCGCTCGATCGGGAGAGCCGATCGGGACGCTACTACCGCAACGCCGTCGAACGACACTGGGACCCTGCGGCGATCGATCTCGACGACGATCGTGAGCCACTCGTCGAAGCGCATCCCGCGACCTTCGACCACCTGCGCTCGACCGTCGCGAAGTTCGGTGCCGGCGAGCGCGCCGTCACCGAGGACCTCGCCCCGCTCTCGGTCGTGCTCGACGACGCCGCGGACCAGGCCTATCTCAGCACGCAGCTGTACGAAGAAGCGCGCCACCTCGATTTCTTCGAGCGGTACTGGACGGCGGTGATCAACCCGGTCGAGCGCGAGCGCGACCTGCCGGTGAGTTCGCCGACCGAGGATCGGTGGGTCAACGACGCGTACGACGAACTGCTCGCCCGCACGGACGCGGCGATGCACCGGCTGCTCGACGACGACACGCCCGAGCACCGCGCGATCGCGCTGTGTCACTACCACCTGACCATCGAGGGCATTCTGGCACAGACGGCCTACTGGGGGCTCCAGCAGAGCTACGGTCCCTCCGAGCCGGACCTCCCGACGCTGCCGGGTTTTACCACCGGACTGGAGCGCATCCGGAGCGACGAGGGTCGCCACGTCGGGTTCGGAATGAGCAAGCTCCGCGAACTCGTCGCGGAGGGCGTCGACCCACAGCTGCTACACGACACCGTCACGGAACTGCTGGGGCTGGTCCAGCAGACGACGACCGACGGACTGGGCGACGGCAGCGAGGAGACGCCGGGTCCCTCCGCCGACGACCTGCAGAACTACGCGATCGAGAAACACACCGAGCGGATGGCACAGATCACGTCTCCCGAGACTGACCTGCCGGACGTGGACACGCTCGTGACTCTCGATTCACCGTGATCAGTGCCGACGACAGCGTGCGCCGAGAGATGCCAACTTCCAAGACGATAACACCGGAACGTGGGATATGAACGCGGACGAATCACCAGACTGGGAGTTCAAGGAACGCGACGTGTTGATCCTCAGAGAGCTGGCCGACGACCCGGAGCTCTCCTCGCGAGAACTGGCCGACATCCTCGAAGCGGACCACGACATCTCGGTGTCACACGTCACCGTCAGCGAATCGATCCGCAAGATGCGCCAGGAGGGGGTCTTCCGTGACGCGATCGTCCCCAACGAGGAGTACTTCAACTTCGCGCTGTTCGAGTTCAAGTTCAACCCGGAGCACTTCGAGGAGGGCTGGCGCGAGGCCATGACGGCGATCCGCGACGACAGACACACGATGTTCTACTTCCTCTCGGACGGGGAGTACCAGTGGAAGTCGGTGATGATGTTCCCGAGCCGGAAAGCGGAGTCACGCTGGATCCACGAGTTCTACAAGGACCACGGACGCGTCGTCCAGAACATCCGCAACTCCGTGATACACAACGTTTTGAAGTTCCAGACGGATCCCGAGATATTCACGGAACTCGAACAGGACGACACCTAGAGCTTGCTCTCGGCGTCTTCCGCGAGTTCCTTCATCCGCTTGCCAACGCGGCCGGCGTCGGAAAACTCGTCTTCGCTCATCGCGGTCGCCAGCGAGTTGCCCAGCACGAAGACGGCGTGTTTGTGTTCGCTCTTGGACTTGTGAACGTCCGAGGGGCGCACGTCGAGCTCGCCGTAGGCGTCGAACAGCTCGGGGTCGACGCTGTCCATCTCGTCGCGGAAGAAACGCATGATCAGCACCATCTGTTCGTGCAGCTCGAGAAGCTCGTCTTTGTGCATCTTGCCACTAGTAGGCGGTGCCAATAGTATAAGAATTGCTTGTGAACGGCTACCAGTGGTGGTTCGTCTGCTGAGCGCCGCTCGCTAGAAGACGTACTCGTCGTCGTGACCCATCATCCCGTCGTCCTCGAATCCCCCGGGATCGTCCTCGTCGTCCATGGGCCCGCTGGTCTTGTAGGCTTTCAACCCGGTCGAGAGGAGATCCTCGATCGCTTCCTCGCGGGTGAGGAACTCGCCTTCTTCGACGAGCTGGGCGATCTGCATCTCGAGATGTTCCGGGATCGTTATCTCTACCTGTGGCATCGGAACGTACGGTGGTTCGATAGATCCCCTTATAAATCTGGCGGGGAGAGTTACCGAACGCGAGAACAATACTGTGTCTTCCGACGACATCCCTTTTCGATATCGGAATATTTCTGTTGAATGCAGAAAACGACGACGCTCGGCCACGCGGCGGCCAGTAGCCGGCCGATCGATCGCGAACTGCCGGCCACTTCGTGGCGATAGTCACGCTGAAGCGTCCCCCGTCCGTAGGTCGGGCCATGTGTGGAACCGGTCGTCGGGACCGACGCTGGCAGCCCAGCGAGAGTGATCGGCAGTGACCGAGCCAAACGAGAACACGCTGTGGGGGCGCGTCATCGTCGAAGAACTCGTCGCGAACGGGATCGACGCGGTCTGTGTCGCACCCGGCAGTCGCTCGACGCCGCTGACCGTCGCGGTCGCACGGCACCCGGAGATGCGCGTCTACTCTCACCTCGACGAGCGGTCGGCGGCCTACTTCGCGCTCGGACGGGCTCGCCGGACCGGAACGCCGACGCCGCTGATCTGTACCTCTGGCACGGCGGCGGCGAACTTCCATCCGGCGGTGATCGAGGCCGACCAGTCTCGTGTGCCGATGGTGCTGTTGACCGCCGACCGTCCCCGAGAACTGCAAGACAGCGGCGCGAACCAGACGATCGACCAGGAGAAACTGTACGGCGACGCGGTCCGGCAGTACCGCTCGCTCCCAGAGCCGGCACCGGAGCCGCGCCGGCTCCGATCGCTCCGAACAACAGTCTGTCGCGCCGTCGCGACTGCGACCGACACGCCCGCGGGTCCAGTCCACCTGAACGTGCCCGTCTCGAAGCCCCTCGAACCGACGCCGGTCGAGGGCGCGGTTCCGGACGACCTCCCGGAGCGCGCTCCACTCGGTGCGAACGGCCGGGACGGGCCGATGGTCCGTACGACCCGCGGCGACAGGACGCTCTCGGCATCGGACCTGTCCACGCTCGCCGACCGGATCGACAGAGAGCGGGGCCTGATCGTCGCCGGCCCGTCGAACGAACCGACGCCCGGCCGGGACGCGCTGGCAGAACTCGCTGACGCCACGGGCTTTCCGGTGCTCGCCGATCCGCTGTCGGGGCATCGCTTCGGCCCCCACGTCGGCGATCGGCCCATCTGTGGCGGCTACGACTCGTATCTCGACGCCGGAGCCTGGCCCGATCCGGATATCGTGCTCCGGTTCGGGGCCTCGCCGACCTCGAAGACGCTGCGTCACTGGCTGCGGGACGCCGACGCCGCCCAGTTCGTGGTCGATCCGGCCGGCCAGTGGCGCGAAGCGGCGTTCACCGCGACCGATCTCGTCGTGGCCGACCCGACGCGGCTGGCGACGGGGCTGGCCGAGCGACTCGACCGATCACCGACGGCGTGGACCGAGCGATTCGAGACCGCAGAAGCCCGCTACTGGGACCTCGCCGAGCGGGCGCACGGCGAGCAGTTCTTCGAGGGGACGGTCGCCGCGACGGTCGCCAGCGCCGTCCCGGATCCGGCGACGGTGATGGTCTCGAACAGTATGCCGGTTCGGGATCTGGACCGGTTCGGACGGCCCCGAGCGGCCGACGTGACCGTCCTCGGCAATCGCGGGGCCAGCGGTATCGACGGGATCACCTCGACGGGACTCGGTGCGGGCAGCGCGACCGACGACCCGCTGGTCGTACTCACCGGCGATCTGGCCTACTACCACGACATGAACGGCCTGCTCGCGGTCGGGCGCTGTAACGTGGACGCGACGATCGTCCTCGTGAACAACGACGGCGGCGGCATCTTCCACGAGCTGCCCATCGAGTCATTCGAGCCGCCCTTTACCGACCAGTTCCGGACGCCCCACGGACTGGACTTCGAGCCGACGGGCGCGCTGTACGACCTCGAATACGACCGCGTCGAGGGCCGTGGTGCCCTCGCCGACGCCGTGGCGTCCTCGGCCGGCGCGTCCGGCACGCAGATCGTCGAGTGTCGGTTCGACGGCGAGCGGAGCCATCGGTACCGGGATCGGGTCCACGAGCGCGTTCGCGAATCGCTGTAGGGTGCTACGGCCCCACGACCGAGCGGGTCAGCAACGAGAAGCCAAAGGGCAGCCAGACGCTCCCGAGCGCTGCGAGCCCGACGAGCCCGGTCACCGGGACGCCGAACGCGACGAGTGCGAGGGGCACCAGGACGCTCCAGGTCCCGAAGACGAGGACGCCCACCGACGGCTGGGACTGGAGGTAGCCGATCAACAGCAGGGCACACAGGCCGACGGTGGCGTTGACCACCAGTGGGAAGTCTGGGAACATCGTGGACGCCACCATGATCGGATAGAGGACGAACGTCAGCGCGGCGAGTGAGAGCGGCGTGTCGGCCACGAACGCCCGCAGCGAGTGACCGCTCGAACTCACGTCGTGTCTGACGTTGTACGCCACCTCGCCGCTGTCGGTACCTGCACCGTAAATCCGGTCGCGCTGGCGGCTGTCACGGGTCGAAGTGCCCGTCGGGCGCGTCCGGCCCGTCGACGCGCCACTATCGGGCGACGTGCCCGCCGTCGTCTGTCCGGTCGCGGTGGCTCCAGTTGCACCACTCGACGCCGCCGTGCGCGTCTCACGAACGCGTTCGCTTGCCGTTCGCTCCCGGCGTCGCCGCTCGGAGGGCCCCGCGTTCGTGCCCGCGGCAGTCGACTCGCTGGGACCGTCCGTCTCGCTGTCCGCCCAGCCGGCCTCGCGGGCCGCACGGGCCGCCGCGCCGCGGGCGTCGTGGTGATCGCTCCCCGCCGCGTCCGCGCCGACGTACGCGTCGTGTCCGAGTCGATCGTAGCGGGCGCGCTCGTCGTCGTCGGTCAGCACGTTGCGGGCCTCGATCACGCGCTGGGTGGCCTCGTCGGCGTCGGCGTCGTCGTTGTGGTCCGGATGGGTCTCCTTCAGTCGCTCGCGATAGGCGTCCTCGATGTCGCTCGCGGTGGCATCTGGTTCGACCCCGAGCACGTCGTAGAACGTCTCTGTCATCGAGCGAACACGCGTAGGGTGATATCGTCGTGTGGTGATATTAACAGTTGTGTCGCGGCGGCCCCACGCTACAGCGTCACCCGCTCGCCGGTCCGGGCGGACTCGACGGCCGCGCGGATCACGCGCATGTCGACGACGCCGTACTCGCCGTCGGCGGGCGGTTCGGTGTCGGCCAGGAGGTGGTGGCTGAAGTAGTCGAACTCCGCCTGCATCTGCTGGGCTTCGCCCATCTCCGGGAGGTCGTAGGTCGCGTCGATCCCGCTGCGAGAGACGGTGAGTCCGGAGGGCTTCAGGAAGGCCGGCTCTAGCACGAGCTGGCCCGCCGTGCCGGTGACCCGCAAGAATCCGTCCTCGTAGCTGTTCTGACTGGCCGAGATCGAGGCCAGCACGTCGTCCTCGTAGACGATCGTCGCCGCGGCGCGTTCGTCGGGCACGTCCTCGAACCCCTCGCTGCCCGAGTACATCGCCGACTGGACCGCCACCGGGTCCCGGTCGAGGACGAACCGCGTCGTGTTGATCGGATAGACGCCCAGGTCGGTGATCGACGCGCCCTGGCCCGCCAGCTCGGGGTTCAGCCGCCACTGGTCGCGGTCGGGAATCATCTCCAGCAGGCGCTGGGACATGTGGCCGTGGACGTGGGTCGGCTCGCCGACGAATCCGTCGGCCACCAGTTCGCGCATCCGGCGGACGGCTGGGTCCGTGTGCATCCGGTAGGCCACCATCAGCGTCACGTCCTCGGCTGCCTCGGCCATCGCCTCGGCGCGCTCGACGCTGGCTTCCATCGGCTTCTCGCAGAGCACGTCCTTGCCGTAGCTCGCCGCGGCCTCGACGTAGGGCAGGTGTAGCGCGTTCGGCGTCGCCACGTAGACCGCGTCGTACTGGTCCGTGCCGGCACCGTCGGTGAACTCGTCGTAGGTCAGCGCCGTCTCGACGCCGTCGAACTCCTCGGCGAAGGACTCGGCCTTTTCGGGCGAGGAGCTGACGACGGTCGTCGTCTCGCAGTACTCGGACTGCTGGGTCGCGGGGACGGCGTAGTCACGCGTCCACCAGCCCAGACCGACCATCGCGAAGCGGACGGTCCCGTCCGCGCCGGTATCCCAGTCGCGCCGCATGAAGTCGTCGAAATGCTCGTCGAGCGCCATGCGAGTAGGGTCGCCCGCGAGCGAGATAAGTGTGTGACCTCGACAGCGTGCGTGTGGCTCTGGCGCGCTCGCGGCCCCCGACACTTTTTGCACTGGCAAATGTCGCGTATCGTATGTCCCCCAGCGCTCGATCGGTCGCCCGGACCGTGGCCGCCCTGTTCAGTTCGGTCGTGTTGCTCGCCCCGCTGACGTTCGCTCTCCTCGTCGGCGGGGCCGTGACGGTGCTCGATCTCCTCGGACTCACAGTTCCGGAGCCGCTGGCACTCGTCGGGCCATTCGTCGCCGGAGCGGTGGCGCTGTGGCTCGCCGTCGAGAGCGCGCTGGTCCAGCTGCACGGAGTCGGCGTGCTCGACCGCGGCGGACCGATCCAGCGACGACTCAGGTACCTCGCGATCGGTGTCACCGTCGTCGCGAGCGTCGTCGCCATCGGTCGCTTCCTCGCGATGACCGTTCCGTGGGCCATCGAGACCGGCTCGACGAGCGTGCTGGTGCTCGCTGGCGCGCTGGCGCTCGCGGTCGTCGGGACGCTCTACCGGACGATCACGGCCGCCAGGACCGGGTACGAGCGTGTGGGCCGAGCACAGGCGGACGAGCCCCGGAGGTAGCGAGGGGTTAGCCGCGCCACTCCAGCACCGTCGCCGCCCACGTGTAGCCCGTCCCGGCGGCGAGAAAGAGGACCACGTCTCCGTCGTCGAGCCAGCCGCGATCTCTGGCCTCGCGGGTCGCGAGCGCCTGGTCGACGCTCTGGACGTGACCGTACTCGTCCAGATACAGGTGCTCGCGCTCGCCCAGCCCGAACTGGTCACAGAGGTGGTCGTGGAACGACCGCTTCATGTGGGTGATGGCAGCGAAGTCGACGGCGTCGCGGTCGTAGCCCGAGGCGTCGAGGGCGTCGTCGGCCACCGCGAGGAAGTTCGGCAGACTCACCTCGGCGAGTCGCGCTTTCATCGACTCGTGGTCCGGGACGCGCAGGGAGTGGCGACCCTCTTCGACGGTGGCGTTCGAGGGGGGCTGGACGGTCCCGCCGGCCGGGACGATCACGTCGCGCGAGAAGCTCCCGTCCGTGATCGCGGCGCTCTCGCGGACGGTCGCGATGGCGCGCTCCCCGGCGTCCCGTTCGAGGACCATCGCGCTCGCCCCGCTCCCGAAGTTGAACATGAAGGAGGTGTCCGGGTCCCCGTAGTCGACGAGGTCCTCCTCGCGACTCGCGGCGACCAGCAGCGCGCGGTCGATCGAGCCCGTCCGGATCTGTGCGGCCGCCTCTCGGATCGCGATCGGCGCGCCGGCACAGAGCGCGTAGCTCTCGCTGGCGTAGGCGTCGCTCGCGCCCAGCCGCTCGGCCACGTCCGCGGCGAGGCTCCAGACGACGTGGTCTTTCAGCTCGCTCCCGTGGTAGCTGACCAGGTCCAGAGCCGCGGCGTCGACGCCAGCGTCGTCCAGCGCCCGCCGTCCCGCCTCGACACAGAGGTCGCTGGGGTGTTCGTCGCGGGCAACGCGCTTCTCGCGGATACCCATCTTCTCGACGACGACCGACTCGGGGATACCCGAGCGCTCGGCGATCGTCGCACCGGAGATCGTCGCCTCGGGCAACGCGACGGCGAGGCCGGTGCAGTGGACCGTCACCGCTCACCCCACAGCCGTTCGGGGAGCCGCCGCGCGACCCGACCGCCCAGCCGCGAGCGGACCGTGCCGACGATCCCGTCGGGGACGTAGAGGACGAACAGGACGAAGACGATACCGACGTAGAGGCTCGCGTGGCCGTTCAGCGCGGCGGTGATGAAGCCCTCGACCGTGAGCCCGCCGACGAGTTCGGTCGTCAGAAACTCCTCCGAGAGCGTCTGTTCCAGATACGGGAGCAGGCCGCCGCCCTGGCCCCGATTCGAGAGGAACTCCCGGACGGTCTCGTCGAACAGGTGGCCCCAGAGCGGGCCGGCGAGGGTCCCGAATCCGCCGATGATGCTGGCCAGCAGCGCGTCGCCGCTGGTCAGGAAGTAGAACCCGGACTCGGGGGTCACGGAGCGTTTGAACCCCGCGAGCAGTCCCCCGGCGACGCCGCCGAAGAAGCCGCTGATCGCGAACGCGCCCAGCTTGTAGCGGAAGGTGTCGTAACCGATGGCCTCGGCGCGGTCCTCGTTCTCGCGGATCGCGACCATGACGCGGCCGAAGGGCGAGTGGAGGATCCGCTGCATCGCCGCGAAACACAGGAGGACGACGACACCCACGGCGTAAAAGGAGACCGTCGTCGTCCCGAGGGTGTGGCCCGCGAGCGCCAGCGTGTCGCCGGTCAGCGTGCCCAGCGAGACGGTCAGCTGATCGACGTAGGGCACGCCCAGCTCGAAGCCGCGGGCTCCGCTCAGCGCGATCCCGTCACGGGGGTTCGAGCCGACGTAGTCCCAGTCCCGGACGAAGACGTACAGCACCTGTGCGAAACCGAGGGTGATCATCGCGAAGTAGACCCCGGTCAGCCTGAACGAGACCAGGCCGATCACCACCGCGAGCACCGTCGCGAGGACCGCGCCGACGACGAGTGCCACCAGGAACGGCGTCTCGGGACCCAAGAGCGGGACCTTCCCGTTGGCGATCAGGAGGACGGTGTACGCGCCGGTGCCGTAGAACGCCGCGTGGCCGAACGAGAGGTAGCCGGTGTAGCCGCTGATGAAGTCGAACGACATCGCAAAGAGAGAGAAGTACAGCACGGCGACCATCGTCTCCATCCGCGGGAGGACGGTGACGGCCACCTCGCCCAGTGGCGAGTGGGTCAGGAGGTGATAGATCGCGGGGTAACACGCCAGCAGCCCGACGACGACGAGATACACCTGGTGGCGCTCGACGGACGCGACCGGCCAGCTGGCCCGGACACGCTGTCGGAGACGGGTGGAGACGCTAATGGCCCCCCACCTCCTCGACGCCGTAGATCCCCTGCGGACGGACGATCAGCGCCACGACGAGGATCATGAAGATGGCGACCTCCGGGAGCCAGGTCCACTCGACGACGACGTTCTGGAACCACCAGGTCGTCGTCGCGTCGACGAGGCCGACGATCAGCCCACCCACGACCGTCCCTCGGAACGTGCCGAGCCCGCCGATGATGACGACGACGAACGCCGGCAACAGCGACTCGGCGGCCAGCGGGACGCTCGCTCCCCAGACCGGGTCCCACATCAGGAGCGTGCCGGCGACGCCCGCGACGCCCGCACCCAGCGCGAAGACGACCGTGAAGACCCGCCGCACGTCGATGCCGAGCGCCTCCGCCATCTCGCTGTCCTCGCTCCCGGCCCTGATGAACAGGCCGTAGCGCGTGCGCGTGAGGAATCCCCAGATGGCAGCGACCGTCAGCGCGCCGAGGAAGATCTCGAACAGCGCGAGTCCGCGCACGGAGACCGGGCCAAGCGACTGCGACGTTTCCAGAAAAGCAGGGATCGTCCCGAGCGCGGCCTGCCACTCCGCGAGGGGCTGGAGGCCGTAGAAGCCGACGACGATCCGGGCCAGCTCTTCGAGCACGAGCGTCACGCCGAAGGTCAGCAGGATCTGGTAGATCGGCGGCCGATCGTACAGCGGCCGGATCAGGCTCACCTCGATGGACCCACCCAGTGCCGACAGCAAGCCGAAGACGACCGCCATCGCCACGAAAAACAGCGCCAGCCGAGCCCACGGCCCCGTTCCCTGTGCCACCGTCAGGACCATCACGAGGCCGCCGAGGTACGCCCCGATCATCGTCAGCGCACCGTGGGCGAAGTTCAGCACGCCCAGCAGCCCGAAGATCAGCGTCAGCCCGGCCGCGATCATGACGTAGATCGCCGCCTTCGAGAGCCCCCGGAGGACGACCTCAGCGAACGTGCCCGGCCGGACGAACTCGGCGAGGCCGTCGACGAAACCCACCTGCAAGAGGACCTGCTGGGCCAGTTCGAGCGCGAGCGTCATGCAGATAGGTACCTCCTGAGCCGGTCGTCGTCGGCCGACACCGCGTCGGCGTCGCCCTCGTCGACGACCCGCCCGTTGTCGAGGACGTAGAATCGGTCGGCCAGATCCAGCGCCAGCGGGAGGTTCTGCTCGACCAGCAGCATCGTCGTCTCGCTGGCGGCCGCGGCCAGTGCGTCGGCCACGTCGGCGACGATCTGGGGGGCGAGCCCCTCGCTGGGTTCGTCCACCAGCAGGAGATCGTTGTCCCCGACCAGTCCGCGGCCGAGTGCGAGCATCTGCTGTTGGCCCCCCGAGAGCGTGCCGGCCGCCTGATCGCGGCGCTGTTCGAGGATCGGGAACGTCTCGAAGGCGATCGACAGCGCCTCGGCGTCGTCGTCGCCGTCGGGCACCGACACGCGGAGGTTCTCCGCGACGCTCAGCTGGGTGAAGATCCGTCGGTCCTCGGGAATCCACCCGACGCCCATCGCCGCGACCTCGTGCGTCCGGCGGCCGACGAGGTCGGTCCCGTCGTAGGTCACGCTCCCCGACCGCGGGGGCGTCAACTGGAGGATCGAGCGCAGCGTCGTCGTCTTCCCGACGCCGTTGCGACCCATCAACGCGACCACGTCGCCACGTTCGACCGACAGAGAGACGCCTTCGAGGACGTGGCTCTCGCCGTAGTACGTCTCGATGTCGGCCACGTCGAGCAGGGCCACGCTACGCGACCCCCTCGGGCTCGCCCGGCTCGTCGCCGTCTTCGGCCAGGTCGCCGGTCTCGTAGCCGCCGAGATACGCCTCCTGGACGGCCGGATCGGCCCGCACGTCGCTGGGATCGCCGTCGGCGATCACCGAGCCCTGGTTCAGGACGACCACGCGGTCCGAGACCTCCATCACGATGTCCATGTTGTGCTCGACGAGCAGGACCGCGTGGTCCCGGGCCACGTCCTCGATGAGCGCGACGATGTCGTCGACGCTCTCGGAGCTGACACCGGCGTTCGGTTCGTCGAGCAAGAGCACGTCCGGGTCGCCGGCCAGCGCGATCGCCACTTCGAGCTGTCGGCCCGCTCCGTGGCTGAGGTTCTGAGCGAGGTCGTCGGCCCGCTCGGACAGCCCGACCCGTTCGAGGATGTCGCGAGCCGCGGTCAGATCCGCCTCGTAGGCGTCGCTTGTCCGCCAGAACGTCGCCGAGTGGTCGCTGTGGGCCTGTACGGCGACCCTGACGTTTTCGAGCACCGTCGAGGTCGGGAAGACGTTCGTGATCTGGTACGAGCGGTGGACGCCGAGGCTCGCGATCTCGGACGGGGGCGTCGCCGTCACGTCCACCCACTCGCCGTCGTGACGGAACTCGATCCGTCCGTCTGTCGGCTCCAGTTCGCCCGTCAGCAGGTCGAAGAACGTCGTCTTGCCCGCGCCGTTGGGCCCGATCAGCGAGCACAGCTCCGACCCGAGGTCGAAGTCGACGCCGTCGACCGCCGTGATGCCGCCGAACCGCTTCGTGAGTCCCCGCGTCCTGAGCATGTTACAACGAGCAGTTCATGTCGTCGCTGTCTGCCGGAATCGTTACCTGATCCCCGGAGATCCGAGCCAGGGGGTCGCCGGGCTGGATGAGCGAGTCCCAGCTGTCGGCCCACTGGTCCTGTGTCGGAACGGGGTTGGCGACGGTCATCTCCGAACGGGCCTGATTGTTGTACTCCTGGAAGGTGTAGCCGTTCTCGCCTTTCGGCGTGTCGGTGACGGTCATCCCCTTGAGCGCGCCCGTGATGTCGTCCGGATCCGTCGAGCCGCCCTCGGTGACGGCCTGGTGGATCGCCGACGCGCCCGTGAACGTGCCTGCGGTAAAGAGGTCGGGAACGACGCCGTAGGCGTTCGTGTACGACTCGACGAAGGCGTCGTTGATCGGGTTGTCGTACTGGTTCCAGTGGTAGCGCGTCGTGAACGGTCCCAGTCCCGCGCCCTCGATTTTCTCCTCTGTGAGCGGGTCGCCGAGCACGCGCTGCATCGTCTGGCCGACGACGGCGTTCGTGATCCGGGTGGCGAACCCGCCGAAGGCGCGATAGGAGTACTCGCCCGAGAGGAAAGCGCTGAACAGGTTCGGGAGCGTCGCGACGGTGAACCCGCCGACGATCCCCTCCGCGCCCGCGTCTTCGGCGTTTTCCAGCAGCCCGTCCCACTCCGAGTACCCCTGGTTGACGAACCGCTCGCCGACGATCTCGATGCCCTCGGACTCCAGCACCGATCGGTAGTTGTTGACGACGGCCCGGCCGAAGCTGTAGTCCGCGCCGAACAGGTACACCCGTGATACGTCGGTCTCGGTGGCGACGTACCGGCCGCCAGAGCGGGCGTCCATCGCCGTGTTCTCGCTGGCACGGTACACCAGATCGCCGCAGGTCTCGCTCTCGGAGGTGATCCCCGCCGACGCCGCCGGCCCGACCATCATCGGGACCGACGACGCCTTCACGACGTTGGTGATGACACGCGAGGCCGCACCCGAGGACGAACAGCCAAAGAGCATGTCGACCCCTTCGTTGCTCACCAGATCCGTCGCGGCCGACTGCGCGCCGTCGGCGG
The DNA here is from genome assembly GCF_000023965.1 of Halomicrobium mukohataei DSM 12286. Lineage (NCBI taxonomy): Archaea > Methanobacteriati > Methanobacteriota > Halobacteria > Halobacteriales > Haloarculaceae > Halomicrobium > Halomicrobium mukohataei. The sequence goes on along the minus strand of NC_013202.1, from coordinate 2,432,619 downwards.
TGAACTCCGTGTCGCGGACGATCAGCTCGTACTCCACGTCGCCGACCGAGAGTGTCGTCGTCCCGGTGCCCACGTCGGTGGGCGGATCGGCGTCGGCCTTGTACGAGAGCCCGGAGAGCAGTCCCCAGAGGCCCTGCTGACCGTAGTACGCCAGGTCCCCCGAGAGCGGCTGGAGGACACCGATCGTGAGGCTGTCCGAACTCGACTGTGTCGTCGACGTGTCTTGCATGTTTGTCTCCGTGTCGCCGCCGTCGCCACTCGCCGCCGTGTCGCCGTCACCACCGTCGCCGGTACAGCCCGCGAGCGCGACGACGCCCGCAGCACCAAGCGATCGGATCGCACGCCGTCTCGTGACAGTCCGGTTCATAACGAATAATGACTAGCCCCACAGTCACAAAGACACGAAGGTTTACATGTTAACGAGAGAGAGCGCTACTCGATGTCGTCCAGCGCCGTGACGACGCGGTGGATCATCTTCCGTTGCCCCCGGCGGAGGTTCTTCGAGACCGCCGGCTTGGACACGCCGAACTCGTCGGCCAGGCTCCCGAGGGTGGCGTCCCGTGGCGTCTCGAAGTAGCCACTGGAGACGGCGGCCTCCAGCGTCTCGCGTTCGGTGTCCGAGAGGTCCTGACACCCCTCGATCAGCGTCATCGCCGCACCGGCGTTTTGCACCAGATCGCCCATCTCCGGGAGAGAGGTGTCGGTGCGCTCGACGACCTCGTACTCGTTGTTCCGGTCGAGCTCCGAGAGGGCGCTGTCGGCCTCGCTACTCGCGTCGAATCCGACGTGCCAGACCTCGCTCCCGTCCTCGATGTAGAAGGGGCCGGTGACGTAGCCGTCGTTGCTCCTGATCGTCGCCATCGCGTCGGTCTCGGCGATGACCGTCCTGATCTGGGCGACGTTGTCGCGCCGCGCCACGAGCGAGCAGTCGTTCATGTTCCCGTGGTCGCGCAGCGTTTCGAGGCCCACGGAGAGTTCCTCCCGGTCGGCACCCTCGACGACCATCCGCGTCTCTAACTCCCGCGTTCGCCGATCGAAGTCCCAGTGGACGGCCGAAAAGGAGAGAGCGTGATCTGCCGTCGTATCGATAAACGGACAGTCGTACTGCTCTACGTCCATTGATAGTTCGATCATGCGACGACCTTCCGCCCTATTCCACACGCTAGACCATGATAAACAATTCCGCCCTCGAAGGTAGTAGGGAGGTGTTACTGCGTTGATACCGTCGCCGGACCGTACTGCCGACCCCCACCGTCCCACGACGGTCGCCGTCCGGCGGTGGCCCGTTCATCACAGACTGATACGGAAAGTTGTAGGTCTTTACCAGATCGACCGCACGCTGTCGTGCGGTCGACTGGGTAAACGCCTACAACCGTCCGTATGAGAGCCGACGGTATCAGCAACCGTACTCGTCAGCGACCGCGTCGCGGTCGATCTTGTCCGGACCGCTGCGGGGAAGCGCAGAGACGAAGACGAGGTCTCTCGGCCGCTTGTACCGCGCGAGTCGGCCGTCCAGAAAGGACGCGAGTTCGTCGAGCGTGAGCGAGTCGTCGCCGACGACGACGGCGCGACCGACCTCGCCCCACTGGTCGTCGTCGACGGGCACGACGACGGCGTCCTCGACCTTCGGATGGGCGGAGACGGCGTCCTCGACTTCCGCGGGGAAGACGTTCTCGCCGCCGCTGATGTACATGTTCTTCTTGCGGCCCTCGATACTGACGTAGCCGTCGTCGTCGATTCGCGCGAGGTCGCCGGTCGCGAGCCAGCCGTCGTCACGGAACGTCGCGGCGGTTTCCTCCGGCCGGTGCCAGTACTCCGTCGCCGCGTGGGGCGACCGGAGATGGAGCTCACCGACCTCACCGCGGGGCAGCTCCACACCGGTGTCGTCGACGATCCGCACGTCGACGTGGACGTTCGGGACGCCGACTGTGTCGGCCTTCTCTCTGGGCCAGTCGTCGGGCATCGCGAAGTTGTTGGGGCCACACTCGGTCAGCCCGTACCCCTGTGAGAGGTCGACGCCGCGGTCCCACCACGCCGACAGCACCGACTCTCGGCAGGGGCCGCCGCCGGACTTGGCGAGTCGCAGCGTCGAGAGGTCGGTTTCGGCCCATCGATCGTGGTCGACCATCATCCGCAACACCGCCGGGACGGCGACGAGGAGCGTGGCCGACCGCGCCTCGATCAGTTCGAGCACCTCACCGGGATCGAACTCTCGGGCGAGGACGACGGTCCCGCCCATGTGAAAGACCGGGACCGTCAACACGTTCCACCCGCCGGTGTGGAACATCGGGAACGTCAGCGGCGTCACGTCGTCCGGTCGCAGCCCCCAGGCGGTGACGGTGTTGGTCGCGTTCCAGACGATCGCCTCGTGGCTGACGACGGTCTCTTTGGGGGTCCCCGTCGAGCCGCCGGTGTGCAAGAACAGGTGTGGGTCTGCCGGCTCCAGCGTCGGTCCGTCGTAGGGGGATCGGTCGGTCGGCAGCGATTCGTCGAGGCGGTCCCAGGTCGTCTCGCCCGCCGTCGCCAGCGAGCGCACCGGACAGTCGATGTCGGCGTCGGCGAGGGCCTCGGCCGCGTCGTCGGCGAAGGGCTCCTCGACGACGAGTAGCGACGGGGCAACGTCGTCGAGCAGCGTCCCGAGTTCCGGCGGTGCCAGGCGATGGGAGAGCGGCGCGAGCACGCCGCCGGTCTTGCCAGTCGCGAAGAACAGATCGACGAACTCGGGACGGTTTCGTGAGAGTACGGCGACGCGGCCGCCCGCGTCCGGATCTGCCCCGCCCTCGCGGGTCACGCCGTGATCGGCCAGCAAGCGGGCACAGCCGTTGGCGCGGCGGTCGAGTTGTCTGTAGGTGTACTCCGCGCCGCTGGTCGCGTCGACCAGTCCGATCCGGTCGGGCGACAGCGCCCGCCTGCGTGCGCTCCAGTCACCCACCCACCGCTGGGGACCGTGCTCAGACATCGTCGAGGAACGACCGGAGGTGTTCGTTGACGGTGTCTGCCCGCTCGATGAAACAGAGGTGCGAGCCGCCGTCGACGGCCACCAGACGACTGTCGGGAATCGCCTCGTCGAGCAGGGTCGCGTTCTCGAAGGGGATCACCTCGTCGGCGGTGCCGTGGACGATCAGCGTCGGCAGGTCGATCTCTCCGAGCCTGTCGCTCTCGTCGAACCCGACCGCGGCGGCGCTCTGCCACTCGTAGGCCGCCTCGGAGGGATCGGTCTCCAGTCGCCACTCGACGATGCGGTCGACCACGTCGGACCGTTCCTCCCAGAACTCGTCCGTCACGGCCGGACGCATCTTGTGTCGGATCGTCGCCGCCTCGTCGTACTCCTCGGGGACGTTCAGCATCTGCTGTCGAGTGGCCGCCGGAATCGGGACCGCCGCCTCGCCGCCCGGCGTCGTCGCGATCAGCGTCAGCGAGTCGGCCCGATCGTAGTCGAGCGCGTACTGCTGGGCGATCATCCCGCCCAGGCTCGCACCCACGACGTGGGCCGTCTCGACGCCAGCGTCGTCGAGCACGGCCTCGAAGTCGCCCGCCATCTGCTCGGTGGTGTACGGCCCCGGCGGCTCGTCGGAGTCGCCCGTCCCGCGGTTGTCCCAGACCAGCGTCTCGTAGGACGCCGAGAGCGCCTCGCGCTGCCAGCGCCACATCCAGGTGCCGTAGCTCAGCCCCTCGACGAACGCGACCGTCTCGGCGTCTGCGGGTCCCGAGCGTTCGTAGGCGAGCGTCACACCGTCGTGCGTGGCAGTTGGCATAGTTTCATTTGGTCGTGATATCCCATCAACATTGACGTTCACGTGTGAACCCTGTCTCTCCACGCTGACGGCCGCCGCGACGGTTCCGTTCGACGGAACGCCCTCGAACGGGCGATCTGGGACCGAACCGCGACGTTCCGTGGCAAGGCAATCATAAACAATGGACGAATGCTTACAGTGGGACGACAGACATTTTGACTTTCGCTAGAGTTTTAGGACTCCCCCGAGTCTCCACTGGTATGAATTTGCACGCCAGGGAAATAAACGAGGACGTGCGCGAGCTGGGGGAGCTCCTCGGGGAAGTGATCGAAGCACAGACGTCCACCGAAGGGTTCGAGACCGTCGAGAACATCCGAACGTCGTCGATCGACTACCGCCGCGGCGACGCCGACGACCGCGACGACGTGGAACGGACGCTCGACCGTCTCTCGCCGGACATGCAGGACATCGTCGCCCGTGCGTTTACCACCTACTTCGAACTGATCAACCTCGCAGAGGAGCGCCAGCGGGTCCGCGAGATCCGCGAGGGGAGCCAGGAGGGCGTGCTCGAAGACAGCGTCACCGACGCCGTCGAGAAGCTCTCCGAGCGGGGAGCAGACCCAGAGACTCTCGAACGAGTCCTCGACGACGTGCTCATCGAGCCGACGTTTACCGCCCACCCGACCGAGGCGCGACGCAAGACGGTCAAGGCCAAGCTCCGGTCGGTCGCCGGCGACCTCGAAGTGCTCGACGAGGTCCGGCTCACGGACAGCGAACAGGAGGACATCGAGGACGACCTCGCCGCGGAGGTCACGAGCCTCTGGCAGACGCCACAGGTCCGCGACCGCCGCCCGGAAGTGACCGACGAGGCGCTCAACGTCCAGTGGTACATCGAGAACGTCCTCTTCGAAGTGATCGACGAGGTCTACGACGAACTCGAAGACGCAATCGACGAGGAGTACGACGGCGACGTCGACGTGCCCAAGCTCTACGAGTTCCGCTCGTGGGCCGGCTCCGACCGTGACGGCAACCCCTTCGTCACGCCCGAGATCACCGAGGAGACCCTGGAACGCCAGCGCGACGTCGTGCTCCCGCTGTACCGGGACCGCCTCAAGGAGCTGTCGGGCGTGTTGAGCCAGGACGCCAGCAACATCGACACGACCGACGCCTTCGACGAGCGGCTCGCGGACCACAAGGAAGCGCTGCCGGGCGTCGCCAGCGAGGCCGAGGAACGCTATCCCGACGAGCCCTACCGCCAGAAGCTGAAGCTGATGCGGGAAGGCGTGCTCCGGGTGGGCGACGTTCGCTCCGGGGGCTACTCGGATTCGAGCGACCTGCTGGCCGACCTCCGGGCCATCGCCGACGACCTCCGTGCCAACGATGCCGACGTGATCGCCGAGGCCCACGTCGACCCGCTGGTCCGCAAGGTCGACACGTTCGGCTTCACGCTGGCCGGACTGGACATGCGCGACCACCGCAAGATGCACACCGACGCCATCGCGGAGACCGTCGACCGCGACGGCATCGACTACGCCGACATGGACGAAGACGAGCGCGTCGAGTTCCTCACCGAGGCCATCCTGCAGGACGGCCAGATCGTCGACATGGAAGACGTCGACGGCCTCTCTGACGACTCGGCCCGCGTCATCCGACGGTTCCGCAAGCTGGCCGACTGGCAGCGCGAGTTCGGCGTCGACGCCATCGACACCTACGCGATCAGCTGGTGTGAGGAAGCCAGTCACGTGCTGGAAGTGCTCTTCCTGGGCGACCAGGCCGGTATCGTCGATCTGCCGGGCTACTGCGGGCTCGACATCGTCCCCCTGCTGGAGTCGAAGTACGCGCTCGACGGCGCGCGACGCATCATGGGCACGCTGTTCGAGAACGACGCCTACGAGGAGGCACTGGCGGCCCGCAACGGCGTCCAGGAGATCATGCTGGGCTACTCAGACTCCAACAAGGAGAACGGCTACCTCGCCGCCAACTGGTCGCTGTACCGCAACCAGAAGCGACTGGCGGCGATCACCGACGACTTCGACGTGGAGATGCGACTGTTCCACGGCCGGGGCGGCTCGATCTCCCGGGGCGGCGGCCCGATGAACGACGCGATGCTGGCCCTGCCCAACGAGACCGTGACGGGCCAGATCAAGTTCACCGAGCAGGGCGAAGCCATCGCCGAGAAGTACGCCAACGAAGCCATCGCGGAGCGCAACCTCGAACAGATGCTCAACGCGCAGGTTCGCTCCCGGTACAACGCCCTCGAAGAGCCCGTCGAAGAGGTCCCAGAAGCGTGGGAGGACGCCATGGAGACCGCCTCCGAGGCGGCCCGCCAGAAGTACGAATCGCTCCTCCAGACGGAGGGATTCGTCGACTTCTTCGAGCAGGCGACGCCGATCTCTGTGATCGAGAACCTCAACATGGGCTCTCGTCCCGCCTCCCGCTCGGGCGACCGCAGCGTCGAGGACCTGCGAGCGATCCCGTGGGTGTTCTCCTGGACCCAGGCCCGCTGTATCATCCCCGGCTGGTACTCGATCGCGACGGGGCTGCAGGCGTATCTCGACGACGGCGGCGACGTGGAGACCCTCCAGGAGATGTACGAGGAGTGGCCGTTCTTCCAGACCAAACTGGACAACGCGTCCCTCGCGCTGGCACGCACCGACTTCGACATCGCCGAGGAGTACGCCGCGCTGGCCGACGACGACCTCCGGGAACGGATCTTCCCCGACATCCGCCAGGAGTACGAGGACACCGTCGACATCGTCACGGAGATCACTGGCCGTGATAGCCTCCTCAAGCGCGAGTGGCTCGAACAGAACCTCGACCGCCGGAACCCCTACGTCGACCCGCTCAACCTCCTGCAGGTGCGCCTGCTCGCACAGAGCCACCTCACGGAGACCGAGCGCCGGACGCTGCGCCTGACCGTTCAGGGCATCGCCGCCGGCATGAAAAACACCGGATAGCGCCTCCTACTCGACCGGATTGGGGGTATCGTGAGACAGCGACGGTCGACGGTTTCGACCGGACTTCCGACTCTGAAGCTCTCGTTCTGCTTTTATACTCGATCCGATCCACCAGTGGATATGGTCCGCCACACTGGCCCCGAGTTCGATCGTGACACCGGCCGACCGCCCTCCCGCACCGGTATCGCCCCGCCGACGGTGACCCCACTGTCCGTCCACAGCATCGAGCGGCGGGGGCGGTGACGATGCAGCTCGAACTCGACGGGATCGGGAAACGGTACGGCGACGAACACGCGCTTCGAGACGTGGATCTCGTGCTCGAACCGGGCGTCGTCGGGCTGCTCGGCCCCAACGGTGCCGGCAAGTCCACGCTCATGCGGATCGTCACGACCGTGCTCCAGCCGACCGACGGGCGGGTCCGCTGGAACGGGACGGACGTGCGCGAGGAGCCACGCGCGATCAGGGACTCGGTCGGCTATCTCCCCCAGTCGTTCGGCGTGTACCCGAGCCTGACCGCTCGGGAGTTCCTCCGCTACCTGGCGGCGATACGGGGCGTCTCGAACGTCGGCGAGCGCATCGACGACCTCCTCGCGCTCGTCAACCTCGAAGCGGCGGCCGATCGTCGCCTGGGCGGATTCTCGGGCGGTATGCGCCAGCGCGTGGGGATCGCCCAGGCGCTGCTCGCGGACCCGGAGCTGCTGGTCGTCGACGAACCGACCGTCGGACTCGACCCGACGGAGCGCGTCCGCTTCCGGAACGTCCTCGCCGAGCTCGCCGAGGATCGAATCGTGGTGCTCTCGACGCACATCGTCTCGGACGTGGAGGTGACCGCGAGCGACATCGTCCTCCTGCACGACGGACGCGTGCTGGCCCACGAGTCCCCCGCCGCGCTGCTCGACGAGGTCGAGGGTTCGGTCTGGGAGTGGACCGTGGGCGACGACGACCTCGCCGAGGTCAAACGCGAGTACACGATCAGCGGGACGGCCCGGCGCAGCGACGGCGTCGCGGTCCGGGTCGTCTCGGCGTCGCGGCCGACGCCGGCAGCCGAGCCCGCGGAACCGACCCTCGAAGACGCGTACCTCGACGCGATCGGACGATGACCGGGCCACTCATACTGCCGGCTGTAAGTCTGCACGAAATTTCGCGACCACGGGTTCGCGAATATCTCGAAACAGTTACAGCCGGCAGTATCAGACCGGTCGTCGCCGTGGCACTGGCGGACCTCAGAGAGCGGTCGCGCTCGACGAAGTTCCTCGTCGTGCCGCTGTTGGTCGCGTACTTCGTGAAGATCGTCACCGTCGATTCGACGCTGGTGGTCGGCACCGACTACACCGGCCGCCCGACGATCGCCTGGCTCGCTGGGATGACGGCCGTCATCGGCACGACGGTGCTCGTCCTCTTCGGATTCTCCCTCGTGAAAGGCAGCATCGGCAGGGACCTGGAGACGGGGGTGAGCGAACTGATCGCGCCCTCGTCGCTGTCGAACGGCCAGTACCTCCTGGGGAAGTGGCTGAGCAACGTCGCCGTCCTCGCGTTCGGGACGCTGGTCCTGCTCGCTTCGACCGGCGTCGCCTCGCTCTTCGTCGGCGTGGGCGCGTTCGACCCCTGGGCGTTGGTCTCGCCGTTCCTCCTGATCACGATCCCGGCCATGGCCGTCGTCGCGGCGGTCGCGGTCTGTTTCGAGACGATCGGACCGCTCCGTGGCACTGCTGGTACCGTGATCTACTTCCTGCTCGCGCTGACCGCCATCGTAGCCGGGATCGCACCGGACGCGCCGCTGGATCTCGTCGGACTCGCGGTCGTCCGCGACAGCATGGTCCAGTCGATCGCGGCCCAGTATCCCGCCTTCGACGGGTCGGTCTTCGGCTTCACCTACACGGACGATCCGGGCGGTCTCGCCGAGTTCACGTGGGACGGGATCGCCTGGACCGGGCCGCGGCTCGTGGCCCGTCTCCCGGTACTCGCCGCCGCGTGTGGATTCCTCGGAGGGGCCTGGCTCGCGTTCGACCGGTTCGACGACTCGACGCGCTGGTCGTTCCTCTCTCGCTCGGAGTCCGATCGAGAGACCGCGGACGACGAGGTCGAACCGTCGACGACGGCGGATTCGTCGGTCGATGTCGACCTCGCACCCGTCAGCCGCGACGGCGGCTCGCCCGTCCCCGTCTTGCTGGCCGAACTCCGGATGGCGGTTCGTGGCTACCCTCGGTGGTGGTACGCTGCGGCCGCGCTGGCCGTTCTCGCGACTGCCGTCGCGCCGATCGGTGTCGTCCGCACGCTGGTCGTCCCGATCGCGCTCTTGCTCCCGCTCTCGGCGTGGTCGGCACTCGGGACGCGCGAACGGCGATACCGGACGACAGAGCTGGTGTTCGTCGGCAGCAGACCGATCCGGCTCTTGGGCGCGACCTACGCGTCCGGCGTCGCGATCGGGCTGTTGGTGTCCGTGCCCGCACCCGTCCGGTTCGCCCTCTCCGGGATGGACGGTGCGCTCGCGGGCTGGCTCGCGGCCGTCCTGTCGTTGCCGGCGATCGCGCTCGCGCTGGGCGTCTGGACCGGGCGATCCAAGAGCTTCGAGATCGCCTATCTGACGGCGTGGTACCTCGGCCCCGTCAACGGACTCGGCGCGCTCGATTACGTCGCCGCCCGGCCGTCGACGGCGTCGGCGGGGATCCCGGTCGTCTACCTGGCTCTCACGGTCGTCGCGCTCGGTGTGGCACTCGTGGGCCGGCGACGACAGTAGTCTCCATCACGTTTCGCACGGACGCGGGCGAGAGTTCGGACGTATCAGTTTTTGAAACATCGCAGCGTTCGTCACACGACACAAAGTGTAAGAATTAAGCTACGTTCGACCATCCGTGGTGGCGTTGGCCTACCGTCTGTATCCGCCACGACATCGCTCCTCGGTCGGTCTCAGCGCGTCGCCTCGTCACTACGGACCGGCCACCGAACGTTTTTGTACGGTGGCATAGATGTCACGGACATGGCGATAGAGACAGTCATGCTGGCACTCGGACACACCGACAGCGAACGCATCGACGAACTCACCGAGACGGTCATCGACATCGCCGGAGCCACCGGCGCGTCGGTGATCCTGTCTCACGTGTTCACCCCAGAAGAGTACGACAACGCGACCGAACGACTCGACTTCAGCGATCCGGCCGACGCGGACGTCGACGAGGTGACGAGCCGACTCTCGATCGTCCGTGAGGTCAAGGACTCGCTGGAGGACGCGAAGATCGACTACCGGATCACCGGTCGGATCGGCGAACACGGCGCACGGATCGTCGACCTCGCGACCGAGGAAGGGGCCGATCACCTGATCGTCGGCGGTCGCCGTCGGTCACCGACCGGCAAGGCCGTGTTCGGGTCGACGGCCCAGCACGTCCTGCTCGAATCGCCGTGCCCGGTGACTTTCGTCCGGGGCGACCACTGATACGGTTTATTGTAGTTGCTTACCGGTGATCGTCGCCACGGAGTAGACGATCTCCGGTAAATCGCTACAATAATCCGTATGAGGCCGGGCGTCGTCTCGCTTTTTTGCCGTCTCATACGGAAAGTTGTAGGTCGTTACCAGATCGACCGTACGCCGTCGTGCGGTCGACTGGGTAAACGCCGACAACCGTCCGTATCACTCGACCAGCGCCGCCGCGACCAGCTCGATCGGGTGTCGGATGTCGTAGCCAGTACCGTGTTCCATCTGCATCGAGCAGGTGGGACACTCGGTCATACCGGTGGTGCTCTCGACGTCCTCCATGTGGTCGAACATCTCTTCACCGATGGCCATCGACTTCTCGTACTTCTCGTCTTTCCAGCCGTAGGTGCCCGAGATGCCCGAACAGGAGTCGCCCACGTCCTCGACTGCGACGCCGTCGAGATCGCGGAACAGCTCGACGGCCTGCCGTTCGAGCCCCTGGTTGCGGGCGTGACACGGCGCGTGGTAGGCGAACTCTTCGGCGAGTTCGTCCCCGATCTCGGCGTCCTGGAGCGCACCGCGCACGTCTTCGTGGATCCGGAGGTACTCGATGGACTCGAAGGTGTTCTCGGCCACGTCTTCGATGCCGTCGATGTCGAACAGCTCGGGATACTCCTGTCGCAGCGCCAGCGAGCACGACGTACAGGAGGCGATGGCGTCGTACCCCTCCTCGACCAGATCGGCCATCGAAGAGACGTTGACCTCGGCGTGGCGGCGGGCGTCGTCGAGCATCCCGTTTGCGAACATCGGCGTTCCCGAACAGCCCTGCTCGGGCACGACGATCTCGTAGCCGAAGTGCTCGTACACGCGAACGAGGGCCCGCGCGACCTCGGGGGTGTTGTACTCGGAGTAACAGCCGTGGAAGTACGCGACCTTCTTGTCGGCGTCGAGGGGTTCGCCGCGGCGTTCGCGGGCGTCGCGAGCGCGCTCGCGGGAACCGGCAGCGCCGCCCTGGGCGGCCCACCACTCGGAGAACGTCTCCGTCGCGAAGGCGGGGAACTCCCGCTCGCTCGTGACACCGAGGGTCTTCTCCATGACCCAGCGAGCCGGCCCGAAGTTCATCGCGACGTTGGCGATCCGGGGGACCTTGCTCGCCAGCCACGCGGACGTGCGGTAGTTGGCGAGGATCCGGTTGCGCCAGTACTCCGTCGAGAGCTTGCTCATCTGCTCGTCGACGTACTCGCCGCGGGCCTCGTTGTGCATCTGGCTGAGCGGGACACCCGAGGGACAGGCGTCGTCACAGCGCATGCAGTTCGAGCAGTCCATGATGGAGTCGTCGATGGCGAACTCGTCGCCGTCGTCGGTCTGCTTGAGTCGCCACTGCTCCGGTCCCTGGAACTTCGGCCCCGGGAACTCGTCGTCGACTTCCGCGACCGGACAGTTCGTATCGCAGGTACTACACTTCGTACAGGAGTCCGCGCCGGGCCGCAGGTCCATCGTCTCCTCGTCGGGGAACACCTGGACCGGCTCGAACTCCTCGCCCGTGTTCGGTTCCGTCGGTTCGAACGACTCCTCCGTCGGTGTGTCAGCTGAATCACTCATGTCAGATCCTCCGTCGCCGCTCTCCCGGCCGCGTAGCCGGTCGCGATCGAGACGCCGCTGCCGGACTTCTCGGCCGCGAAGTCGTAGCCGCCGATCGTCGCCCCAGCCGCTCTGAGGTTCTCGAACTCCACGCTTCCGCCGGCCGCACGTGGCCGCAAGTCGCTCCCAACGTCGACGCCGAAGCGCGCGAACGCGTGGTCGTCGAACACGCCGTCTTCGAACCAGTCGTACCGGTCTTTCGGATGTGGGACGTGACAGTCGAAGATCGGCTCTCGAACGCCCTCGCGGTCGCTCTCGACGCCCTTGCTGACCAGCCCGCCCGTCGCGAGGACGTACTGGTCGGCGCTGTAGGGGACCCGAGAGCCGTTCCGTTCGACGACCACGCGTTCGATCCGATCCTCGCCCTCGTAGTCGACGACGGGGTTGCCGACCTCGTAGCGCGTGCCGGACCGGTCGAGCGCCTCGAAGAGACGGTCTTCGAGGCGCAGTCCCGGCAGCGAGGGCGGCCCCATCGGGACTTCGAAGACGGCCACCCCGAGCTCCTCGGCCAGCGTCGCCCGCACCGCGTCGGTGTGATCGTCGCCCAGCACCGCCGGGAAGCCGACGCGTTCGTGGCCGTCGAGGTGGGGGGCGATCCGTTCGGCGAGCGCGGTCCGGGTGTCGACCTTCTGGCCGTCGACTGCGACGGGACTGTTCTGGTCGAGCAGCTTCGCGTACCGAGTGACCTTGGCGTCGGCCTGGAGATCTCCCGGGAACGTGATCGTCACGCCGTCGGCCGAGAACGGCGCGCCCGCGGCCTCGACGTGACTCGCGGCGAGCGGTGCGTCGAAGTCGACCAGCCGCTCGAAGCCGACAAGGAGCGTGTCCCGGTCGTCGCTGGCGACGCCCTCGGCGGCTCCGGCGGGGTAGCGCGCGGTCGGCTTGACCGTCCCGCCGTGGGTCGGGAGCAGTGCGTTGGTCTCGGTGTGGTCGCCGTGGTAGCCGTCGACGGTCTCGTCGAACAGCGCCATCGCGTCCCGAACCGTCTCGACGCCCACGAGACGGTAGGGGTGGTCTTCGTGGAGCTCCGGAATCGCGTCGTACGGATCGACGACGACCTCGTCGCCGACGTAGCCGAGCACGTCGATCAGCCCGGAGGCCTGCCGGAGCGAGCTCTGCTTGTAGGAGACCAGGCGCACGTCCGCACCCGCGCGGGCGGCCGCGACCGCGCTCGTCACGCCCGCGAGCCCGCCGCCGACGACCAGCACCTCCGAATCAATCGCCATCTGCGGCCTCCCCGACGGTGTCCGACCCCAGGCGACGATCCGAGCCCGGTCCGCTGTCGAAGGCGGCGAAGTCGACGGGCTGGGTCGCCGGGTCGTGGTCGCGGTTCTGCGTCGTCGCGTGCAGCGCGTAGTTGATCATCGCCTGCTGGAGCTGGTTCCCCCAGAGGGCGTGGCGCTGTCCCTTCCACCGTTCCTGTAGCAGGTCGTCCCAGGAGTCTCGAACCGTCGCCTCGTCGAACTCGGGGTGGAGCTCGCCGGCCAGACGATGGATGCAGAAGCCGCCCTGGCAGTTGCCCATCGACGCTCGGGTCCGGATGCGGGTCCCGTTGAGGTCCGCGCCGGCCTGGGAGATCGCGTCCCGTACTTCCGCGCGCGTGACGCCCTCGCAGTTGCACAGCACCGGGTTCGGCTCGCCGGTGCCGAGCACCTCCTCGGCCCGCGATCCCAGTCGCTCGACGCTGCGCCGGCCGATCGGCGAGCGCAGGCCGAACTCGTCCATGTAGTCTCGCAGCACCGAAAACTCCTCGCTACCGGGCAGCGGCACGTCCGCGGTCCGGCAGTCGGCGTCCATCCCGAACTTGGAGACGACGTGGTCGGCGATCTCCTCGCCCATCATCCGGTAGGTCGTGAACTTCCCGCCGACGATGGTCGTCATGCCCGGCAGGCCGTCGCGTTCCTCGTGGTCCAGCAGGAAGTAGTCCCGCGTGATGTCGGTCGGATCTTCGCTGCCCACTTCCGGCGGTTCGTACAGCGGGCGCACGCCCCAGAACGACCGGATCGAGCGCGCGTCGGCGAGCATCGGCACCAGTTCCGAGAGCGTCTCGATCATCTGGTCGACCTCCCACTGCTCTTCGGGGTAGTCCTCCGGGTCCTCGACCTCCTCGTCGGTCGTCCCCAGTATCGCCGTCGTCTCGTGAGGAACGATGATGTCCGCGTCGCCCTTGGGCCGACAGCGGTTGATGACGGTGTCGACCTGCCGGACGTTCATGATCGTCATGACGCCCTTCGAGGGCCGTACGGCCACGTCGAGGTCGGCCATGTCGCCGATCCGGCCGGCCCACGCGCCGGTCGCGTTGACGACGTGGTCGGCCCGGATCGTCTCTCGACCCGACTGGACGCCGTGGACGCGATCGCCGGACTTGGCCCCGTGTTCGACCTCGACGCCGACGATCTCGCCGCTCTCGACGAGCAGATCGGTGACCTTCGAGTGGGTCTCGATCCGGGCACCGTGTTCCTGTGCGCTGGCGGCGTTGGCGACGACGAGCCGGAACGGATCGACCGCGCCGTCGGGGACGGAGATCGCCTTGTCGACGTCCGTCGCGAGGTGGGGCTCGCGTTCGCGTGCGCGTTCGCCCGAGATCACCTCCGCGGGGATGTCGCAGTCGGCACACCCCTGTAGTTTCTCTTCGAAGTACGATTCGGAGTCTTCCGGACGCTTGACGAACATGCCACCGGTCATCTCGACGCAGTGGCTCGCGATGTCGCGTAACACGCGATTCTCTTCGATACACTCGCGTGCGCTCTTCTGGTCGGAGACCGCGTACCGGCCGCCGCTGTGGAGCAGTCCGTGCATGCGCCCCGTCGTGCCGTGTGTGAGGTTCCCCTGCTCGACGAGGGTCACGTCGGCCCCGCGCATCGCGAGGTCTCGCGCGACGCCCGCGCCGGTCGAGCCACCTCCGACGACGACGATTCGTGGTGTCGATGCCATCTATACTCGGAGTCGTTAGGTCGCCACCCACTTTACTTCACCGACGAACGGACACCGACAGTAAAACTAGTGATCGTTAACACGATTTCGGCGCGTCACGAGGACGATGCTCGCCGACGCCGACTGTCGCACTGGCGCTCGGCGCTGCCGACTGGGACAGCTATCCTGAAAATCGGGCTGTATCACCGCTTTAGACACCGATGCAGCATCTTTATCTACCTTATACATCCACCAATAACTATTATATACGTACGGTATGGATCTGGCACGTATCGTATGTTCAGCACGATCGGGAGGCGCGTTACCGATGTTTGACTGGCGATCGACGAGTTCGACCGAAGCGGAGACGCGCTCGGACGGCGGCGAGGCGGTCGGAGAGGACGAGCAGGCACGAACGAGACAGGAGCTCGAACGGCAACTCTCCCAGGCACGCGCGGAGCGTGACGAAGCCATCGAGGACCGCGAACGGGTCCGGGAGACCCTGACAGCGGAACGCGAACGAGCGGAGACGCTGGAGCGCGCGATCGAGGACCTGAGTTCGGTGGTCGCGGCCAACGCCGAGGGAGACCTGACGGAGACGCCCGGAGGCGCCGACGTAGCGGCGGTCTCGGAGCTGTACAGTGCGTACCGGGATCTCCTCGCCGAGTGGCGCGACACCGTCGAGACGGTCTCCGTGTTCGGCGGGCAGGTGGCGTCGTCGACCGAGCAGGTCGACGAGCGTCTCGACTCCGTGAAAGGTGCGAGCCGCGAGGTGAGCGACGCGGTCGACGGCATCTCGTCGGGCTCCCGCCGACAGAACGAGCGGATCAACGACATCGCCGACGAGATGGAGGCCCTCTCGGCGACGATCGAGGAGATCGCGGCCTCGGCCAACGAGGTCGCGACGGCGACCGGCGACGCCGCGGCCCAGGGCGATCAGGCCCGGTCCTCGGCGACGGAGGCGAGGACCGAACTCGAACGCCTCGCGGCGCGCTCCTCGGAAACCGTCGAGCAGATAGAGCGGCTCAACGACCTCCTGACCGAGATCGAAGACATCGTCGAGTTCATCACCGACGTTGCCGACCAGACCAACGTTCTCGCGCTGAACGCGAACATCGAGGCCGCCCGCGTGGGCGAGGACGGCGAGGGCTTTGGCGTCGTGGCCAGCGAGGTCAAAGAGCTCGCCAGCGAGACGAAGCGAGCGACGGCGGAGATCGAGGACTCCATCGACCGAGTCCACGAACAGGCCGAAGCGACCGTCGAGACCGTCCACGAGACGAGCGAGAGCGTCGACCGGACACACGACACCGTCGAATCGGTGACCGACGGTCTCGAACGCGTCGTCGGACAGGTCGAGGAGATCGACACGAGCATCCAGGAGATCGACGAGGCCACCGACAGTCAGGCGGAGTCCACCCAGGAGATCGTGTCGATGGTCAACGCCGTCGGCGACATCAGTGACGACACGGCCTCCGACGCCGAGGTCGCGGCGACGGCAGCCCGGACACAGACGACCGAGCTGGCCGAGGTGTCGACGCGCGTCTCGACGCTGTCCGAGCGGGCTGGGACGCTCGAATCGACGTTCGACGACTACGAACTCGCCGACGAGACCGCGGACGAAGACGCGACCGTCGTGGAGTTCTGGCACGCGATGGGCGGCGAGAAGGGGCTGTTGCTGGAGGAACTGGCCCGCGAGTTCGAGGCCCAGACAGACGGCGTCGTGATCTCGCTGTCGTCGAAGGGGAGCTATCGCGGGACCCTCGACGCGGCACTGACGGCGGCCGAGAACGGATCGCCGCCGGCGATCGCCCAGATCTTCGAGATCGGGACCACGCGAGCGCGCGACAGCGGCCAGTTCGTGCCGGTCGAACGGCTGCTCTCTCAGGAACACGTCGACTCGCTCCTCGATCCCGTGGCGAACTACTACCGGTTCGACGGGACGTTGCACTCGCTCCCGTTCAACGCCTCGAATCCGGTCCTGGTGTACAACCGCGACGCGTTCGAGCGCGCGGGGCTCGATCCCGACCGGCCGCCGGAGACGCTCTCGGCGGTTCGTGACGCCTCCGAGCGCATCGTCGACGCTGGCGTCTCCGAGTACGGCATCACGTTCGCGAACTACTCGTGGTTCGTCGAACAGTGGTTCGCGGAGGCGGACGAGCCGTTGGTCGACAACGACAACGGACGCGCCGGACGGCCGACGACGGCGAACCTCAGCGGTTCGTTCGGCCAGTCGCTGTTCGAGTGGTGGCGCGACATGTCCGAATCGGGGTATCACTACGACCCCGGCATCGAGGCACGAGGCGCTGCCAGAACCGCGTTCCACGACGGAGACGCCGCGATGCTCATCGGATCGACCTCCTCGCTGACGGAGATCGAGTCGGGCGCGGCGTTCCCGGTCGAGACGGGACGATTCCCGGTGCTCGACGACAGGACGGGCGTGCTGGTCGGCGGGGCGTCGCTGTGGGTCGGGGACGACCACTCGACGGCCGTCCACGACGCGGTCAGCGAGTTCCTGACCTGGCTCACCCAGCCCGCACAACAGCAGCGCTGGCACCGCGAGACCGGCTACTTCCCGGTTCACGAAGGGGCGATTCCGGAACTACGGGCGGCGGGCTGGTTCGAGGAGAACACCCACTACGCGACGGCGCTGGACCAGCTGATGGAAACGACCGACACGATCGGGACCCGTGGGGCGCAGATCGGCCCGTTCGACACGGTTCGGACGATTATCGAGGAGGGCGTCGAACGGCTGGATACCACAGACTCGACGGCCGAGACGCTGGAATCGATCGACGAGCAGATCGCAGCGACGCTCGACTCGTACCAGTAGCGGTCGTTTCTGCGGATGATTTACTGACGGTTCGACAGCGCCAGTAACATTTATAATGATCGCCTATGTTGTTTATCGGTAGGGTGGAACGGTAGATAAAGTTCCGCCCCACGGAGTACACAACGATGCCAGACACATACGTCGGTGCGATCGATCAGGGGACGACGGGCACCCGCTTCATGGTGTTCGACCACAGCGGCAACGTCGTCGCCAACTCGTACGAACAGCACGAACAGATCTATCCGAAACCCGGTTGGGTCGAACACGATCCGACCGAGATCTGGGAGAACACGAAGGCCGTCGTCACCGCTGGCCTCGACGCCGCCGACCTCGATGCCACCCAGCTCGAGGCGATCGGGATCACGAACCAGCGAGAGACCACGATCGTGTGGGACAGAGAGACCGGGCGGCCGATACACAACGCGCTGGTGTGGCAGGACCGACGGACGACCGACCGCGTCGAGGAGCTGGAAGAAGCCGGCAAGATCGAGATGATCCGCGAGAAGACCGGGCTGGAGGCCGACGCCTACTTCTCGGCGACAAAGACCGAGTGGATCCTGGACAACGCCGAACCCCTCAAGCTGGAGAGTGCCCGCACGCGTGACCTCCGTGAGCGTGCCCGCGACGGGGAACTCCTGATGGGGACGATCGACTCGTGGCTGATCTACAACCTCACGGGCAACCACATCACCGACGTGACCAACGCCTCTCGGACGATGCTCTACGACATCGAGGGGCTGTCGTGGGACGCGGAACTCCTCGAAGAGTTCGACATCCCCGAATCGATGCTGCCCGAGGTGCGCCCGTCCTCCGACGAGGCGACGTACGGAACCACCGACCCCGACGGCTTCCTCGGTGCCGAAGTCCCCGTCGCCGGTGCCCTGGGCGATCAGCAGGCCGCCCTGTTCGGTCAAACCTGCTTCGATGCCGGCGACGCGAAGAACACCTACGGCACGGGCTCGTTCTACCTCATGAACACCGGCGAAGAGGCCGTCGAGTCCGATCACGGACTCCTCACCACGATCGGCTTCCAGATGTCCGGCGAACCGGTCCAGTACGCACTGGAGGGGTCGATCTTCATCACGGGTGCGGCGATCGAGTGGCTCGAAGACGTCGACCTCATCAAGAACGCCGCACAGACCGCAGAGCTGGCCCGCTCGGTCGAGTCGACGGACGGCGTGTACATGGTGCCGGCCTTCACCGGGCTCGGCGCGCCACACTGGGACGGACGCGCACGCGGGACGATCGTCGGTATGACCCGCGGGACCCGGAAAGAGCACATCGTCCGTGCGACGCTCGAATCTATCGCGTACCAGACCCGAGACATCGCCGAAGCGATGGAAGCCGACTCCGGCGTCGAGACGACGACGCTGCGCGTCGACGGTGGGGCCGTCAAGAACAACTTCCTCTGTCAGCTCCAGTCCGACATCATCCAGACGGAGATCTCCCGTCCGGAAGTCGACGAGACGACCGCGCTCGGCTCGGCCTACGCCGCCGGCCTCGCCGTCGGCTACTGGGACACGATCGACGAGCTGCGGGACAACTGGCAGGTCGATCGCAACTTCCAGCCCGAGATGGCACCGGAGCAGGCGGACAAGATGTACGGACGCTGGGACGACGCCGTCGAGCGGTCCCGAGACTGGGCACATGAAGAGTAACCGATGAATCCGTACATCGCGGAAGCCATCGGTACTGCGATCCTCATCATCTTCGGTGGCGGTGTCGTCGCTAACGTCGTCCTCAACGAGACGAAAGGGCACGAAAGCGGTTGGATCGTCATCACGTGGGGATGGGCTATCGGTGTGTTCATGGGCGTGTTCACGATCAGTCAGGTCAGCGGCGGTCACATCAATCCCGCCGTGACGATCGGACTGGCTGCGGCCGGATTGTTCGACTGGGCACAGGTCCCGATCTACATCGCCGCTCAAACGCTCGGGGCGTTCCTGGGTGGTGTGGTGGTCTGGCTGGCGTACAAGGATCACTTTGCCGCGACGGAAGACGAAGACGTGAAGCTCGCTATCTTCTCGACGAGTCCCGAAATCCGAAACTATCGGGCAAACATGCTGACCGAGGTCATCGGTACGTTCGTGCTGGTCTTCGGGGTGTTGTATCTGAACTCCGCCGGATTCTTGGACGGCGCTTCCGGTGAGTTCCTCCGAACGATCACGATCGACGGTCAAGAGGTCGGATTCGGTCTCGGCGCGCTGTCAGCGCTTCCGGTCGCACTGGTCGTGCTCGGAATCGGGCTCTCTCTGGGTGGCCCGACCGGCTATGCGATCAATCCTGCACGCGACTTCGGACCGCGTATCGCACACGCGGTCCTCCCGTTTCCACACAAGGGCTCGTCGGACTGGGCGTATTCTTGGGTGCCTATCGTCGGTCCGATCATCGGAGCGCTCCTCGCGGCCGGGCTGTATCACGCACTGTAACGCACGGTCATCGGACAGCAATGCAGAACTCACGGACCAGGATGTGGAAACTGATATGCGACCGGGAATCCCACTCACAAACACCTCACAGGAACAATCGATGCACAGAACACGAGCGTCTATCGCCAACGCGTCTACGGGCGGGGCAAGTACTGCTGTCGATATCGATGGAGTTCCGCTCAGATGCCGTTGTCAACCCGTAGAGAGCGGATCATGAACATCGATGAGAGGATAAAACGACGGCAGCGCCGGGGTGGTGGCCCCCGACTGATCCAGGACTACGAATCGCTGTCCCCGGTTGCACACATCGACGACCCGTCGGACCGGGGTCCGGTCTTCGAGCGACTGCTCGATCACCTCGATCCGGTGTTCGACGGCCGCTTACCGCCCAACGCCTACGTGTCGGGCCCGTTTGGCTCCGGGAAGTCGGCGATCGTGACGGCGCTGTTCGGGCGGCTCGGCCGGCTCTCGACCGAACAGCGGTCGGTCATTCACACGAGTACCCGCGCGGCAGCGCCGCCCTCTCCGGAGTTCGTCTACGTCGATCTGCGTGAGACGACGAGTCGGTTCGCGTTCTACCACCGCGTGCTCGACGGACTCGTCGACGACCGAGTCCCGGAACACGGGATCAGCACGTCGGAGCTTCGCCGTCGGCTCCACGAGATGCTCGGTGCCGCGAGCATCGGCGTCGTGATCGCCGTCGACCACGTCGGCGAACAGGGCAGCACCGACGCCGAGGCGCTGATCGACCTCTTCGCGGGACTGCCCAGCAACGTGAGCTGGCTGGCGATCGGACGAGACGACCCCGAAGAGACGCTGTTGACCGAGTACACGGCGACGACGATCCCGGTCGAACCGTACCGTCGACAGATGCTCGTCGACGTGTTGATGACGCGCGCCTCGGACGGACTCGCTCCCCAGGCACTGAGCCACGAACAGGCCCGCACGATCGCCGAGTGGGCGGACGGCAACGCACACGACGCGCTGGCAGCGCTGTTTATCGCGGCCGACGACGCGAGTCAACGAGAGGGGACGCGCGTCGGCCAGGACGACGTCGAGGCCGCAATCGAGCAGATCCCACGCCCCTCGGTGTCGCTGGCGAGGGTGCTCGCGCTGCCAGACAACAAACAGCGCGTCCTGCGAGAAGTCGTCGAACTCGATTCGACCGACCGAGAGTCCGTCACCGCGACCACGGAGGCGATCGCCGCGAAAGCGACTGTCGACCTCTCACCGGGAACGGTCAAGCGGTACCTCTACGAGATGGCCGAAGGCGGGATCGTCGAACGCGTCCAGTCCGGCCTCGAAAGCGGGAAGGGGCGACCGCCCAGCCGCGTGGAACTGCGCTTTCCACCGGCGGCGTTTCGCCGCCTCTACGACCTGGAACGGGGATAAGCGTCGACGATTACCGCTCGCCGGTGCCGTCGGTGATCGCCGAGGCGAGCGCGCCCATGACGACGATGTCTTCGCCGAGCGTCGTGAGCTTCACGTCCGGGATGTTTCCGAACACCATCTCCGAGAGTTCGTCTCTGATCGGATCGAGGACGGCGTCGGGGTTGTTCAGCGCTACCGCTCCGCCGACGTAGACCACGAGCGGGGCGTACGCCTGGACGACGTTTGCGATCCCGATAGCGTTGAGGTGGCCGACCTGCCCGATGACGTACTGTGCGAAGTCGTCGCCGTCTCGCGCACGGTCGAACACGTCCGCCGCGTCGAAGTCACCGCTCTCGACTGGGAGCGCAGTCTCCATCCCGTCTTCCGTGTGGAGCTGCGTCGCGTACTTCGGGATGTTGTTGCCCGAACAGTACGCCTCCCAGTGGCCGTCCGAGCCACAGCCACACGTCATCACGCCGGCCGGGTCGAGGGTCATGTGCCCGACCTCACCGGCGTTGCCGTCCCAGCCGTCGACGACGTTGCCGTCGACGGCGACGCCGGCACCGATCCCCGAGGAGATCGTCAGATACACCATGTCGTCGGGGTTGCGGTCAGAGAAGAAGCGTTCGCCGATCACCCCGGCGTTGGTGTCGTTGTGCAGATACACGCGTTCCGAGTCGATCAGGTTGCCGACGGGACCGGTCAGTGGGATCCGACCGATCGAATCCGGGAGGTTCGCGGGTCCCTCGACGATTCCCTCGGCGAGATCCAGTGGTCCGATCGATCCGATACCGGCGGCGACGACGGAGCTTGGCGATACGTCGGCGTCGTCACAGGCGTTGCGGAGACAGTCGAGGATCGCCTCGGTGACGGCGATCCCGTTCGGCCCCCGCGGTGTGGCCTGCGTGTCTGACCCGAGTTCACGGGCGGACTCGTCGCCGACGACAGCACGAATGTTCGTCGCGCCGAGATCCACCCCTGCGTATGCAGCCATGATACTGGATGGGTGAACCCTTCGATACTTAACTGCACATATTCACACCGCCGGCCGTCTATCCGTGACGCAGTTTCCCATCTCGGGTGGACATCCCCCAGCGACGGCCAGCGGTATCACTGCCGGCTCGTGTCGCTACGAGCGGTCGTCCTCGGTGGTGTCCTCGTAGACGATGCCACGCTCCGCGTCGAGCGTGACCTGCGTTCCGTCCGCCAGGTCCGGGAGTTCGGCGTTGGCGATCATCGGGATCGAGAGCTCGCGCGCGACGATCGCAGCGTATCCCGTCGTCCCGTCGTGGGCGTCGACGATGCCGCCGATCCGCTCGACCTCGCCGTCGAACTCGCCGTCGAAGTCCGCGGCGATGGAGATCACCGCACCGTCGGGCACGTCGGAGAGGTCGCCGTCGGGCACGTGATAGACCGGCCCCGACACCAGCCCGTCGACGACCGAGCGGCCGTTGGCGATCCGCTCGGCCGCGACGTGGACCTTCAGGAGGTTCGCCGTGTTCATCCCTTCGAGCTCGGTCATCATCCCGGAGAGGACGACGACGGTGTCGCCACCGTCCGCTGCCTCCGTGTCCAGGGCCGCCTGGACGGCGTTCTGGATGATCGCGTCCGCACCCTGGGTCGTGTACTCCGTCGAGACGGGGATGATCCCCCACGAGAGGGCGAGCTGTCGCCGCACCTCGTCGCTGGGCGTCGAGGCGACGATCGGGATCGACGGCCGGTACTTGGCCGACTTGAGGGCGGTGTAGCCCGACTCGGAGGCGGCGACGACCGCCGACGCCCCGATGTCCCGAGCGAGGAACCGCGCGGACCGTGCCAGTGCGTCTGTCCGCGTCTCGCCCGCGGCCGGAACCTGTTGCTCGCGGTTCTGGTCGTACTCGGGAGCCGACTCGACGTCGCGGACGATGCGGTCCATCGTCTCGACGACGCGGACCGGATTGTCGCCGATCGCGGTCTCGCCCGACAGCATCACGGCGTCGGTGCCGTCGAGGACGGCGTTGGCCACGTCGGAGGCCTCCGCACGGGTCGGTCGGCGCTCGTGGATCATCGAGTCGAGCATCTCCGTGGCCGTGATCACGGGCACGCCGGCTTCCTGACACTTGCGGATGATGCGCTTCTGGAAGATCGGCACGTCTTCGAGCGGGCACTCGACGCCGAGGTCCCCACGCGCGACCATCACGCCGTAGGCGGCGTCGACGATCGAGTCGAGATTCTCGACCGCGCCGGCCCGCTCGATCTTGGCGATGATCGGGATGTCGATGCCGCGCGCTTCCATCTCGGCCTCGATCTCGTAGATGTCTTTGCCCGACCGGACGAAGGAGGCGGCCACGAAGTCGGGTTCCTTCTCCGCGGCGACGTCGAGCTCTCGGCGATCGTTGTCCGTGACTGCGGGCAAGTCGAGCTCGACGCCGGGGACGTTGACGCCCTTCCGGGCACCGAGTTCGCCGCCGTTCTCGACGGTCGCGTAGACGGAGTCGCCGTCGACGCGGTCGACCGTCGTCTCGATCCGCCCGTCGTCGAGCAACACGCGGTCGCCCGGCTGGACGGACGTGATCGACAGCGAGAGACCGACGCGCTCTGGCGTCGCCTCGTCCGACTGGACGAACTCGACCGTCGAGCCCTCGTCCAGCTGGATCGGGTCGCGGATCGGAGCCGTCCGCACCTCCGGGCCCGGCATGTCGAGCATCGACGCGACCGGTCGCTCCGTGGTCGCGTCGACCTCTCGGATCCGGTCGAGCATCTCGCGGCGGTGCTCGGGGGTGCCGTGGCTGGCGTTGAGCCGCGCCACGGACATACCGGCCTCGGCGAGGCCGCGAATCTGTTCGACCGACTCCGTCGCCGGTCCCAGCGTACAGACGATCTTCGCGCTACGCATCGGGTCGTCCTCCGTCGATTGCAGAGAGCTTCCGAACAACCATACGAGGGGGTACCCGGTCAGGGAATAAGAAGGTTATCGACCAGACGAATGCTGCGGCGTCGACGCCGTGGGTCACCGAGAGATGTCCGCGGTTCCGCCCTCGATGACGGCCGCTACCTCTGTCGGCGTCACGACGGCGATGTCGCCGGGGATCGATCGCTTGAGCGCGGCAGTCCCAGCGGCGTACTCCAGCGCGGTTTCGACGCTCTCGCCCGCGACGTACTGCGAGAGGAAACCGCCCACGAAGGAATCGCCGGTGCCGACGGGGTGGGCGCTCGTCGCCTCGAACGTCGGCTGTTCGTGGGTCGTCCCGTCGGCGACTGCCAGCGCCGGCTCGGACCCGCGCGTGAGGATCGTCACCTCGAAGTCGAACTCCTCGGCCAGCTCTCGGGCGATCGACGCCGCCTCCCCGGTGCGCCCGAGCACGTTCTCGGCGTCTCGCTGGGCGACGATCAACACGTCGACGTGGGGGAACAGTTCGGTGAGCGTCTCACGGGCGACCTCGGGCTCCCAGAGCTTCGACCGGTAGTTCACGTCGAAGCTCGTCAGCGTGCCGGCGTCGGCAGCCGCTTCGAGCAGCGTCTGGGTCGTCACTTCCAGCGTCTCCGACAGTGCCGGGGTGATACCCGTGGTGTGAAACGCCGACGCCGATCGGATTCGATCGACCGGTAGCTCGTCCGGCGTCGCCGTCGTCACCGCCGCGTCGGCCCGGTCGTAGATGACGTTGTTCCCGCGTGGGGACTCTCCCGATTCGAGGTAGTAGGTCCCCTGACGCCCCTCGTCGCTCCAGACGATATCGGTCTCGACACCGTGGCTCGCGAGTTCGCCGGTGACCCGCCGGCCGACCGGGGAGTCCGGGAGCTTCGACACCCACGTCGCGTCGAGGCCCAGCCGCTGTGTGGCGACTGCGACGTTGCTCTCTGCACCCGCGGCGCGAACGACGTACTGGTCTGCGGTTTCGATCCGTTCGTCGCCCGGCGGCGACAGCCGGAGCATGGTTTCCCCGAAGGTAACGAGATCCGTCATATAGGTGCGTCAACTCGCCCCCGGTATAAAATCCGCCGGATTCCGGAGTCGGCGTCCCGTACTGTGACACACTCCAAAGGCTTTTGTATTCAAATAATACACACAAAGCTATGCGAAACAGCGACGTGTCGCCAGCGGATGGCACAGCAACGGGCGTGCGCGTTCGCGGCGAACAAGCTCCCACTGGTGGTGGGACACGATGAGCGACACAGAGTCGTCTTCCGAAGGTATTCTCCAGAAGATCACGCCCAACTTCCTCAGGCGGAGCTTCGCACTGAAGTTCGGGCTCGTCCTGCTGGTGATGGGGCTGTCGGTCGGCATCATCGGGTTCGCGGCGACCGAAGAGGTCCGGACCCAGACACAGGACAACGTCGAAGGACAGTTCCAGAACACGGCCGTCCAGCAGAGTGACATCGTCGAGCAGTGGGTCACGCAGAACAAGCTGTCGACGAAGCTCATCTCCAATCAGGACCAGTGGGGTGACGACGAGGCAGATCTCGAACTCGCTCTCCAAAACGAGCTGTCGCGGCTGTCGGCCGACGCCAAGAACGTCCACCTGCTGGAGACGACGCCGTCGGGATCGTCCGTCGTCGCCAGTACGAGCCTCCGTGCGGACTCGTCGGCGTTGTCCGGGAACCTCCAGTGGACGTCCGAGACGGAGCTCAGCGACACCAGTCGGGTACTCGTCTCCGACGCCTACCGCGACAGCCAGGACAGCGAATCGACCATCGGGTTCGCCAGCCCGGTGCCGGCCTCCCAGAACCGCATCCTGGTCGTCGAGTACCGGCTCGACGAACTCGCCGACTCGATCAGTCCGGCCGAAGACGAGTCCGCGCGATTCACACAGGTCGTCGACAGCCACCGCACGGTCGTCGTCGACCAGGCCTACGCCAGCAACAGCGACCGAGAGGGGATGACGCTGTCGACGTACCCCGTCCAGCAGACGGTCGACGACGCGAACGCCCTGCGGGGCACACAGGAGAGTGCCAGCGTCAAGACGACGATGGCACCGAACGCCGACCTCGGACTGAACGAGGAGTACACAGTCGGCTACGCGCCGGTCTCTGGGACTGACTGGGTCGTCCTGACCCACGCACCGTCCTCGACGGTGTTTGGCTTCGTCGAGGACGTGCAGCTGTACGGCCTGATCGCGACGGCCGGTCTGGTCGTCTTCATCGGCGGTATCGGTGCGGCCCTCGGCTGGAGCACCTCGTCGTCGATCGATACGCTCACCCGGAAGACCGAAGAGATGCGGGAGGGCAATCTCGACGTCGAACTGGACACGTCACGGATCGACAACATCGGTCGGCTGTACGACGGCTTCGCCGACATGCGCGACGCGCTCAGAGAGCAGATCGACGAAGCCGAGCGCGCACGCAAAGAGGCCGAGGTCTCGCGCGCGGAAGCAATGGAGATGAGCAACTACCTCCAGGAGAAAGCCACCGAGTTCTCCGTCGCCATGGAGAAGACCGCAGGCGGGGACATGACCACGCGAATGGAGCAGGACGGCGAGAACGAAGCGATGGACACGATCGCGAGCGAGTTCAACGCCATGATCGAGGAGTTGGAGAAGACGACCGGCCAGCTCAAGAGCTTCTCCGAAGAGGTCGCGGAATCCGGTGACGTGGTGCTGCAAAGTGCCGAGTCTGTCCGTGACGCCTCCGAACAGGTCGCCGAGTCCATCCAGAAGATCTCCGACGACGCCTACGAGCAGAAAGACCAGCTACAGACGATCTCCGAGGATCTCGACGAACTGGTCGAGACGCTCGAAGCCCTCGAAGCGGAGCAGCAAGCAGTCGACCTCGGCGACTCGCTCACCCAGTTCCGCACCGTCGCGACCCAGCTGCAGGAGGCCGCAGACACCAGCGAGCAGATGATGTCCGAGTCCGAGACCGTCGCCGGTGCCGCGGAGGAACAGGCCGCCGAACTCAACGAAGTATCCTCGCGCGCCGAACAGCTGAAACGGTACGCTCGACCGCTCGGGGACATCCTCGACCGCTTCGAGACGGAAGCCGAACACGAGTTCGTCTTCTCCGGCGGACCGTCACAGACGACGCGCACGCAAGAAGAGAGCGAAGAGTGACGACGTAATTCCGGATTCTCGTCTCGATCCGTCGTTTCGGCGATGCCGTCGGGACCACGCTTCTCGTACTGCCGGCTGTAACTGTTACAAGATATTCGCGACCACGGGGTCGCGAAATTCTATACAGACGTACAGCCGGCGGTATCACCCCGACGGACACGCGCTATCGTGTCCCGCATCGCTGGGACCCTCTCTCCCGATACTGCCAGCTATCACTGTTTCAACGTATTCGCGACACGGGGTCGCGAAACTCTCCACAGACGTACAGCCGGCAGTATGAGGCGGGTCGGGGGCTGTGACGACGCCGACGGCGAAGCGTGCGCCTCGAACGCGAGCAGAGTGTTCGGCACCACCGGGATGATCCTCGCCGTCTACGAGCGTCGGCGATATTCTGTACTGGCCTCTCGACTCGCTACTGTACTGGCCTCTCGACTCGCTACTGTACTGGCCTCTTGACTCGCTACTGTACTGACCCCACCTCTGGTACGGACGCTCGTCGCCGTTCTCACGGTCGAACATCGTCGTGCGATCGATCCGGTCCAGGGCGACACCGATCCGTGCGAAACGTAGCGTTCACTGTCGTTCGCACGCTCACTTCTGTATAGCGCTATGCAATTTATCAGTCTCACTGCGGCCACTTCTGATGGGCAGAAATGAAAGAACTTGATCATATATGGCGACCACAGACGAGAAACGATCGAAGACGCCAGCCCTAGAGTCACACTCGCGATCCGCTGCCGGACGGCAGCCGACGAGGACGGATCGAGCCGTCGAGAGACCAGCGAGAGGCTCGTCCGCACCGACCGTCGTCGGTAGTGGCGTCGAGATCCGTCGCCAAGCGCCGGGCTGTGGCGACGATCGACTGTCCGAAGGTGCGGAGATTGGCCGAAGCAACTGACAGCACCGAAAGCCCTGGGGGTGAAAGGCCGAGGTGCAGTTGGCGGATCTGTGCCGGCCTATCCGATCGACGGGAGGATATCCGGCACGGATCCGCCTTCCGAACTGCCGGTACATTCATTAGTCCGCCGCTTGTCATACTGCCGGCTGTAACTGTTTCAAGATATTCGCGACCTCGTGGTCGCGAAATTCTGTACAGACTTACAGCCGGCAGTATCAGTCGAACACTGATTTCGCGGGGCCTCGCTCGAACGTCCGCCGGGAACGCTCGCTTCGGTCGAGCCACGCCACAACCCACCCACCATGACGACAGACACCCCATCTCCGGAGATCGAACCGATCGTCGACTACGAGCGCCTCTCTGCGGACGATCCAGTGCCGTATCACGAGCAGCGAGACGTCGTCGACCGGGCAGTCGTCGACCGGATGAGAGACCTCCCAGATCTCGCTTGCGTGGGCATCACGAACCCAGCGGGCGAGCTCCTCCTCCGACAGCAAACGGACACCTGCTCGTGGAAGATCCCCGTCGAAAGCGTGACACCGGACGAGGCGTTCACGACTGCGATCGTCGATCACGTTCGGGCGACGATCGAAGGCGTCTGGCAGGTCACCGTCGAAACGGACGGCGGCGAACGGACCGCAACGCGGGGATTCGTCACCTTCGGCGGCGTCCCCATGTCGGGAGCGTACGATCTCACTGCCGTGGAACCGGCAGGCGAACCGGTCCACGCGGTCGAGTGGTTCGACGAACTGCCCGCAGATGCCGACGTGATTCCGGGGACGGACGTATTCCTGGACTGATACTGCCGGCTGTCACCGTTTCGAGAGAGTCGTGACCACGGGGTCGCAACGGTCTGTACAGACGGACAGCCGGCAGTATGGTGGCGGCGTCGAATCGAACCGGTCCCTCATGGATTGCCGCCGTCGGCTGTGACTCTGTAAACGACTGGAGGCCACAGGGCCGGAAATAGCTAACCACGGTGACAGTCGATCGTGTGACGTACCGGCTATCGAGTGTCGCCACGACCGGCAGCCGTCCGATAGGATCTTTTCATCCGATCGTCGCTCGTTCGAGCACAGAGATCTCTCGAAGTCGTACGCGATGGGCTCCGTGCCAGAGTCTCGTCCGATGCGGCGAGTCGTGCAAGAGCGCCTGCGTCGCAGAGCGTACCCACAGTCGCGGTGTTCCGACACGGCGACAGTCGGCATCGTCCACAGCGAGCGGCCGCTGCCGACCAGATCGATTGGCGCTGTCGGCGAGTTGTGTTGCTGCTGTTAGAACAATACTTATTTGTGGATATAATCTT
Organism: Halomicrobium mukohataei DSM 12286; assembly: GCF_000023965.1. Taxonomy (NCBI): domain Archaea; kingdom Methanobacteriati; phylum Methanobacteriota; class Halobacteria; order Halobacteriales; family Haloarculaceae; genus Halomicrobium; species Halomicrobium mukohataei. The sequence goes on along the minus strand of NC_013202.1, from coordinate 2,403,105 downwards.
TAGTGCTATCTGAGCACAGATTCACAAATAAGATATCAGTTGGCGGCTGCTATAGGACAGCACTTCCACAGATAAATGACCTTATCTGTGATTGTGAGTTAGATTGATGTGGCTGGGAAGTGACGGGATCGATATGGCACGTGACAGCGGCGTCGACACCTCCCGGGCGAGGATTCAGTCCTACGTTCCGACCTATCAGAAACAGGAGTGGCAGGCACACGCCGACGAACTCGACATGAGCCTCAGCGAGTTCGTCAGATCGATGGTACAGGCCGGGAGACGTGGTTTTACTGCCGACTCGTCTTCGATCGAACCGTCGACAGTAGCTGAAGGCGGTGAAGGGGAACAATCGGACGCCGACCCCCAGGGTCAGCGTCTGGAAGACCGGGTTCTCTCGACCCTCGCCGACGGCGACAGCTACGAGTGGGACGAGCTGGTCGCGGCAGTGACCGACGACATCGAAGCGCAACTGGACGAGACGCTACAGGATCTCCAAGCGCGCGACGAGATCAGATACAGCGGGCGAGAGGGAGGGTACGTCAAGAAATGAGCTCCGACACCGACGCCGTCGACGCGAGCGAGGATCCGGTCGGCTACTTCCTGGACGATATGACCTACCACGGAAAGACGGATCGAACGCGGGAGTACTACGAGCGCGTGCTCCGGGAGTTCGAGTCCTTCCTCGACAGCGGAGCCCGGCCGGTCGGACTGGCCGAAGCGACCCATCGAGACTGTATGGCGTACGTCCACGGGCTCAGAGACGAGCAGAGTGACTCGACCGTCGCGACGTACGCCTCATACTTGCATCGGTTCTACGCCTACATGAATCAGGTCGGAACCTTCGAGGAGAATCCGATGGCGCTGGTGATGGAGGAGATGGACGAGACGATCGACACCGACCCCCAGCGCCGAGAGATCCCTATCCCGGCGATGCGATCGTTCGTCCGGGACATCGGCCATCCCCTGGAGCGAGCGGTCGTCGTGACGCTGTTGAAGACCGGGATGCGTGCGGGCGAGCTCTGTAATCTCGACGTTCGTGACCTGCACCTGTCGGAGTGTGCGGTCACGGCGGGGACTGCGATTCGGCCACAGCTCGAAGAGCGCCCCGATTCGCTGTTCGTCTCGGCCGAGCCGGCGCGTGGCGCGGTCGTCAACGGCGAAGAGCGGACGGCCTCGAACAAGCGAAAACGGGACACGACGGTCCCCGTCGACGCGGAACTGGGCGACGTACTCGAACGGTGGCTGGCCGTCCGCCCAGATCCGAGATCGACCGCAGAGCCGCTGTTCACGTCGACGAGCGGAGACTGGGGGAAACGACTCACGCCGGACATGGTCCACCACGTCGTCGAACGCCACGCACGCGACCGGGGCTGGTACCAGGACGGCGGCGATGCGGCCCAGAACGTGACGCCGCACTACTTCAGGCACTTCTTCACGACACACCTCCGGGATCGAACTGGTGATCGCGGGATCGTGAAGTACCTGCGCGGCGACGTGGCCCAGGACGTGATCGACACGTACACCCACGAGTGGGGCGACCGCGTTCGCACCGTCTACGACGAGCACGTGTACGATATCTGTTAGCGCCCGACACTGTTTTGTCGGCGACCCGGCGGCAGCTCGTAGACACGTAAACTGTATACTGCTATATCAATGTGGCGGCGCTATCCATGGAGATGATCAAATCCCACTCGCGTACATCACTGTTTTCGACTACTCTACTGCTCTGAATGGTGGCAACACGAATCCTCTTCTCGGCAAGGAGACCAAGATCCGAGCCACCACAATTTTCATATAGATCGGGAAACTACGATATGACGAAGATGGCAAAAAGTATCCTCGACCGACTCTGGAATCGTCTCGTGAGTCGCTATGGGCAGAAAGAAGGGTCCTGTTGTAGGGCAGATATCGAAGAAACACAATCCACCTCGTCAGGACGTGAATCAGAGGGTTGCTGCGAGTAATTCAAACCGAGAAATACAAATATGTCTGATGCAGATCCATCACACGACGAGGCCTACAGCGCACTTGAACGGTTGTACGACGACCCGGAGGAACGGATCGCCGCCTTACGGGATATTCGGACATCCGAACAAGATGTCACCGATCAGGAGGCAGTGTTCAAGGCCCTCGGGAATGAGGATCGCCTCCGCGTTCTCAGCGCACTCCGGGAATCAGAGTGCTGTGGATGTGAGTTGCAGATCGTGCTCGACGCCCCCCAATCCACCGTCGCTACCCACCTCCGGAAGCTGAGAGAGGCCGGGCTGGTCAAATCCCGCAAGAAGGGCAAGTGGAGCTACTACCGCATCGCCGACACCGCGGTCTTCGACCTGCTCGACCTCGCCCAGGCCATTGAGGGAGACGATTGAGATGCTCTCACCGAGCCTCAGCAACGCGCTCCTGGACTCGTGGAACTACTTTCTCCACCTCGCGTTCCTCCTCGTCCCGTTGTTCATCGGGGCGTCGTTCCTCGTCGGATTAGCACAGGAGTATCTCCCACCGGAGAAAGTCGAGCGGAAACTCCGCGGCCACGATGAAGGTACCGGTAACGTCGCTGCCGCCGGACTGGGCGCGGTGACGCCGTTCTGCTCGTGCTCGACCGTCCCTGTCTTGGCCGGATTGCTTCGGGCGGGTGCGCCGCTCGGACTGGCCTTCTCGTTCCTCCTCGCTTCGCCACTCGTCAACGAAATCGCCGTACTGTTGCTAATCGGGCTGTTCGGAATCGAAGTAACCGTCTGGTACGTCCTCATAACGTTTCTCGCAGCCGTTCTCGGCGGAATCGTTATCGGTCGGCTGGGCTTGGCCGACCACGTCAAGGAAGTCCACATTACGGATAGTACAGGTCAGACCGTTGCGGACGGCGGAACAGTCGACTGCTGTGCCGGCGGAGCGGCGAATACGGAGCAAACGCACCGGCAGCATTTCGAATCGGCCGCGCGTGAAGCGTGGTCGTTCTTCGTCGATACCCTTCCGTATCTTGTCCTCGGGATGGTTCTCGGAGCATTAATTCACGGCGTCGTCCCCGTCGAGATAGTTCGAACCGTGCTCGGTCCGGAGAACCCACTCTCCGTGCCACTGGCCGCACTCGTCGGGGCTCCAGTCTACGTCAGCCTCAGTGGAATGCTCCCCATTGCGGCCTCCCTCAGCGAACAGGGAATCGCCGTTGGAACCGTGCTCGCGTTCGTCATCGGTGGAGCCGGTGTGAGTATCCCGAACCTGATTCTCCTGAACAAGCTGTTCAAGCGCCGACTATTGCTCGTCTACGCTGGAACCGTCGTCACAATCGGTGTTGTCGTAGGTGTCGTGTTCAACTCCCTCATCGTGTAATTGAGACCGCCGGAGAGCAGAGAGCGATCGGCTGTCGTCGTCAGTCGAACCCGGGGAACTCCGAGAGGTCGACCTCGTCGATCGCACCGGCGAGTCGCTCGACTGCGGGCTTGTCCCGACGATCGGCCGTTGTGAGTACGCGGACCCGCTGTCGGCCCAGCGAGACGAAACCGAGTCCGAGCGCCGTCGCAGTCGCCCGGAGTCCGAGGCCGGCGTCGGCGTCGCCGTCCGAGACTGCGCGGGCCGGGCTCTCGCCGCCGGTAGTCGTCAGGTCGTACCCCGAGATGTCGTCTGTCAGCTCGCTCCGGGCGATGTCGCGTTCGTCCGCGAGGGCGTCGAGATGGGCGTCGAAGCTAGTACGGAGCCCGAATCCGGTCGCGAGATTGACCATCGATCCGTCGTCGTCGACCAGCGACGGGACGCCCTCGATTCCATCGGGATTGCCCGCGGGGACGACCAGCCCCCACTCGCGAGTCCAGCCGCCCAACTCGACGGCGTCCGAGGACGCTCCGGTCGGGCCAGCGGCAACCACCACGTCGGGGATCCCATCACGCAGTCGCCGCAGTGCCTCACGGGTCCCGACCGGGAGAAAGCGTGGCTCGTCCAGGCCGTCGAGGAGCTGGGAAGCCACGGGATCGGAGTCGCCGGCACACAGCACCGACGGAGGCCGAACGTCGGGCGAGAACAGCTCCACCGTGACGGACTCGCCCGCGTCGAGGAAGGCCGTGTCGGCGGGCACGGTCACGGTCCCGTCGGCGTCGACGAGACTCGTCGTCGCGCCGCTGCCCTTGTCGACCGGGTAGACGAGCAGATCGCCGTCGCCGTTCTCGACGAGGCCGGCAGCCAGCAGCCGGCGGCGACCCTCCTCACAGCGTTCCCGGACGGCCATCTCACCGGTGACGGTCGCGGTGGCCGGCTCCGGGAGACCCGCCGCGTCGCGGATCTGCGGTGCGACGAACGTCCGGAAGATCGTCAGCGCAGAGACCGGATACCCCGGCAGGCCCACGTAGGCCGCGTCGCCGAGTTCACCGATCAACATCGGCTTTCCGGGCTTGATCGCGGTCCCGTGCAGGAGGAGCGTCCCCTGGGATTCGACGACGCTGTATATCACGTCGACGGCGCTGGCACTCGTCGATCCCGACGAGAGGACGAGATCACACTCCGTCGCGGCCCGCCGGAGCAGTCGCTCCATGGCCTCGTAATCGTCGCCGACGTGGGGGTACAACTCCGGCGCTCCGCCGGCCTCCGCGACGGCCGTCGCGATCGTGTAGCTGTTCACGTCGTAGATCTCTCCGGCCTGGCTCTGGAGGGGCTCGCCCGGGCGGACGAGTTCGTCGCCCGTCGAGAGGATGCCGACCGTCGGCTTCGCTCGGACCGGCACCTCGTCGACGCCGAGCGCGGAGAGCAGTCCGATCTCGCTGGGAGTGAGCCGCGTTCCGGGGCCCAGCGCCCTGGTCCCGGCAGCGATGTCGGCCCCCGAGAGCATGACGTTCTGGCCGGGAGTGACTGCGGTTCTGATCTCGACGCCGTCGTCGGTCGCCGTCGTCCGCTCGACGATCACGACCGCGTCGGCACCGTCGGGCATCACCGCGCCAGTCGAGACCTCGACCGCCGTTCCGGGGTCGACTGACACCGCCGGCCGCTCACCGGCGTGGACCGCGCCGGCCAGCGACAGGGTCACCGGGCTCGCCTCGTCGGCGTCGAAGGTGTCCTCGGCCCGGAGCGCGTACCCGTCCATGCTCGCCCGATCGAACCCCGGTACGTCCAGTGTCGCGTCGATGCGCTCGTCGAGGACGCGCCCGCGGGCCCCGTCGAGGGGGACCGTCTCGGCACCGGGATCGATGTCGAGGCCGTCGGCGACCTCGTGTGCGCGCTCGGGCGTCGCGAGATCACGGAACTCCTTGCGGTCGCTCACGGCGACCACTCCCAGTCCTCGACGGCGACGGTCCGACCGGCGTCGTACCCCTCGCTGTCTTCTGGAACGACGACCCAGCCGTCGGCCAGCGCGACGCTGGAGAGGACGCCGGCACCGCTGGCTCTGGTGGGTGTCGCCGTCCGCTCGTCGCCGTCACGATCCAGTCGAACGCGGACGAACGAGCGCGTCCCGACCTCGCTCGCGACCTTTCGCTCCAGACGGGCCTCCGTCACCGGTGGCTCGCGCTCGGGGAGGTGTGCGAGCTTCTTGAGGGCCGGCCGGAGCAGCTGGACGGCGTTGACGATCGTCGCCACCGGATAGCCCGGTAACACGAGGATCGGCGTCTCCTCGACGCGGCCGAACGCGACCGGGTGGCCGGGCTTGAGTGCGACGCCGTGGACCGAGACCGTCCCGAGATCGTCGACGACCGCCGGCAAGAGATCCCGCTCGCCGACCGAGGAGCCGCCGGTCGTCACGATCAGGTCGTGGTCGAGATCTCGTTCGATGGCCGACCGAAGCGCGGCCTCGTCGTCGGTGACCACGTCACGGTAGGTCGGTTCCCCTCCCCACCGCCGGACGTACTGAGCGACGGTCTGGCCGTTCGTCTCGACGACTTCGCCGGGTTCGGGATCGGACTGGACGAGTTCCTCGCCCGTCGGGACGACGCTGAACCGTGGGCGATCGAACACCGCCACGGTCTCGACTCCGAGTGCCTTCAACAGTCCCAGATCGGAGGGACGGAGCTGGTGGCCGGGATCGAACAGGTGCTGTCCGTCCGAGACGTCGTCACCGACCGGCGCGACGTTCTGGCCGCTGGCGACGGCGTCGAACACCTCGATCGTCGCGTCGTCGGCCTCGACCTGCTCGACCTGTACGACCGCGTCGGCACCCTCCGGCAGTTCGCTCCCAGTGTGGACGCGGCACGCGGCGTTCGGGCCGACCGACTCCGATCGCTCCAGTCGGACCGGCGATCGTCGGGTCGCTCCGAACGTGTCCTCGGCCCGAACGGCGAAGCCGTCCATCGCCGCGCGCGGATAGTGTGGCACCGGTCGCCGGGCTGTGTGTTCGCTCGCGAGTGCCCGTCCGTCGGCGTCCGTGATCGGCACCGCCTCCGTTCGAGACACCGGCGACAGCGAGTCGAGCAACCGCTCGCGGGCCGGCCCGAGCCGCGTCTGCTCTCTGAATCCGACGCCTCGAGGGTCGTCTGTCATACTCGAACACAGGCCGCCGGAGGGCAAAAAGCCACGACTTCGCGAGGCCGCGACGGGGCACGTGATACCGTCGGCTGTCCCGTCGTGAATCGATTCGCCTCCCAGGGCGGCGAAAGCGGGGAGATTCCGACGACCGCCCGTATCAGTCCTCGGTGTAGGCGTAGGGGGCGCGGTCGCCCTCCCCGTCGCGGTACCGCTCGTCGCGTTCCCAGCCGTCCTCGGTCTCGACCATGTACTCGCCGTAGTAGGGGACGCGGCTGGCCACGGTCGCCCGGAACGCATCGCGCATGCGAGACTTCGTCTCGCCGATCGACCGGAGGTCGTCGTTGCGGTTCAGACAGCCCTTCAGGTAGCCGTCGTGGGTGAGTCGCACCCGGTGGCAGTTCGCACAGAACGTCTCGTTGCCCACCGGGTCGACGATCTCGACCATCCCCTCGCGGTCGCCGTCGTCGCTCGCGACGAAGTACCGCCGCCGGTCGTGCATCTGGCGGTGCTCGATCCGGTCGGCCCGTTCGGACAGCCAGTCGTGGACGCGATCGATGTCGATCGCCCACTCCGGATGGCCGGCCAACTCGGGCATGTACTCGATGAGCTGGAGGCGAAGCCCCTCGTTCTCGACGACGTGATCGACCATCTCCGGAACGTACCCCGCCGTCGGCTCGAACACCACCATGTTGATCTTCACCGGGGCGAGTCCGGCGTCGACCGCCGCCTCGACGCCCTCCAGCACGCGGTCGTACGCGCCACTCTGGGTGAGTTCGGCGAACGCCTCCCGGTCGAGTGCGTCCTGGGAGATGTTGACTCGTTCGAGTCCGGCGTCGACGAGTTCGGACGCTCGCCCGGGAAGGTAGGTCCCGTTCGTCGTCAGGGACACCGCCATCTCGTCGGGCGTCCGCTCGACGATCTCGGCGAGGTCCTCTCTGAGCAGCGGTTCCCCGCCGGTGAACTTCACCGAGTCGACGCCGAGGTCCGCGGCCACTTCGAGGAAGTCGACGACCCGGTCCGTCGAGAGCTCGTCGTCCTGGGCCGCCAGTGGGCCGCGCGTGTCTCCCAGCCCCTCGTTGTGGCAGTAGACGCAGTCGAAGTTACACCGATCGGTCAGCGAGACGCGGACGCCCGAGACCTCGCGACCGAACTCGTCTGACAGCATTCGAGTTGAGACAAGGCGTTCGAGACGGATAAGTGACGTTGGTCACCGGTGCGGGATCGTTCCCGCCCGGTGAGAATCTCACCGGCGGTGTCGTACCGCCGGCTGTCCCACTGTGATCGATTTCGCCACACCGGGTGGCGAATCGCTTCACGACGGGACAGTCGACAGTATCATACGGACTCTCGTAGGTGCTCACCGGCAATCGTCGCCACGAGGTGATCACCGGGAAACTGCTACGAGAATCCGTATCAGTCCGAACCCGTCAGCGTCGACAGCAGATCGACGACGTACTCGACCTCGTCGTCGACGATCGTGTGGCCCATGCCCTCGTAGAGTCGCGTCTCGACGGTGGCTCCGAGGCGCTCGAACACGTCCGCAGACTCGGTGACGCGAGTCTCCGGAATGTGCGGATCGGAGTCGCTACAGCCGAAGAAGGCCGGCATCCCGTCGAGTTCCCCGTCGTGGTCGAACGCCATCCCGAGCGGTCCGATGAGTCCGCCGCTGAAGGCGGCGAGTCCACCGTACGCGCGGGGGTTCCGGGCGACGTACTCGCTGGCGAGACAGGCACCCTGAGAGAACCCCATCAGGACGATCTGTTCGTGGTCGAGGCCCGCTGCGAGGGCTCTTTCGATCGTGTCCGCGACGACGCCGAGTGCGGCGGTGAGGTGTGGCTCGTTGCTCTCGATCGGGTCGACGAAACGGTTGGGGTACCAGCTCCCGCGCTGTGCCTGCGGTGCGAGATACGCGACGCCGTCGACGGCGATCTCGTCTGCGAGCTGGAGAAATCCCTCGGCTCTGGCTCCGCGGCCGTGGATCATCACGACGGCGACGCTGGCGTCGTCCAGCGGCGTGCCCGCGGTGTGGACCGGCTGGTCGGCGTGTGGCTCACTCATCTGTCGGCCCCGGCTGTCCGTGTCGGCGTGGTTCTGTGTCGTGACATGGTGGTGCCGTCGCGGTGACGGATACGGCGACGTAGGTCGCCGAGGGTCAAAGGTCTGTGCTGACACCGATGTCACCGCGGGACCGCTACTGGAGCGCCAGGACGGACTCGTCGGGCGCAGCGAACAGCTCCGTGACCCGATCGACGCCGTCGCCGACCTCCGAGCGGTTCTCCAGCAGGACAGTCTCGCTGGGGAACAGCTGCTCTCCCAGTTCGAGCCCGTGGTCGCGGGCGGTCGAACCGGTCACGGTGAGGTAGACGCCCAGCCCGGCCTCGGCGATGGCGGCCTCCTCTTCCCGTCCGTTCTCGGGGTAGACGAACTCGATGTCTCGCAGGGCGTCCGTGCCGATGACGGCCTCGACCAGCCGCTCGTAGCGCGGCGAGATACAGAGATCGCCCTCGTAGGCCGAGAGAAACTCGCGGGAGAGATCGTGTGGGAGCGACTTGCGCACCGCTGGCGTTCCGAGCAGCGTGTGATACACCGTATCACCCATCCCGGTGACGACGCGAACGTCCGTGTCGACCGGATCGATCCGCTCGTTGATGGCCGCGATCTCGGTCAGGGGATCGTCCCGCAGCTGCACGACCTCTTCGAGGACGAGGTCGGCACTGTCGAAGCCCAGCGCGAACTCGTGTTTGCGCAGCGACCGAAACGGCTCCTCTCGACCGACCAGACGCAGGTCGATCCCGTCGACCGGGACCGTCAGGCTGTCGAAGACGACGCGTCGGGGCATCCCCTCGCGGTCGTCTCGCAAGAGCGTGTACTCGGGTCTGGTCGGGTCGTCGAGGTCGCTGTACGCCGCGAGACGATCGTACACCGGCGCGTCGGGTGTGGCGTCGTCCTTCGTGATGGCCTTCTCGTAGCGCAGCGTCGAGATCACGTCGTCGGCGATCTCGGTGAACGCTGCCGTCGTCGCCAGCCGTTCGAGCACGGCCTCCAGCGGGCGACCCTTGCGTGGAACGGCCACGCTGATCGTCGTCATTACGATGGCACAGACGATGGGGGAGTAAAACGAGTCCGGTTTCACACGGGCGAGTGTCTCCGTGTCGACATATCTCTGCCCCGGAGTGGGCGGGACGCGACCGGTCGCGTCAGTCGCCGCCACCGATGACCGACGAGAGCTGTTCGCGCCACTCTTTGAGCTCGGCAATCTCCTCGTCGATCTCTTCGATCTGGCTCTCGACGCCCGCATCGGCCATCTCCTCGCGGATCTCTTCGAGGTCGTCCTGGACGCCGTCGAGGGTCGACTCCAGCTCCGATACGTCGTCTGTCACGTCGTCGACACTCTCGTCGATCTGCTCGACTCCGTCGGCGAGTCCGTCGATCTGAGCGCCGTTCTCGGCGGCCGTCGACTTGACCGATGCCAGTTCGGACTCGAACTCCTCGACTTCGGAGCGGAACTGCTCGACCTCGGACTCGAACTCGTCGATGAGCTGTTCGCCGGTGCCGTTCTCGTCGAGGAACTCTTCGAGTGCGTCGGTGTACGCGACGACGTCGGAGACGTCTTTCTGGAGCTTGTCGAGCCGGGCCGTCACGGAGCCGTCGTCGCTCGCGAGGTCGAAGGCCTTCCGGAGGATCTGGACGTCCTCTTTCCGGACCTCGTTGTTCCGGAGTTCGTTCGCCATCGCGGCGACGAGACTCCCGCCCTCGACTTCGACGCTGCTCGCAGTCCCGTTGTTCGCCGCCTGCTGGGCCGATCCGTCCTCGGACGCCTCCTCGGCGTCGCCGTCCGTCTCCTCGGGAGTGCGTTCGGCGGCACGGCGCTGCTGGCCCTCGTTGTTCGGATCCTTCAGGTCGAGGGTCTCGATGTCCTCGTCGTCGGACTCTTCGAGCCCCGGAACGCTGTCGGCGTCGCCGCTGATCACGTCTTTGACAGCGTCGGATCCTTCGCCGACGAGTTCGCCCCCGTCGTCTTCCAGCGGCGGGTCGATGCGGTCGATCTGTGGTTCGGTGAGGAACTGCTCGACGTTGTCGGTGCCGGTCGCGCGGATTCCGTACACCGTCGTGTACTCCGATTCGGGTTCGAGTTCACGCTCGAAGGCGATCTCGTCGTCGTCGATCGTCCAGAACTCGCTCCCGTACTCCGGGTGAAAGCCCAGATCCTCGACTGCCACGTCCTCCGGAACCACGTCGGTCAGCCGCACGCTCACCGGTTCGGTCCGGCTGGACGCGAACTTGAACGCGATGGCAGGCACCGGGAACTCGTCGGCCTCGTACCGTTTGGTGACGGTCACCCCATCAGAGACCACGGTAATCTCCTCGTACGCCTGAGAGTCACTCATGTCTCGAATAGCGTCGAGCGAGAATATTAAAGATACGTATTGCCTGCCTTATTACTTCTTTGAACTGTCAGTTCACTCCAGGTCGATCCGATCGCCGATCTCGACGATGTCGAGGATCGCCGGTGCGGGGAAGCTGTTGACGTGGTTGTGCAGCACCGTCGGCTCCGTCGTCATGCCCTTCCACATGTCCCAGTGGGTCGGGACGAGCGTCTCGAGCTGGAGTTCGTTCGCGGCTTCGACGATCATGTTCTCGTCGTTGTACCACTTCGTGCGTTCGGGTTCGCGGGTCTCCTTGTCGGGGATCATCCCGACGGTACCGAACGCGAGGACGCCCACGTCGATGTCGTAGGACTCGCCGACGGACTCGAACGCGCCGGGCCGTGCGTCGCCGCCGTGGAAGAACGTCCCCGCGTCGTGTTCGAAGACGTACGAGACGGGGTGGTCGGCGTCGGGATCGTTGGCGGGTTCGACGTGGACGGTGAGATCACCGACCTCGAAGGTGTCCCCTTCGCCGATCTCGCGGAGCTGTTCGTCGTCGACGTCCCACGTCTCGGTCCAGTTTTCGGCCGAGACCACGTCGTGGCTCGCGTCGGTGCCGTAGAACGTGGCTCCCGTACCGGCGAGGATCGGTGCCTGGCTCGGCCCGTGCGTGTGATCCGTGTGTTCGTGGGTCGCGAGGACCGCGTCCGCCTCGCGCACGTCGTCGGGATCGAACGGGACGGGGATCATCCGGACCGTCCGTGGCGGATCGCCGATACCCAGATACGGGTCGACGTAGACGACCGAGCCGCCGCTGGACTTGAGTACGAAGCCGTTACAGCCGAGGTACCAGATCGCGAGTCCGTCGGGATCCGCGTCTTCGACCGCGCGAACGAGCCAGTCGCCCCAGTCGGAGTCGACAGTCATGGTTGAACGTGTCGCGAGCGGCCGCTAAGTCCTTGCGAAAGCGGGCGACGGCCTAGAGCGAGACGGCGGACTTGCCCGAGAGAGACTCGGGCACGACGACCGTGGCGGTCGTCTCGCCGCCGGCCTGGGTGGTCAGCCTGATCTCGGCGGACGATCCCTCGGTGAGGTCCCCGCTGACGAGCTTCCCGTTCAGGTCGTCTTCCTCTTCGCTGGTGGGAACCGAGTCGGTCTGGAATCTGATGATCGCCCGGTCGGCCTGGTCGTTGAGGGCGTTGCTGTTCGAGATCGAGCCGTCGTCGTCCTGCAGCGTCGACGTGATGAACCCGGCGTCACCACTTGATCCGCCCGATCCCTCGGCCGCCGTGTAGCTGAGGACGTTGTAGCTGCCGCCCGACGAGACCCACTGGGCGGTCGTCGTCGACAGGTCCACGTTGCCCGAGCCCGGCGCTCGCTTGACGGTCACGTCGACCGTCGTCACCTCGAAGCCCTCGCCGTCTTTCACGATGTCAGACCCGGCGATGTCGACGACCTGGAGGCGGTTGGTCACCTGTTGGCTGCTCTGTTGGCCGCTCTGTTCTGCGTTCGTCTGGAGAAAGCCCGCGGTGTTGATCAGTACGCCCGCCGCGATCGCCGCGACGAGGACCATCGCGATGAACACGATCAGCGTCCCGATCCCGACCTGACCGCGGTCACCCGCTCGGTCGCGTTGCCAACTCTGTTGCATTTGAATAGTACTCGCTCCGCTTGTCTACCGGTGGCCACTACTCGGTAATAAGACTACGCGCCGAATTATCAGGTTCTGTATTCGGGAACTGTGGCGGTTTCCAGACGCCTCAAGCCCACCTGTGGCCCGGGGAGTGGCTGTTCGCGACGCCCCCGACGAACGCCAGTAGCAGCGACCTTCGCGCCCCATTTCAGACTCTGATAGCACGAATGGCGGCAGACTTCGGACGACGACACCGGGACCAGCCGACGATACTGGCGGCCCGCCGACGCGCTACTCGCCGGCCGTCGGTCGCCGTCGTCACTCCGCGAAGAAAGCAGCGACACGATCGCGAGCCGCGGCGTCATACGGATTATTGTAGCGATTTACCGGTGATCGTCTACTCCGTGGCGACGATCACCGGTAAGCAACTACAAGAAACCGTATCAGTCCTCGCAGCAGCCGCCGGCCTTCTCGCCGAAGTCGACGACGAGCTGCTCGGAGACGACTTCGTTGAGTTCCTGCAGACGCAGTTCGAGTTCGCTCTGCACTTCGAGGTACTCGCTCATCACCGGCAGGTCGTGGAGCTCTTCCTGTGCGGCCTGGAGCTCTCTGAGCGCTTCCTGGTCGGCCTGTCCGGTCTGGCGTGCGAGCATGAACTCCTCGCGAATGGACTCGAACTCCTCGATCTTCTCCTGGGCCTGTTCGTCGTTCTCGACGGCCGTTTTGGCTTCGGCGAAGCGCTGGTACACCGGTAGCTGTGTGATCGCGTCGCCGAACTCGGCGGCGATCTCTTCGACGTGGCTGTCGACGGCCGAATCGGAGGTCTCGGACTCGATGCTCATCTCTCCGTCCTTGGTGCTGGCCGCCTAAAGAGTTGCCGAACCGCCACCGGGGGAGCAGGCTTTTGGGGGTAGAGCGGTAAGCCAGTGTATGGCATTGACACTCGTCGGTGGCGCGATGCTCGCCGTTCTGGCCTTCGGATTCGTCGCGTTCGGTGACCGGATCGCGGATCGACTGGCGTCGGTCGACGACGCCACACAGGAGCTTCTCCTCGACGAGTCCTGAGGCGGAGTGTCGTCGCCGTCTGTCCGGTCGAGCCCACGCCATCGTGAGATCGATCCGGTAACGATCTACGATACTTCGTACGGGACGCTGTCCGTCTGTCACACGTCTCGCCACCACGAGTAGCGAACGCGGCGACGAACGGACAGCGGGTCGTCCGAGCGGGGCTGTGTCCGTGTGGCCGGGGATACCGTCTGGAAGCGCGCTTGTTATACGCGCCGAGGCGCTACGGCGGTCCAATGAGTCAGGACCGCAGCGAGGGGGATCTCCGGGCGACTGGGCTCGCTCTCAAGCACGACCGCGAGTGGGACTACGAACTCGACCGCATCGTCGAGGAAGTCGCCGACCGCGACGCAGAGACCGTCGGCCTCCAGTTCCCGGAAGGGCTGAAGCGCCGCGGACCAGCCGTCGCCGACGACCTTCGGGACGAACTGCCAGACGACACGCAGGTGATGATCTCGGGCCAGCCCTGTTACGGTGCCTGCGACCTGGACACGTACCTGATGCGCCGGACCGACGTGTTCGTTCACTTCGGCCACTCCCCGATGAAGGAGTCGGACAAGATCATCTACGTGCCGCTGTTCTCGAACGTCGACGTGTTCCCGATCATGGAGCAGGCCCTCGAATCGGAGCTTCCCGCTCCCGACGAGGACCCCGAGGTCGGGCTCGTGACGACGGCCCAGCACATGAACAAGTTCGACGAGATGCGCGGCTGGCTCGAAGAACGCGACTACGAGGTCCACACCCGCAAGGGCGACGAGCGACTGACCCACGAGGGACAGGTGCTCGGGTGCAACTACGCCAGCGCCGAGGTCGACGCCGACCAGATCCTCTACGTCGGCGGTGGCAAGTTCCACCCGCTCGGGCTGGCGATGGAACACCCCGACAAGAAGGTCGTCATCGCCGATCCGGTCAACAACGCCGTCCACGTCGCCGACACGGAGAAGTTCATGAAACAGCGGTACGCCTCGGTCCACAAGGCGATGGACGCCGAGCGGTGGGGCGTCATCTTCTGTACGAAGATCGGACAGGGTCGCTGGGACCAGGCGACCGAGATCGTCGAGAACAACGACGACGCCTACCTCATCACGATGGACGAGGTGACGCCGGATCGACTGACGAACTTCGGGATGGACGCCTACGTCAACACGGGGTGCCCGCGGATCACGACCGACGACGGCCCGCAGTTCAAGAAGCCGATGCTGACGCCCCAGGAGTACCGCATCGCAATCGGCGAGGAGGACCTGGAGGAACTCGCCTTCGACACCTTCCACGGCACCTGGTGACGCCGTCGGCCGCGCGTTCGTGACGACCGCGGTGGCCAGGGCTCGGCGGCGGTGTTCAGATAAGCAGCAGCACTGACTGACATATAGACACCGAAAGCCCTCGGCACGCTCGGCGGTTCTGTGGCGGATATCTTCACTGCGTTCGATAGTGCCGCCGCAGAACCGCCGACCGCACCTCGCCCTTTCATCCACCAGGAATCGGCTGGTTCACCGTCTGAAACTTGGCGGATGAAAGGGCGAGTGCTGCGTGACGGCGGAGCCGTCACGTTATAGCCGGCCGGGTCCACCGGCCGGCCCTTGCGGGAACCCCGGCAAAGTCTGCTCACGGGCGCAAAGCGCCCGTTCGCACGGCCAGAGGGACTCGGAGAGTCCCTCTCGGCAAGCACGCGGAGCGCGCGCAGCGAGCCGCGGGACCGCAACTGCACGAGGGCTTTCGGTGCCTCGACGATGCTACTCTCGATCTCTTATCTGAACACTACCGGCTCGGCCGCCAGAGGATTGAAGCGGTGTCGTGCCCACTAGCTGGCATGGACCCCGAGGGCGGTGACGACACGGCCGACGCGTCGACGCGTCACCTCGAAGCGCTACAGGACCTCACGTCGGCGATGGCCGACGGAGACGGCACTGTCGAAGACCGCATCGGGCGCGTGCTCAATGTCGGGTGTGAACACCTCGGATACCCGAACGGATATCTCTCGGCCGTCACCGACGACAGGTACGAGATCGCCGTCGCGGCCGGCGAAAACGCGGCCGACGCCGTCGGCGACACGTCGCCACTCTCCGAGACGTACTGCCGACACACGCTGTCCGACGGTGATCTGTACACGATTCTCGATGTCAGTGAGAGCGCACCGGACGATCCGGCCTACGACAGGTGGGGTCTGGAGACGTACGTCGGCGTCCCGATCGAAGTCGACAGCGAGACCTACGGAACGCTCTGTTTCGGGGATCCGTCGGAGCCGAGGTCGACGCTGGATCCCTGGCAGGGAGTGCTCCTCGACACGCTTCGTCGGTGGGTCGAGTCGGAACTGGAACGGGAGCAGATCGCGTCGCTGCGGGACCGCAACGAGCGACTCCTCGAAGCGACGTTCGACTCGCCGAACGTCTTCGTCGGGATCCTCAAACCGGACGGAACGTTGCTGCGTGCAAACGAGACGGCGCTTTCCTTCGCCGGGGTCGACGTCGACGACGTGCGTGGCCATCCCTTCCCGGAGACGCCCTGGTGGAACCACGACGACGAACAGCGTGCGAAGTGCCGCGACGCGATCGAGCGGGCCGAGAGCGGCGAGACCGTCGAGTTCGAGGGCACACACGTCGGGGCCGACGGCAGTCGCATCAAGACGGCCGTCACGGTCCGGCCGGTGTACGACGACGGAGCCGTCTCGGAGATCGTCGCGGAGGGGCTCGACATCACCGACCTGCAAAACAGGAAAGAACAGATGGACTTCTTCAACGGGATCCTCCGACACGACATTCTCAACGGGATGAACGTCGTTCGGGCGCGGGCCGAGCGACTCGAAGCCGACCTCGACGGGGAACTCAACGACCACGCACAGACGATCCTGGAGTGGAGCGACGACATCGTCGAGCTGACCCAGAAGGTCCGCTCGGTGCTGTCGACACTGTCCGAAGACGGTCTGACAGACCCGGAGCCGGTCGATCTGCGAGCGATGCTCGAAGCGGCGTCGAGCCGTCCGACGAGCGCGGACCAGCACTGCTCGGTGTCGATCGACGTGCCGGCCGTGACCGTCGCTGGCGACGAACTCCTCGACGACGTGTTCGCCAACGTCATGCTCAACGCCGTCGAGCACACCGAATCGTCGCCGTCGATCGAGGTGACCGCGACCGAGGCCGCCGAGACGATACGGGTCCGAATCGCGGACGACGGTCCGGGGATCCCGCCCGAGCGGCGACCGTCGGTGTTCGAACGCGGTGCCCGGCGAAACGGGTCGAGTGGCACCGGGTTCGGGCTGTACTTCGTGGACGTGATGGTCGACTCCTACGGCGGTTCGGTCTGGATCGAAGAGAGCGACCGGGGCGGCACCGCCGTCGTGATCGAGTTGCCCCGTGCCGGATAGCCCACCAGTATATATTTGAGTCCGCGCAGTCGACTGGTCAACAATGGCCGATCGAGACGACGTGTGCGTTCTCGTCCCGACGTACAACGAAGCGGCGACGATCGGCGATGTCGTCGCCTCGTTCGTCGGACAGGGGTTCGAACACGTGCTCGTGATCGACGGCGGTTCCGACGACGGCACGCGGGAACTCGCAGCCGAGGCCGGCGCGAGGGTCGTCGAGCAGTCGGGCACCGGACGGGGATCGGGCAAGGGGCAAGCGGTCCGCGAGGCCCTGAATCGCCACGTCGAACAGCCCTACGTCCTCATGCTCGACGGCGACGCCACCTACCGGCCCGACGAGGCCGACCGGCTGCTGGAACCGCTGTTCGACGGACGCGCAGAGCACGTCGTCGGGAACCGCTTTGCCGATATGGAAGCCGGTGCGATGACCCGATTGAATCAGGTCGGCAACGGGATCATCAACACGGCGTTCTCGGTCATTCACGGCCGAGATCTGACGGACATCCTCTCTGGCTACCGGGCGTTCACGCTGGAGTCGGTCAGGCAGTTCGACCTGACCGCAGACGGGTTCGGCATCGAGACGGAGATGGCCGTCGAGTGCGTCAAACAGGGGGTCTCGACGACGGTGGTGCCGATCACCTACCAGGCCCGACCCGACGACTCGGAGACGAATCTGGATCCGTTCAGCGACGGTGCGGTGATCATCCTGACGCTGTACCGGATGGCAAAGACCAACAATCCGCTGTTCTACTTCGGGAGCGTCGGCGTGGCGAGCGCACTCGTCGGGGTCGTGCTGGCGATCTACGTCGCCTACGAGTGGTTCGTCGTCGGCGTCTCTCACGAGGTGATCGCGCTCGTCGCCGCCTCGGGGCTGCTCTTTGGCATCCAGTTGCTCATGTTCGGCGTCCTCTCGGACATGATCGTCGCACTGAATCGCGAGCAGACCCGACGGCTGAGCGAGATCGCGCGCCAGGTCGGTAACGAATCGACCGCGGCCGACGCCGTCGGCGACGGCACGGAGCCCAGCGCGGAGGGAGAATCGGACGGGGAGCGGGCCAGTTCGACCAGTCGTCCCTAGAAGGGGACCAGCGCCCGAAGCTGCGAGAGGAGACTGTTGCTCGTGGCTTCGCGTCGGGCCTCGAACACCGGGTGGAGGGTGTTGAGCAGTTCCTGCTCGTTCTCGAAGCTCGTCTTCGGTACCTGTTCGAGCGCCTCCGCGACCGTGATCGAGTGGCCCGTGGCGTCGAAAGGGACCTCGCGGTGCCCGATCTCGGACCGGAGCGTCTGTTTGTCGGTCGGGTACTCGATATCGGCGTCGCTCAGTGTTCCGTCGAGCGCGGCGATACCGAACTCGATCGCGTCCGGTTCGTCGCCGTCGTCGTCTGCCGGTGGCCGGACTCCCATCGAGTCGACAGTGGTACTTGCAGGTGGAAAAAGCTACGCTGTCGGACCGTACTCGTGTCATACGCATTACCGAAGGTGCGTGCTGGCGAGCGTCGCCACGGGAGAGACGACTATCGGGAAACCGCTACACGATCCGCGTCACTGCGTCTCGATCTCCGGCGTCGCGACGGCGTCGTCGAGCCACTCGTCGGCCCAGTCGCCGATCTCGTCGAACACCGGTGCGAGCGCCTCGCCCTTCTCGGTCAGCGTGTAGTAGGTCGCGACCGGTGCAGCCTCCTCGACGCGACGGTCGACGAAGGCGCGGTCCTGCAGGTCGTCGAGGACCCGCGAGAGCGTGCGGGAACTGGTGCCGGTCTCTCGCTTGAGTTCGTTGAACCGCTGTTCGCCGTCGAGCAGTTCGTACAGCACCGCCAGTCGCCACTTCGATCCGATCAGGTCGAAGGACTCGACGACCTGGCAGGTCTCGTCTGGCTCCGGGGAAAACGTGGATGACATCTGTTGGCTCTTACCCTCTCGTTGTCGCCAGCGAGATATATAGGTTCGGTTCCGAACCAGGTAACAGAGTGATACCCGATTTCTGATACGGAAAGTTGTAGGTCGTTACCAGATCGACCGCACACCGTCGTGCGGTCGACTGGGTAAACGCCTACAACCGTCCGTATGAGTCCGACCCGTCGCCGCCAAGGATAAGCCACAGCCGTTCCATGATCGGGACATGCTACCGGGCCCGATGGATGCGGTTCCGTCGTGGCTGCCCCTCAGGACGCTGACCGTCCTCCTCGCCGCCGCGGTCTCGCTGGGGGTCGCGCTCGTCGCCAGCGACCGCACGGATCGGCGACTCGGCGCGCTCCGTCGGCGTCTGTTGCTCGGCGTTCCGTGGGGCACCGCGCTCACAATCGGCGCGGTCGCGCTCGTCTACCTGTTCGTCCAGGGCGGCATCGAGGACCCCAGAGATCCGCTGGTGATCCCGTTTCGATCCTGGTCGTATCGCTACCCGCTGGGCATGGTGACGGCGGCGTTCACACACTCCAGTCTCGGGCACGTGACGGGCAACCTCGTGGCGACGGCGGCGTTCGGCTCCGTCGCCGAGTACGCCTGGGGCCACTACCCCCGAAAGCGAGGCGCTCACTCGTTCGGATCGGCCCTGACGAACCCGTTCGTCCGGATCCTGATCGTTCCCGCCGGGGCGCTCGTCGTCGGGCTGTTCACGTCGCTGTTCGCACTGGGACCGGTCGTGGGGTTCTCCGGAGTCGTCTTCGCCATCGCGGGCTTCGCACTCGTCCAGCGCCCGCTGACGGCACTGCTGGCCTTGCTGGCCGATCAGGTCCTCGGATTCCTCGTCGTCGCGGTCCAGACCCCCCGCGTCGTCGCCGTGCCGCGTCCGCGCGTCATCACGCCGTGGTGGGCCAGCATCGCGATCCAGGGCCACGCCATCGGGCTCTTCGCTGGCATCTTGCTCGGGTTCGGCCTGCTGTACTACCGGGACCGCTGGCCGGACCCGACGCGGCTGTGGTTCGGGCTCCTCGTGTTCGCGGAGTTCCAGGGGCTGTGGGCGCTGTACGTCCCGGAAGGAAACGGCCGATTCGTCCTGTTTCGGTGGCTCGGCGCGGCGGTCGTCTTCGTGCTGGCGGCGGTCGTGATCCTCGGCATCTGGGACGGCGACGAGCGGGCCGGGTCGCGACTCGACTGGCTCGTCGAGCGCCGGCTGCCCGAATCGACGGCAGGGGTCCACACTGTGGGGCTGGCCGTCGTCCTCGTCCTCTTGCTCGGACTGAGCGGCGCGGCGATCCCGTACAACGTCGCGCCGATCGGCGACTCGCCGGCCCCACAGCCGACGGTCGAAGTCCGAGACTACACCGTCAGCTACGGCGAAGACGTGCCCGACGGCTACGTCCGGAGCGTCTCCCTACCGTTCGTCGACGATCCGACGGCGATCAACACCAGCGGCGTCGTCGTCACGAGCCAGCGACGCCACGTCTGGCAGACGGTCGTCCTCGAATCCCAGCTCCGGAACCGCGGTTTCGCGACCGTCGAGGTCGGCGGCGTCGGCTGGCGGCGAAACGTCCACGTCAACCGCACGGGCTGGCGGCCGGCCGGCAACGACAGCGTCTACAAGGTGTACCTCAGGCCGGCCGGCGACGAGCGGACGCGTGGCTACACGAGCGAGCCGCGCCGAGCCGACCCCGTCGTCGCCGGCCGGAACGTCACGCTGGTCCCGACCGACGGGGGGTTCGCCTTCGCGGTGTCCAGAGAGGGCCGTACGCTCGCCACCGCGTCGGTGCCCGGCCGGAACCGGACGACAACCGCTGGAGGGCTCACCTTCCGGCGCAACGGCTCGCAGGTGTTCGCGAGCGACGAGGGGACGCGAGTTACGATCGCGACCCGCGAGGCGGCGTAGAACGGCGACTACCACTCGACCCGGTACACTTCCGCGGTGACGGCTCGCGACTCGTCCTCGTGGTGGTCGAACTGGTGTGGGATCTCGAACTCCGTCTGGTAGGAGTCGGTGACGGTGCCGCCGTTGTCCGCCGCAAACGAGCCGACGAACTCCTGGCTGCCCTCGTTGTGAATCGAGTAGGAAACGTCCGCGATCGCGGCCGTCGTCTCCAGGAAGGCCCGGTCGGCGTGTTCGTTGCCCGACTGGGCCCCGAACGGCGGATTCATCACGACCGTCGTCCCGTCTCGATCCGGTCGCAGCGGCGCGTTCTCGGCGTCGCCCCGGACCCAGGAGACCGACGTGGCCGACGCGACCTTCCGCTCGTTGTCCCGAGCGGTCTGTAGCGGTGCCGGATCGACGTCGAGCCCGACGGTTCGCTCGGGGCCACGCAGCGCCGCGCCCAGCGTCAGCATCCCGGTCCCACAGCCCAGGTCGACGATCGTGCGATCTTCGATGTCTCCCCGAAGGTCGGCGAGGTGGATCAGGTGGGCCGCAAGCTCCGGCGGCGTCCGATACTGTTCGAGCGGGGCTCGCGGATCGTCGAACCCTGCCACCACGCCGAGTTGCTGGGCCAGCGCTCGCTTGGTCGACATTGCCGACTACTACTGGAGAGACGTTCAAAAGGTTAGTGACTGGTCGGACGGTCCCGGCGCGATCCCGTCACTGAACTGTCGGCTTGCCCCGTGCGTGTTTGATCCAGCGGTCCATCTGTTGGTTGAGACACCAGAACAGGACGACCACCATCGCGACGAACGCGAGCAGCACCACGACCGCGAGCACGATCGGATTCTGGGCCGGCAAGCCAAGCAGCAGTATCAGCGACGCGACGAGCATCATCTCCAGTGCGCACCTGATTCCGGCGAACAGGAACGGCGGATGTGGAACGTCCGACAGCTCGCCGCCAGATCCAGCCATAGCTACGGATACGGTAAACCACTACCTCAAGCTTGTGTCCGTTTCGTCGACAGGTCTGAGACTCGCGGCGTCCCAGCGCGGCCGTTGTCTCCACCGCCCAGAGAGTGAAACGTCGTCTGGCCGTGGGTTTATTCGATCGCCGCCGATAGTACGCCCATGGACGATCAGCAGACGCGTCGTGGCGTGTTGGGTTCGATGGCGGCGGCCGTCGGTGCCAGCGTCGCGGGCTGTCAGGCCCCCGCGCTGGACGCGACCGCCGGCTCCGAGGGGCAATCGGCCAGCGACGGCTACAGCGCCGTCTACGAGCAGGTGGTCGACTCCGTCGCGACGGTCCGTACGTACACCGAGAACAGTCGCGGCGGTCAGGGGAGTGCGTTCGTCTACAGCGACGACTACCTCGTGACCAACGAACACGTCGTCGGTGACGCCGACGAGATCTACGTCCGCTACCGCGAGTCGGGCTGGATCGAGTCCGCCGTCGTCGCCGTCGACGCCTACAGCGATCTGGCCGTCATCGAGGTCACCGACAAACCGGCGAGTGCCACGCCGCTGTCCTTCGTCGAGGCCGACCCCGGCGTCGGGACGGAGGTGGTCGCCATCGGCAACCCGTTCGGGCTCTCGGGCTCGGTCTCGGCCGGGATCGTCAGCGGCGTCGACCGGACGCTCCCGGCGGCGAACGGCTTCTCGATCCCCGACGCCGTCCAGACCGACGCGGCGGTCAATCCGGGCAACAGCGGCGGCCCGCTGGTCACGCTCGACGGGACGGTCGTCGGCGTCATCAACTCCGGCGGGGGCGACAACATCGGCTTCGCCATCTCGGCGGCGCTCACCCGCAGGGTCGTCCCGTCGCTGATCGACTCCGGGGCCTACGACCACTCGTACCTCGGCGTCCGGCTGACCGATCTGACGCCGCCGATCGTCGAGGCAAACGACCTCCGGACGGCCGAGGGCGTCTACATCGACGAAGTCGTCACGGACGGACCCGCCGAGGGCGTCCTGGAGCCGTCGAACGGCGAAGAAGTCGTCAACGGCGTCAGAGTCGGCGTCGGCGGCGACGTGGTCGTGGCGATGGACGAGACCCCGACTCCCTCCCGGCAACACCTCTCCTCGTTTCTCGCACTGGAGACGACGCCGGGCGACACGATCGCCGTCGACGTACTCCGCGAGGGATCCCGAGAGACGGTCGATCTCACGCTGGGCGAGCGACCGGAGAGATAGTCGTACGGACTCGTCGATCGTTCCCGAATCGACCGCACGACTGCGTGCGGTCGACCTGGCAAACGGCGACGATACTCCGTCTCAGTCGAGGCGTTCGGCGGCGTCCCGATCGACCAGCGGCGCGGCGTTTTGCTCGGGGAGCGTGACCACATCGTCGGTCGAGAGGTCGTACTCGCGCTGGTCGATCCCGAAGATCTCGCCGACATCGTCCGTGATCCGGACGGTCGCGCGCTCGATCGTCGGCGTCGCCGGCTCGTCGCCGGTGTCGGGCGCGTCCGGCGAGGTCGGCCCCGCGTCGTCGGACGGGGGCGAGGGTACCGTGCCGCCGTCGGAGGCCGGCGACTGCTCGCCGGCCAGCGGGTCGTCCCGGCTGGCACCCCCCTCTGGCGGACCGTCCGGCGGCGCGTCGGGCGGCAGGTCGACGCTCTCGTCGCTGCCCATCAGGTCGGCCGCTTCGATCGTCGTCGGCTCGTCGCTCGGCGAGGGGTCGGCGGGCGGCTCCGGCTCGGGTTCCGGCTTGGCGTCGTCGGACTCGGACGACACCTCGTCCGTGGGGCTCTCGTCGGCTCCCGCGTCCTCGACAGCGTCCGGCGTCACGTCGCCAGCGAGCACGTCGAAGACGTGATCGCGGTTGTTCTCGATGGCGCTAACCAGCGTCTCGAAGAGGTCCCGCTCCTCGCGGGTCAGCCCCTCCTCTTCGGCCGGCATGTCGGCGGCGGCCAGCGACGCCATCTTGACGATCTTGCCGACGCGGCGCTCGTAGATCGCTTCGACCGTCGACTCGGCGGTGTTGATGTCGTCGGTCAGGCGGTTGACTTCCGGGGCGTCGAAGGGGTCGTCGGCCCGATCGGCCACGCTGTCGCGCTCCTCGCGGAGCTGCTGGATGAACTCCCCCGCGTCGGCGTAGAACGACTCCCGCAGCTGCTGGAGGCTGTCGGTCTGGCGCTCGCGGGACTGGACTGACTGGAGTTCGTCGAGATTCATTCTGGGCCTTTCTCGGCGCGGCCGCGGGCCATCGCGAAGACGCCCACGTGCTCTGGATAGGTTCCAATGCCCGGTTCCAATGTAAAGCTGTCGCCACCGAGTTCGACCGGGCCGCCGTCAGTGACTTCGATCGTGATGTCGTGGCCGCGGAAGGTCTCCGGAACGGCGTCGACCAGCGGATCGAACTCGTCGATGTCGTCGCGCTCGATCCGCCGTACTTCGAGACCGCTGCCGCCGTGGAGGCTGCCGGGCAGACGGATCAGGCGGTTCGTGTCCGTCGTCACCGGCTCGTCGATCGGGGCGTTGTCCATCGCGACGACCTCGGTCATCAGCGGCTTGGCGATCTGGAAGAAGGCCGGATGCACGTCGATGTTGCCGGCCGCGAGCTGGTCGTAGTTCTGACGGGCCGCGCTGAGCGCCGCCGTCGCCTTCCCCTCGCCGATCCCCTCGTACTCCATGAGGCGCTCGATCGCCGCCTCCTCGTCGCGTTCCAGCAGGTCGTCGACGACGCTCATCACGTGGCGGTGAGCCCGGCGGCTCCACCCGCCTTCGGTCGAGAGCGTCCGCTTCTGTGCCGGCGAAGACCGCCCCGCCGTTCCGGCCACGGCCTCCTCGTCGACGAGCTGTTCGAACTCCAGCCCGATCCCGCGGACGTAGTCGACGATCTCCCGGCGCGCGTCCCGTTCGAGCTGCTGGATGCCCGCGTCGCGCACGTGGACGTGGTACCCTCGGCCGCCGGAGAAGACGACGGTCAGGTCCTCGAAGCCGAAGTCGTTCTCCAGGAAGTCGAGCAGTCGGAGCAACGCGTCCTTGCACTTTGCGAGCATCTGCGCGTAGCTGTCTTCGCCGAGTTCGACGGCGGGCAGGTGATCGGCGTCGAGGTCGAAGACGAGGTCCGAGGACCGCCACTCCTTGGCGCTCATCGAGGAGGCGCTGGGGTCGCGGTACCGGCCCGCGGAGAAGTAGACGTGTTTGGGCCGCTTGCGCTGGAGGAACTCCCCCAGCTCGCCCAGATCCAGCAGCGAGCGGTGTCGGACCATCGTCTCGCCGGGGCCGTCGGTCCACGGAATAAAACCCCACTCGCGCTCGTTGGCGTCCGGCGGCGGGGTGAACTCGCTGCGGCGATAGTGGTCGCCGAAACGTCCCCGAAGGTACGCCTGCGTCCGCTCTTCCATCTGAACACGTCTTTGCGGACGGCCATCAAAGGCGTTGCGCCTCTCGGTTCGACGTGTCTGTCGGAGTGATCGAACTGACGCGTGCCGGCGGTATCAGTCGCCGTCGGAGCGGGCGCGCTCGATGCCCTCCCGACGGCGGACGAAGTAGTACGCCAGCGCGGCGAGACCGAGAAACGCCGGGACAGCACCCTGAACGCCCGGTGCGCCGGCCGCGAAGCCGTTGATAGCGCTGCCGATACCGTACCCGAAGAGGAGGAATCCGGCGGCCAGTACCCACGCAGGGTTGGGATCTTCGGGGTACCGGCCCTGTTCGATGAGCGCCATCTCCTTGCGGTGGTCGACCCAGATGGCGAGTGCGGACAGGCCGATCGCGAGGAGGATGACGACGAACACGAATCCGAGAACGAGCGTGCTTTCCACCAGTCCGACCTGAAGAACCATACGTGAGTGTGACAGATCGGGGGAATAAACGTGCCGGTCAGCCGAGCGACGACTGGAACGACCCCGTCACAGCCGCCTGGCGTGACGCTCACCCGCGCAGGAGATTCGAGAGCTTCTCGCGGATCGAAGCGTCACCGAGCTTGAGGTAGTAGGCGTCGCCGCCGTCCTCGTAGTAGTTGTCGATCTCGCGTCGGCGTTCGAACCCGAGGTGTTCGTAGAACGAGATCGCCGCCTGATTGGTCGCACGCGCGTGACACGTAACGCTCCCGTAGTCCTCCGAGACGCGAGCGATGAGTCGCTTGCCGAACCCGTGGCCGCGGTACTCCTCGTCGACGGCCAGAAAGAGGATGTAGCCGTCACTGCGGACGGCCGCGAAGCCGATGAGGCGGTTTCGGGAGCCGTCGACGTAGAGGTAGACCCGAGATCGTCGGTAGGCGTCGCTGAAGAATCCGTGTCGCTGTCTGAGGACGCCCTCACGCTCCCGGATCCGCTCTTTGAGCTTCCAGGCGGCATCGACGTGATCGTCGTTCCCGCGATCGACGACCCGCGATTCGACGTTGACGCTCACTGTCCCCAATAGCCTCCAGGAAAGTATAATTTTACCGGTCGGGTTTTTGACACCGGGACCACAGGACTCGGCCGTGTCGTCGGGGGCAAGGTTAGGCGTCGCCGGCCCTAACAGCGTGTATGACGTTCTCGAAGGTCTCTCGTGTGGCACTCGCACTCGTCGGGCTCGCGGCCATCGCTCGACCGGCCGCTGCGCACGTCGACTACGTGACCGATCCGACCGGTGATGCGGTCGACGCGATTGCGTTCGTTCGCGAGACACTGGCGGTGCCGGTCAACGCAGCGCTGTTCGTCGGCAGCGGTGCCGTCGCCGTCACCGGACTGGCGTTGTACCTGCGGTACCGGCCTCGTGTCCTCGATATCGAGATTCTCCGCGCCAAACTCGCGACCTACGAGGACCTGATCCCGTGGATGTTGCGCCTGAGCCTGGGGCTCCCGCTGGTCGGTGCGGGCTTTCAGGGGTACCTGTTCGCACCGACGGTGTCGTTCGATCCCACCGCGAACCCGCTCTTGCGCCTCGCGCTGATCGGCGTCGGGTTCTGCCTGCTCTTCGGTCTCGGCACGCGAATCGTGACCACCTTCGGGATGGGACTGTACGTGCTGGCACTGGCCGTCAGTCCCGACGCGCTGCTGGCACTGGAGTACGTCCCCGGTTTCGTCGCGCTGTTCGTCCTCGGCGGCGGTCGCCCCAGCGCCGACGACATCCTGCTGGACATCGCCTCGACGGAGGGATCGATCTACGGGCGCGTCGACCGGGTCCACCTGCTGAAAGCCTGGCTCGACGAGCTGACGGCCCCGTACCGCCGGTACGTCCCGACGGTGCTACGCGTCGGCCTGGGCGTCTCTTTCGTCTTCCTCGGCGTCACGCAGAAGCTCGGCGATCCGGCGCGATCGCTCGCAGTGGTCGAGAAGTACGACCTCACGGCCGTCGTCCCGGTCGATCCCGGCCTCTGGGTGCTCGGAGCGGGCGTGACCGAGGCCGTCGTCGGACTCGCGCTGATCGTCGGCCTGCTGACGCGAGCCAGCGCCGGGGTCGCATTCCTGCTCTTCACGACGACGCTGTTCGGCCTGCCGCAAGATCCCGTGCTGGCACACGTCACGCTGTTCGGGATGGCGTCGGCACTGGTAACCCTCGGGAGCGGCCCGCTGTCGCTGGACCGGCTGCTCGGCGAGGAGCCGGCGGGCGACGCTGAGACGGTGTCGGCGAGCTAGTGCTGGAGACGGAATCGAGTCATTGCTCCGACGGCCACTGGTCGAGCGTGGTCCGGTTGCCCTCGTAGACGTACTGCACCTCGATCTGTGTCGAAGCTGTCACCGGCGTGCCGAAGGCGTTGTTCTCGCTGAGCTGGACGATGTCGCCCGGACCGACGGTCGTCGTCTCGTTGGTCCCCGCCGCTGCCGCCCAGGTCGTGTCCTGGTCGGCACCGACGAAGTGGATCTTTCCGGCTTCGAGTTCGTCGCCGCGGTCGTGGGTCACGATGAGCGTGTTGCTCTGCTCGACGTGATCGTAGGTGAAGTTCGCCGACGGCGGGCCGGTCTCCTGGCTGTCTGCCACGAGGACGTTCAGTCCGACCGAGGCGGTCACGACGACGGTGATGCCGACCAGAATCGCGACGCTCGTGCTCTCGGAGATCGCTCGCTCGTCCAGCGGCGACCCGATCGACACCATAGCCAGTGGATGGTGCGCGTCCGCAGTTAAATATGATTCGGCGATGGGGAAAGCCCTTGGTGGCGGGGGTCCGAGCCACGAGTATGATCGACGAGACCGTCGAGGAGATTTCCGAGATGCAGACCCACAGCTCCTCCGTCGTCGCCGTGAAAGCAGCGAGAGCGCTGTCGGCACTCGCCGACCGCGAGTTCCCGACCACCGAGGAGTACGTCCGGGCGCTGGAGCGAAACAGCAGCGCACTTCGACGCGCGAACCCGTCGCACGCGTCGTTGCACACGACCCAGCGGGCGATCGTCGAGCGCGTCTCCGGGGCGGACCTCGATAGCGTCGCGGACGCGAAAGCCGAGACCGAAGCCGCGATTCAGGCCGTCGTCGAGCAGGTCGAGGCCGGCAAAGAACGGGCCGCAAAGCGGTGTGGCGACCGCCTCGATCCCACGGCGACGCTCCTCACGCACGACTACTCCGCGACCGTGATCGAGAGTATCGAGCGTGCGATCGAGACCGCCGACGGGGAAGTCGACATGACGGTGTACGTCACGGAAGCACGCCCCCGATATCTCGGTCGCAAGCTGGCTCGATCGATGGCGGGGATCGACGGCGTCGACGTGCGCCTGATCGTCGACAGCGCCGCCGGCCACTATCTCTCGGAGTGTGATCACGTACTCGTGGGCATGGACTGCATCGTCGACGACACGCTGTACAACCGCGTCGGGACGTACCCGATCGCGGCGGCCGCCGCCGATCAGGGCGTTCCAGTGACCGTCGTCGGATCGGAGTCGAAACTGATCGACGGCGGCTTCGCGTTCGAAAACGAGTTCCGGTCGGTCTCGGAGGTGATGCGAGAGCCGGCGGAAGGGTTCTCGATCGAGAACCCGGCCTACGACGCGACGCCGACGCGTCTCCTCGACAACGTCGTCACGGACGAACGCGTCGTGGAATACGACGAGTGATGCCGACGGCCGTCAGTTCGCAGGGGGCGTCACCACCCGGGTCGGAGAGATCGGTCACAGTCGTCGGTGACAGTCAGTGAACTCCGATCCCAGGAGAGTGCGACGGGTGTGAATCACTTCGGTCGTCACTGTAGACGCCCGGCAAAACGAGACGAACTACCGCGTCGCGACCGTCGAACGGCAGTCCGGGCAGACGAGTTCGCGCTCGTCGGCCGTGGCGCGGACGATCCAGTTTCCGTCGGCGGAACTCTCGAATTCGCAGGTCGGACAGAAGAGCAACGACTTCCGGCGACCGGTCGTCGGTGGCGGTGCCTCTGCACTCGCTGCAGTGCAGCGTGAGTCGATACTGGTCATCGACTGTGCCTAGCTGGTGGACGGTCAAGTACCTGTTGGCTAATTGTTTAATTGTTCCTGTAGTACGGTGTTGTACCGCGATAACGCCTGCCGTGGTCGGGCGCTACGCAACCCTTTTATCCGGAGACGCGGATTGGACGAGCATGACGACGGGTGGCGTCTCGGGGGCCCAGAGCGGGACAGCGACGCCGACAGCGTCGCCGACCGGGACGCTCGAATCGCCGGTGCCCTACGGGATGTTTCCGGGCGTGCCCGACTGGATACTGGATCTGGGTGCGGTGGTCGTGGTTCTCGCGGTGGCGTACTTCGCCTCGCGGCTCGTCGTGCTCGTGTTCGGTCGGCGCATCGCGCGTCGGTTCCAGCGGCCGAGTCTGACCCGGACCGCGATCAGAGGGATCCGGGGCGCGGTGTTCCTGATCGCTCTCCTGTCGATCCTCCGTATCTACGGGCTCAAGCTGAGCGACATCTCGCTGTCGGTCGCCGTGTTCTCTGCCGTGGTCGGTGTGGTGATCGCTCCGGTCGTCGGTTCGATCGTCAGCGGCGTCTTCCTGCTCGCGGACCAGCCCTACGAGATCGGTGACATGATCGAGCTCTCCGACACCGATACGCGGGGCTTCGTCGAGGACATCACGCTCCGATACACGAAGATATTCACTCTCGACAACACGTTCATCGTCATTCCGAACGGGACGATCCGGGAGCGAGACGTGGTCAACTACTCCGCAGAGGACCCCCGAACGCGCCTGCGACTCGACATCACGGTGACCTACGAGGGCGACCTCGACGAGGCCAGGCGGATCGTCGAGCGCTCGGCCCGACAGGTCGACGCCGTCATCGAGGGCGGGCCGGACATCCGCGTCGGTGCGGCCAGATACCCCGCCGCGCCGACGTGTTACATCAACAGCTTCGCCGACCACGGCGTCCAGCTCACGCTGCGATACTGGGTCGACGAGCCCTACAAGCTGCTCGCGACCCGCTCGAAAGTCCAGACGAACGTCTGGGCCGCGCTGGAAGACGCCGACGTGGAGATCGCCTACCCCCACTCGCATCTGCACTTCGACGACACCAGCGGCCAGATGCGGGTCGCGATGGAGGAGGGAGCGCCCGACGATCCGTCACCCGATCCCGACCGCGACGGTCCGGTGTGATGGCGACGACGATCCCCACGAGAGAACATTAAAAAGGCGACCCGAATAGATTCGCGCTCGTTCCTCGGCCACAGGAAGTGCGGTGTCGGTTTATACGCATCAGCTACCCAGGCGCGAGTATGGAGAGACGTGGCACTGCACAACCAGTATCTGTGCCTGATGGTGGGTCTGAGGAAGGACTAGCACAGCCACCGGCAACTCGTGTACAGCGCGTCCATCGGCGGCGAATAACCGCGGATACGGGAGGGGCGAGGCGACGACGATGAGACGCAACACGACCCTGATCGTGCTGTTGATCGCCGCGGTGTTGCTCCCGATGTGGTACGTCTCGCTACACGGTGAGCCGCCGTCGGAGGAGATCGCGATCGACGAGAGCGTCACCGACATCCGTCCCCTCGATGGTTTCGTCGACACGCCGAACAAGCTGTCGCCCAGTCAGGTCGGCGTGATCGTCTGGGTCGGACTGTTCGGACTGCTGGGGGCGCTGATGGCCGTCCACCGGTTCATGAACGACGCCGTGCGACCCCCGGACGACGCCGAGGCGGTCGCGGACGGCGGGACGGTGTCGTTACCGTGGCTCGAAACCGACGAGCGCTGGATCGTCGAGTACCACGACGCGACCGACGCCATCGAGGGACTGGTCGCGATGGGCGGGCTGACCGTCCTCGCGATCGTGTTCGCCGCGCTGTTTACCGGCGAGTACCTGACGCTGGCTCGAACGCAGTACTTCGGCGTCTACGCCGCCGGTATGTTCCTCTCGCTGGCGCTGTCGACGGTCGCCTACTACGCCTGGTTCATGCCACACATCGAAGTCGCAGAACACAGGGGGCACGAATGATGGACTACCCGAAACCGGACGACGACGGAGACGACGAACAGTGTCCGTGTGCTGGGAGCGCGAGCCAGCCGAGCATCTTCACCGACGACCGCGCACAGCTCCAGCGGCGTGACTTCGCGAAGGTCCTCGCGACGACCGGCGGGCTGACTGCCGTCGCGAGCCTCGCCGCGCCGCTGGCGGGCCTGACACAGGTGTTCGAGCGCGGGTACAGCGGCCCGATCTACTCCGACGGGATCAACCTCGTCGACGGGGACGGCAACCGCGTCACCGAGAGCGCGCTGTCGGCGGGCGAGCAGATGACGGTGTTCCCCGAGCCGCGACCGGGGATCGAGGACGCTCCGACGCTGCTGGTGCGCTTCTCGGAGGACGACTACGGCGGCGACACGAACATGGCCTTCACCGTCGACGGCTACGCCGCCTACTCGAAAGTCTGTACGCACGCGGGCTGTATGGTCTCGAACCGAGAGGGGAACGCGCTCGTCTGCCCGTGTCACTTCGGGAAGTTCGATCCGCTGTCGGGTGCCGCGGTGACCGACGGGCCGCCGGGACGAGCGCTGCCACAGCTCCCGATCACGATGACCAGCGAGGGGGAACTCGTCGCGACCGGAGACTTCGAAGGGACCGTCGGTCCCGGAGGTGAATGATGTCCCGAGCGAAGCAGGTCTACGACTGGTTCGACAGCCGACTCGACCTGGAGAACGGCCAGACGTTCCTCGGGAAGGCGTTCCCGGCCGAGGAC
Organism: Halomicrobium mukohataei DSM 12286; assembly: GCF_000023965.1. Classification (NCBI taxonomy): domain Archaea; kingdom Methanobacteriati; phylum Methanobacteriota; class Halobacteria; order Halobacteriales; family Haloarculaceae; genus Halomicrobium; species Halomicrobium mukohataei. The sequence continues at coordinate 2,371,402 of NC_013202.1, read as the reverse complement.
TCGTTCCTGCTGGGGGAGGTCGCGGTCTTCTGTTTCCTCCTCTTGATCCTGACCGGCGTGTTCCTCGGCTTCTTCTACGAGCCGTCGACCAGCGCCGTCCAGTACGACGGCAGCGTCGCCCAGTTCCAGGGCGAGGAGATGCCAGAAGCGTTCGTCTCGGTGCTGCACATCACCTACACCGTCCCGTTCGGGATGTTCATCCGGCGGCTCCACCACTGGGCGGCCCACCTGTTCGTGGCCTCGATCGGGCTCCACATGCTCCGGGTGTTCTTCACCGGGGCCTACCGGAACCCCCGGGAACCGAACTGGGTCGTCGGCACCGGGCTGGCCGTGCTGGCGATGGGGGCGGCCTACACCGGCTACGCGCTGCCGTTCGACGAGTTCGCCGCGACGGCGACGGGGATCGGGTACAATCTCACGGTCTCGGTGCCGCTGGTCGGTGACTTCCTCGCCGAGATCGTCTTCGGGGGCGAGTTCCCCACGAGCGCGACGATCCCGCGGCTGTACTTCCTGCACGTGCTCGTGATCCCCCTGCTGATCATGGGGGGGCTGGCCCTGCACATGTTCATCCTGGTTCGCCAGAAACACACCGAGGCACCCCGCGAAGACGACGTCGAGACCGGCCGCGAGGCGATCGACCGGGAGAACGACGACGTGATCGTCGGGCTCCCGGCGGTCCCCAACCAGGCCGCGGTGTCGGCGGTCGTGTTCTTCCTGACGGCCGCGACGCTGTCGCTGCTGGCCGGCCTGCTCCCGGTCCACAACGTCGCCGAGTACGGCCCCAACGACCCCGCAGCGACGCCGGAGCTCATCATGCCGGACTGGTTCCTGATGTGGGTCTACGGCTTCTTGAAGCTGCTTCCGGGCATCGCCATCGACCTCGGCCCGATCCACATCAACAGCGAGTTCCTCGGTGGCATCGTGCTGCCCGGCCTCGTGTTCGCGGCGATCCTGGCCTGGCCCTTTATCGACCGGACGCCGGAAGTTCACTTCACCGCCGATCCGCTGGACCGGCCCTGGCAGACCGCCGTCGGCGTCGCGGCGGTGGCGTTCGTCATGATCGCCTCCATCGCGGGGATGAACAACATCCTCGCGAACCAGGTGCTCGACGTCTCGACCAGCGTCGTCAATCCGATCCTCGCGGCCGCGCTGCTGATCGTGCCGACGCTGTTCGGGATCGCCACGTACCTGCTGTTGCGCGAGGACGATCCCGCGACGCCCCCGGAGACGGACGGTGAAGACGTTGCGGCCGACGGCGGACCAGCGAGGTCGTCCGACGGGGGTGGCGACGATGACTGACGCCGCCACTCTCTCGGAGCGACAGTATCGACTGCTGGACACGGCGAGCAAACTGCTCGGGCTCGGCCTCGTCGCGCTGGGCCTCGAAGCCGGTGGCTCGACGCCGACCGGGTTCGCGCTCGCCGTCGTCGGCGCTCTCTGTGCGATGCTTACGGTGTTTCTGACTCATGAGTGAACACGACATCGACGACGACCGGTGGATGGACAGTTCCGGAATTACCCGACGCGACTTCGTCCGCGGCCTCGGGGCCGCCTCGATCGTCGGCGCGACCGGCCTGTCGTTCGCCGACGAAGAGATGGACGGGCTGCAGGCGGTCGACGATCCGATCGGATCGTACCCCTACCGCGAGTGGGAGGACCTCTACCGCGAGGAGTGGGACTGGGACTCCGTGGCGCGGTCGACCCACAGCGTCAACTGCACCGGCTCCTGTTCGTGGAACGTCTACGTCAAGGACGGGCAGGTCTGGCGCGAGGAACAGGCCGGCGACTACCCCGTGATCGACGAGGACCTCCCAGATCCCAACCCGCGGGGCTGCCAGAAAGGGGCCTGCTACACGGACTACGTCAACGCCGACCAGCGCGTGCTCCACCCGCTGCGCCGCACCGGCGAACGCGGCGAGGGCCAGTGGGAGCGCATCTCCTGGGACGAGGCACTGACGGAGATCGCCGACCACGTCATCGACGAGGTGCAGGCGGGCCGGTACGACGCAATCTCGGGCTTTACGCCGATCCCGGCCATGTCGCCCGTGTCGTTCGCCAGCGGCTCCCGGCTCGTGAACCTGCTGGGCGGCGTGTCCCACAGCTTCTACGACTGGTACTCCGACCTGCCGCCGGGTCAGCCGATCACCTGGGGGACCCAGACGGACAACGCCGAGTCCGCCGACTGGCACAACGCCGACTACATCATCGCCTGGGGGTCGAACATCAACGTCACCCGTATCCCCGACGCCAAGTACTTCCTCGACGCCGGCTACGAGGGAGCGAAACGCGTCGGGATCTTCACCGACTACTCCCAGACCGCGATCCACACCGACGAGTGGCTCGCGCCGGAGGGTGGCACCGACACCGCGCTCGCGCTCGGGATGGCCCAGACGATCGTCGACGAGGAGCTGTACGACGAGTCCCACCTCAAAGAGCAGACCGACATGCCGCTGCTCGTGCGAGAAGACACCGGGAAGTTCCTCCGGGCGGGCGAGGTCGGTCTCGCGGCGGACGCCGACGACCCGGACAAGGTGTTCGTGATGGTCGACGAGGACGGGGAGCTCCGGCCCGCGCCCGGTTCGCTCGGCGAGCGCGACGGCCAGCACGACCCCGAGTCGAGCATCGAACTCGACTTCGACCCCCAGCTGGGCGTCGAGCGGAGCGTCGAGACCGACGACGGCGAGGTGGCGGTCCGGTCGGTCTGGGAGAACCTCCGTGAGGAACTGTCACAGTACACGCCCGCGTTCGTCCACGAGGAGACCGGGGTCGGCGAGAACACCTACCAGCGCGTCGCCCGAGAGTTCGCCGACGCCGACGCGGCCAAGATCATCCACGGCAAGGGCGTCAACGACTGGTACCACAACGACCTGGGGAACCGGGCGATCCAGTTGCTCGTGACCCTGACCGGGAACCTCGGCGAACCCGGCACCGGGCTGGATCACTACGTCGGCCAGGAGAAGATCTGGACGTTCCACGGCTGGAAGACGCTCTCGTTCCCGACCGGCAGCGTGCGGGGCGTGCCGACGACGCTGTGGACCTACTTCCACGCCGGCATCCTCGACAACACCGATCCCGACACCGCCGAGAAGATCCGCGAGTCCATCGACGAGGGCTGGATGCCGGTGTACCCCGAGGAGCGCGAGGACGGGTCCTGGCCGGACCCCTCGACGATGTTCGTCTGGCGTGGCAACTACTTCAACCAGGCCAAGGGCAACGTCGCCGTCGAGGAACAGCTCTGGCCGAAACTGGATCTGGTCGTGGACATCAACTTCCGGATGGACTCGACGGCGATGTACTCCGACATCGTCCTCCCGGCGGCGAGCCACTACGAGAAGCACGACCTGAACATGACCGACATGCACACGTACGTCCACCCGTTCACGCCCGCCGTCGAGCCGCTGGGCGAGGCCAAGTCTGACTGGGAGATCTTCCGCCTGCTGGCCGAGAAGATCCAGGAGCGGGCCCAGGAACGGGGGGTCGAACCGGTCGAGGACCGATCGTTCGACCGCGAGATCGACCTGACGACGATCTACGACGACTACGTGCGCGACTGGGAGACCGGCGAGGAGGGAGCCCTCGAAGACGGCCGCGAGGCCTCCGAGTTCGTCCTCGAACACAGCGAGGAGTCCAACCCCGCAGACAGCGACGAGCAGATCACGTTCGCCGACACCGTCGAGCAGCCCCAGCGTCTCGAAGCGGCGGGGGATCACTGGACCTCCGACATCGAGGACGGAGCACCGTACGTCCCCTGGCAGGACTACGTCCAGGACAAACAGCCCTGGCCCACCTTCACCGGCCGCCAGCAGTACTACGTCGACCACGACTGGTTCCTCGAACTCGGCGAGGAGTTGCCCACGCACAAGGAGGGGCCACAGGACACCGGCGGCGACTACCCCCTCTCCTACAACACGCCCCACAGCCGCTGGTCGATCCACTCGACGTGGCGCGAGAACACGAAGATGCTCCGGCTCCAGCGGGGCGAACCGACGGTCTTCCTCAATCCCGAGGACGCCGAGGAGCGCGGGATCGAGGACGGCGACACCGTCGAGGTGTACAACGACATGGGCAGCGTCGAGGTACAGGCGAAGATCTACCCGTCGGGTGACCCCGGAACGGTCCGGCACTTCTTCTCGTGGGAGAAGTTCCAGTATCCGGGCCGAGACAACTTCAACACGCTCGTCCCGATGTACATGAAGCCCACGCAGCTGGTCCAGTACCCCGAGGACACCGGCGAACACCTCTACTTCTTCCCGAACTACTGGGGTCCGACCGGCGTCAACAGCGACGTGAACGTGGACGTCCGACTGACCGACGGGCAGTCGGGCTCGGGAGACGAGCAGCGCGAGTCTGTCGGTGTGCGCCCCGCAGGAGGTGACGACCAATGAGCTCGAACACCCAGAACGACGGCGAGGACGAGGACACCCTGATCAACGTCGCCGACGGCGTCGACCACCAGGTGGCGATGGTGATGGACCTCAACAAGTGTATCGGCTGCCAGACGTGTACGATCGCCTGCAAGAGCCTCTGGACGGAGGACGGCGGCAGCGAGTACATGTACTGGAACAACGTCGAGACCAAGCCCGGCGAAGGCTACCCGCGAGGCTGGGAGGAGTCGGGTGGCGGCTGGCAGTCCGGGGAACACACGGACCGCCAGACCGGCGAGATCCCCGATCGCGAGGACTACGGCCGGGCCTGGGAGTTCAACCACGAAGAGATCATGTACGAGGGCAGCGACGAGCCGCTGCGCCCCCGCGACGGCGCGGAGTGGGGTCCCAACTGGGACGAGGACGAGGGTGCCGGCGAGTACCCCAACAGCTACTACTTCTACCTCCCGCGGATCTGCAACCACTGTACCCACCCCTCCTGTGTCGAGGCCTGCCCGCGATCGGCGCTGTACAAGCGCGAGGAGGACGGCATCGTCCTCGTCGACCAGGACCGCTGTCGGGGCTACCGCTACTGCGTCGAGGGGTGCCCCTACAAGAAGGTGTACTACAACACCGTCTCGAAGAAATCGGAGAAGTGCATCTTCTGTTACCCCCGCATCGAGGGCGAGGGGCCGGACGGCGAGACGTTCGCGCCCGCCTGTGCCGAGGAGTGTCCCCCTCAGCTCCGGCTGGTGGGCTTTCTCGACGACGAAGACGGACCCATCTACAAGCTCGTCGAGGAGTACGAGGTCGCGCTCCCGCTGCATCCGGAGTTCCAGACCCAGCCCAACGTCTACTACATCCCGCCGTTCGCACCGCCCCAGCACACCGACGAGGGCGAGTCGGTCGACGTGGACCGTATCCCCCGCCAGTACCTTCGAGAGCTGTTCGGCGACCGCGTCGACGAGGCACTGGACACGATCGAACGGGAGCGCCAGCGGGCGAGACAGGGAGCCGACAGCGAACTCATGGAGATCCTCCAGGACAAGAATCCGGCCGAACAGTACCGGTTGGAGGTGTTCGAAGATGACTGACAAAGCACAGCGACGGCAGTCATCTTCGAGCTCGGGAGACGAACACCGCGAAGTCGCCCGGTGTTCGAGGATGACTGACCGCCGGCATCGACGTGCCCTCGTCGCGGCGGTCCTCGTGGCGACGCTGGTGGTCGTTTCGACCGTCGCGACGCCGCTGGCGAGCGCGCGGCCGGCCCACGAGATCCCCGTGGTCGAGCGTCCCGACGGTCCACTCGACGGACCCGACGCCGACGGCTGGGAGGCGGTGCCCGCCAGTGACGTGCCCCTGACCAGCGCGCCGTCGAGCGTGCCAAACGCCGACGACACCACGATAGAGGAGGTGAACGTACAGGCGGCGACGACCGACGACCGGCTCTTCGTCCGTCTGGAGTGGCACGACCAGACCAGAGACGAGAGCGCCAGCGACGTGCGGGCGTTCGCCGACGCCGTCGCCGTGCAGTTCCCGGCCAACCGCAGCGCCCGCCCGCCAATCGCGATGGGCGGACAGGACAACAGGGTCAACGTCTGGTACTGGTCCGGCGACACCGGTACCCAGGAGCTACTGGCGGGCGGTGCCGGCTCGACGACGCCGTTCGACGAGCCGGCGATCGACGCGACGGCCACCCACGAGGGGACCGGCGAGAACGCCACCTGGACCGTCGTCTACTCGCGCCCCCTCGACGCGACCAGCGAGAACCGGACCGCGATCAGCGACGACGGCGACCTCGACGTTGCCTTCGCGGTCTGGAACGGCTCCAACGGCGAGCGCGCCGGACAGAAGGCTGTCAGCGAGTGGTACTACTTCCCGATGAGCGGTGGGCCGGGCGGACCGCCTTACCAGACGCTGCTGTGGACGCTGGCCGGACTCGCGATCGTCGCGGTGACTGCCGTCACCGCGTTCGGCGTCTACCGAGCGGGAGGAGGGCCGAACTGATGGCGACCGTCACCGACGCGCCCGACGATCTCGACGTGGACGCGGCGGCCCGAGCGACGCTGTACCGGACCCTGGCACACGCCTTCCGGCATCCCGACGAGGCGTTCCACGAGGCCGCCACGGAGGGGACACTCGACGCCGACATCGAGGCGTGTGTCGCACAGACGACGCTGGACGTGGCGGCTCCCGACTGCACGACCGACGACGGCTACGAGACCCTGGCGGCCCGATACAACGACATCTTCGAGCTGGGGTACAGCGAGTACACGGACCGGACCGACGGCTCGCTCGACGCACGGGGACCGCCGGTGCCGCTGTACGAGTCGAAGTACCGGCCGGATCGGTCCTGGAACGACGTGAACCTCGATCTGGCACGGGCCTACGACTACTACGGGCTCGCGATCGATCAGGACGATCGAGACAACCACGACGCGCTGGCCTACGAACTGGAGTTCGCGGCGTTTCTCGCCCGCCGTGAGGCCGCCGTCGACGAGAGCGCAGCGGCCGCCCGGCTGGACTTTCACGACCGCCACCTCGGGCATCTCGCGGCCGGCGTCGCCGATCGCCTCGCCGACGAACCCGGCACCGGCGTGTACGGCCGCCTCGGACAGTTCATGGAGCGAGTCGTCCGCGCGGACCGAAACGACCTGGCGGCACGGCTGGAGGGAGCATGACCGCGAGCGAGATCGAGCGGCCCGCCGTCGCGCGTCCGGCCTCGTTCGGGCGACGGACGGTCGCAATCGTCGCGACCACCGTCGTCGCGCTCGCAGTCGGCGCGCGGTTCGCTGCGGCGATCCTCGTCAACGCACCGGCGGCACCGGCGACGCTCCCACGGGAGCCGATCGCGGGCGTGACCACGGGACTGGCCGCACTGGTCGCACTGTGGCTCGGGGCGAGCGAGGACGACCCCCTCGCGGGCGTCGGTCTCCTCTTCGTCGGCGTGTTCGGGCTGCTCGCGGCCGCCGTCGGCCTCGCCACGCCCGCGGCCGTCGCCGTCGCCACGGGGACCGGCGTCGTCGCGGTCGGCTTCCGCCGCCGACTCACCGTCTGGACGGGCGCGGCGACCGCGTTGCTCGTCGCGGCCGTCGCAGTCGCGCTCGCGGCCAGCTTCGGCTGGCCCGAACTCAGACCGATCGGTTCGACGCTCGCGCTGCTCGGCATCGCGGCGACGCCACTGTTCGCTGGCGCTGGCCCGCGGGCGGTCGGGGTCGGCGCGGGCGCGTTCGCCGTCGTAGTGGCCGTCGGCCTCGCGAATCCGTTCGTCGCGGGCGCGACCACCCTCGTCGGCAGCGGCGTCGTGGGCACGTCGCTGGTCGTCGTCGGGCTGGCCGTCGCTGGCGTGGTGACGGCGGCGAGCGTGGCGCTCCGAGAGCAACGCTTCGCCCTGCTTGCCGGCGTCGCGTTGCTCGCCTTCGCTGGCGTGCCGGCGACGCTCCCGCGGGCCGTCCCGTTCGCCCTCGGGATCGCCACGCTGCTCTCGCTGGAGGTGGAGCGATGACCGACGACGAGTTCGAGAAGCACCTCGAAGAGGAGCCGGACCCCCAGCTCGATCCCGAACGGAGCCCCGGCCTCCACGCCGACATCGACGCGCTCGAAGACATCGAAGTGAGCCGTGCCGACGTTACCATCGGCGAGGCGACGCCCGCGGAGCTGGCGGCCGCCGACACCGAGCCGGTGGAGGGCGACGATCCCAGTGAACTACTGGCCGATCTGGCGGCCGACAGCGAGATCGACCGTCGTCGGGCCGCGCTCGCGCTGAAAGACCGGGCGACGACGGAGACGATCGTCGCGGGACTGGCCTACGCCGCGACCAACGACCCGGACGACGACGTGCGCCAGTTCGCCGTCGAGGCACTGACCGCCCACGGGACCGACGCCGGTTCCGGGACGGAGACCGGCGAAGCGGCCGCAGCGGTCGCGGTCGAACTGCTCGACGATCCCGACCCGTGGGTCCGATCGGAGGCCGTCGTGGCGCTCGACAATCTCGACCGCGAGGCCCACGAGTCCGACCTCGAAACGGCACTCGACGACGACCACCACGCCGTCCGCCGGAACGCGGCCATCTCGCTGTTCAAGCTCCGTGGCGAGGCGATGGCCGACCTGTTGCTCGAACAGAGCCGCGACGACAGCGAGCGCGTCCGCGAGTGGGCCGCACACATGCTCGGGGGCGTCGACGAGGACCGGGCCCGCGATCGCCTGCGGGAGCTGACGGACGATCCCGCGACGGTGGTCCGCCAGACGGCCGAGCGCGCCCTGGAAGTCGAGCCGCGTCGCTTCCGCCGCCAGTTCGGCGGCGCGCTGGAAAACGACAGTCGCCTGTTGCCCGGCGAGGACCGCCTCAACAGGATGCCGGATCTCTAAGATGACAGATACGAACACAGACACCGTGACCGATCGCGTCGAAGCGGCGTTGCGTGCGGTTCGCGACCCACAGGCCGACCTCTCCGTGTTCGAGGCCGGCTTCGTCGAGAACGTCGTCGTCGAGGACGCCGACGTGACCATCGAAACGGACATGACCGCACTGGACGGCGACACGGCGAATCAGGTCGTCCAGGCCATGTTACGCGCTGTCGACGACGTGGCCGGCGTCGAAGGCGTCCACGTCGAGCGGACGACACCCTCCAGTGACGACCGGGCGAGCGTCCGGGAGTTCGACCACGTGATCGCCGTCGCCAGCGCGAAGGGCGGCGTCGGCAAGTCGACGACGGCGACCTACCTCGCCTGTGCGCTGGCGGCCGACGACGACGTGGCGCTGTTCGACGCCGACATCCACGGCCCGAACGTGCCGGAACTGCTCGACGTGAGCGGACCGGTCCAGTCCAGCGAGGAGGGCGATCCTCTCCCCGTGTCGGTCGGCGGGCTGGACGTGATGAGCGTCGGCCTGATGGAGTCGGGCGCGCCGCTGGCCTGGCGAGGCGCGATGGCCCACGACGCGCTGGACGACCTCTTTACGAACACCGCGTGGCGCAACGACGACGTGCTCGTGATCGACCTCCCGCCGGGGACCGGCGACGTAGTGCTGACGACGCTCCAGGAAGTTCCCGTCGACGGCGTCGTCGTCGTCACCACGCCGTTCCACGCCAGCGTCAGCGACACGAGTCGCACCGTCGAACTGTTCCGGGACAACGACGTGCCAGTCCTCGGGACCGTCGTCAACATGGCCGAGTACGTCTGTGACTGCTGTGGCGAGCCAAACGACCTCTTCCCAGAGGAAGCGGTCGGGGACCTCGACGCGGCGGTCCTCGCCGAACTCCCCTTCACTCACGACCTGCAAGGGACGCCGACGCCCGGCGACGTGCCAGCGCCCGTGGCCGATCTCGCCAGCGAAGTCGACGCCGCGATCGCGACCGCCGGCGAGGTCGACGTACCGGACGCCGCCGTCGACATCCGCGGCCTCGCGCCGGAAGAACGGAAAGCCCGAGTCCGCGAGCGATTCACCGCGCTCGACGGCGGCGAGCCGTTCGTCCTCGTCAGTGACCGGGACCCGACGCCGGTGGGGAACTTCCTCGGCCGCCTGGCCGACGCTCCACGGGCGGCGTTCGACCCCTTCGAAGTGCGCCGAGCGACCCCCGACGACTGGGTACTGGCGACGATCAGGCCCTCTGGGGAGTAGCCACCGCTCTGTTCGTTCCCCTTCTCAGGCGGCCAGCGAGACCATCGCCGTGGAGTCTACCGTCCGGCGACACTGCCGGCGGTCACAGTCAGAGCGGCGCTGTCAGTCGCGAGGAATCAGTTCGACGGCAGCGAAACGAAGCGGAGACCCATACTGCCGGCTGTCCGTCTGTACAGCATTTCGCGACCCCGCGGTCGCGAATATCTCGAAACGGCGACAGCCGGCCGTATCAGTCGGCGGGCATCTCGGCGCGGTCGGCGGCGTCGGTGGCCATCGGCGTGACGAGCTTGTAGGCACCCCAGACGGCCAGCACGAGCAGCGCGGCGATGACGATCCCGGTTCGCAGCGTCGGGTCGATCAGCGGCGTCGCGATCACTTCACCGGCGTCGTTGGTCAGCGCGGTCGGGCTGTAGGGTTTGCCCGCCAGCAGTTCCAGCACGCCCATGACGACGATACCCAGCACGAACAGGGCACCGCTCAGTCCCAGCGCGATGCGGTCGACGATCGTTGTGGTGTCAGTCATTGTCGGTCACCTCGTTAGCCGAGGATATAGCGCAGTTTCGGGTGGCGTTTCACCAGCTTCGTCTGCTCGACGATGGCGTCGAGGCCGTAGTACCGGCCCGCGCCCAGCACGATCACGGTCAGGAACAACAGCAGCCCCATCAGGTCGCTGTTGACCAGGCCGTGGCCGAACTCGGCGTTGCCGATCCAGAACAGGGTCATGAAGATGACCCCGCCGATGGACGCCAGCCGCGTCAGCAGGCCGGCCATCAGCGCCAGCCCGATCAGCGTCTCGAACAGCGGGACGCCGGGCGCGATCAACCACGCCAGGTTGTTGCCCATCCAGACCGGGATCGGCCCCAGGGCCGTGCCCGTCATCTCCTGCATGTACATCGGCCCGTAGCTGTAGGCCAGCCCGTCCTCGACGAGCTTGGTCACGCCCGCGTGGAAGAACCACCAGCCCGTGATGACCCGCAGCAGGGCCAGCCAGTAGCTCGTCAGCGGCCCGTCTAACTCGAGCTCGAAGTCCGTCGCCAGTGGGTTCGCCGTGTTGGTTGCCATAATCTCTCCCTCACATGTGCGAGTTGGCGTTGATACGGGATATAAACAGCACCGCGTTCTCAGCCGACGAGAACTACTGGTGTGGACAGGCGGTCGCCAGAGCGAGTGAAACCGCACGGAAGCGCACAATTATCGGTGAGCAATAATCGACAGTTCACTTATCGGAGAGAGCGACGAACCCACAGTTGTGAGATGTATGACAGACCTCGAATCACTCGGTGTACGACCGATGGACGACGAATCGATTCGAGCGTTTCTGCGGAGTCGCGGTGTCGGCGTCCTCGGACTTCCGACGGACGGCCCACCGTACCTGCTCCCGATGTCGTTCGGCTCCGACGGCGAGGGAACGCTGTACTTCACGTACGTTGCGGGCGACCACAGCGAGAAGCGGGCGCTAACGGAGCGAGCGACGGCGGCCAGTTTCCTGGTCTTCGATGCGCCGTCGCCGTTCTCCTGGCGCAGTGTCGTCGTCCGCGGGCCGATCGAGCGAGTGCCAGAGGATGAGTGGGACAGTCTCGGGGACGAGCTATCCGACGGGTGGCGACCGGCGGCGTTCGAGGCGGCAGTGACCGAGGGCGAGATCTCCGTCTATCGACTCGACATCGAACGACAGGATGGTTTCGAGCAGAGTAGTCTTCCGCCGGGCTACGCCCACGAGTAGCGTCCGCTCGCTGGATCATCGTGGTCCGGCGACGCCCCGGCGCGTCTGGGCGGGTAGTATCGATTGTAATATCCAAATTTCGTGCGAAAACCACGGAGACTGGCGGTAAATCGATCCCAAGAGATGTTTTCAATAATTGAGAACGACCCGATCCTTTGACCTTCGTCGTGGTCGATGTCTCGCACACCTATGCTCTCGACGCTCGTCGGTTGGTACAAGCGCCAGATACGCAGGTCGCTGACACTCGTCGGTGTCGACAAGTCCCTGGAACGAAAGATCATCGCTGCCGTCGCGATTCAGTTCGGTGTCTCGCTGACGCTCGTCGTCGTCTCGCTGTTTCTCTCGGGGATCACGCAGTTCGCGCTGACGATCGCTCTGTTGCTCGGTGCCGTGCTCGTCTTCGTGAACACGATCTTCATCACGAGAGAGGACATCGTCGGCCCCATCACGACGCTGGCAGACCGCGCGGACGCGATCGCCAGCGGGACCGTCGACATCGACGTACCGGACAGCGACCAGCCCGACGAGATCGGGACGCTCGTGTCCTCGTTCTCGCGCGTTCACGGCTACTTCGACACCGTCTCCCGGCAGGCGGACGCCCTCGCTCGCCAGGAGTTCGACGCGGCTGCACTGGACGAAGAAGTGCCCGGAGAGATGGGCGAGTCGCTCGATCACATGGCGGACAATCTGGAGCAGTACACCGACGAGCTCCAGCAGATGACCGACCGGCTCGAACGACGGTCGGAGAATCTCCAGCGGCTCGTCGAGACGTTCGGAGCGGCGGCCGAGCGAGCGGAGGCCGGAGATCTGACGGCGCGAATCGACGCCGACGAGATCGACGGCGACGAGGCGGTGTTCGACGAGGTCGTCACCAACTACAACGATCTGATCTCGAACCTCGACCAGACGGTCGGTGACGTGACCGACTTCGCCGCGTCGGTCGCGACGGCGAGTGATCGCGTCGACGAGAACATGAACGAGGTCGACAGGGCGAGCGAGGAGATCGCGGCGTCCGTCGACGAGATCTCGACCGGCGCGACCAGACAGACCGAGCGCCACGAGGACGTGGCACGGGAGATGAGCAAGCTCTCGGCGACCGTCGAAGAGATCGCAGCGACGGCAGACGAGGCCGCACAGACTGCCAGAGACGCCGCAGAGCGCGGAGAGAACGGTCGAGAAGACGCGATCGAGGCGCTGGACGAACTCGACGAACTGGAGTCGAAGATCGACCACATCGCGACCGCGGTCGCGGACCTCGGAGAGCAGATCGCCGCGGTCGAGGAGATCGTCGACGTGATCACCGAGATCGCCGAGCAGACGAACATGCTGGCACTGAACGCCTCGATCGAGGCCGCACGGGCCGACGGAACCGGCGACGGGTTCGCAGTGGTCGCCGACGAGGTGAAGGCCCTGGCCGAGGAAACGCGCGCGTCGGCCGACGAGATCGCTACGCTGGTCGAGTCGGTGAGCGAGGAAGCCGACGAGACGGTCACCGAGGTCAGAGCGATGGACGAACAGGTAGCGAGCTCGACGACGACGATCGCGGCGGCGCTCCGAGACTTCGAGGAGCTCGTCACCGTCGTCGGCGAAGTCGACGACTCGATGCAGGAGATCTCCGACGCGACCGGCGAGCAGGCGAAGACGACCGAAGAGGTCGCCAAGGTGGTCGACGATCTGACCGCGGTGAGCGAACAGACCCGCGACGAGGCCGAGCAGGCCTCGGCGGCCACTCAGCAACAGACCGAGACCGTCGAGACCGTCTCGGAGGACATCGGGACCGTCGCGGACCGCGCCGACGAACTGCTCGGAATGTTGCGCTCGTTCGAGACGGAGACGACGGCCCAACAGTCCGGCAACGCACGCTCTCCCGCGGTCGCGGACGGTGGCCGTCCCGAAGCAGAGACAGAGGACCGATCCCCGACGGAGAACGGCGGAAAGCCCGCGGATCGGTAGCCCGGCGAGTCACTCGATCGGTGCGGTGACGATCTCGCAGTCGAGTTCGTGCCGGAGGAAGTCTCCCACGTCGGTCTCGTCGGTGAGCCGCCGAACCATCGATCGCCAGCGACCGGCCTGTTTGCGTCCGATCACGACGAGATCCGCGTTCAGGCTGACGACCTCTTCGAGGATGGTCTCCTCGACGAGGAGGCCAGACGCGACGGCGTATCGGGTCCGTGGCAGTCGTCCGAACTCAGACTGGACTGCGTCGCGCAGTTCCGCCCGCGTGACGCGGCGACCGTTCTGGTAGAGGTTGACGTGCAGGACCGTCAGGTCGGCGTCGCGTTCCTCGGCGACGCGAATCGCCGTCTCCAGAGTCGTTCGCGAGTGCCCGGACAGCGGGTACCTGACCGGGACGACGACGAGAGTCATGTCGTGGTGGGTAGCACGCTCGCTCGTACAAGTGTTGTGCTCTGCTACGGAGTCGCGTCGCCGTTGCCCGGGTAACCCACGGGAAGACAACGTCTATACCCCTGCCGCGTCCACCACTCTCCATGGAACGACACGACAGTCCGGACGGGCAGGTGCTGTTCGTGAACCGGTCGGAGTCGGAGATCGGTTCGAAGGGGCCGTTCTACCTGGTGTACAGCGACGACGAGGGGACGACGCGCTGGGGATACTTCTGTTCGAACTGCGAGAGCGTCGACAACGCGATGGACGCGATGGGACGGGTGCAGTGCAACGAGTGTAGCAACGTTCGCAAGCCCGACCAGTGGGACGCCGCCCACGAGTGAGCGCCTGACCGCAGACGGCCGACGACCGAATACTGTCGGACATCCTGACGGTCAAAATACTTAAGACGTGTGCCGTGGTATCGATTGTCAGATGGCGGCCGTAACCACCTCGCTGGCCGATCAGGCTTCGTCGATTTTCGCAGACCTCGGCTACTCAGTGTCGCGTACAGACGGCGAACTACGAGCGGAGCGCAAGTGGCGCGTCGTCCGCGTCACGTGTTCCGAACCCTCGACGATCCCGACAGACGGGCGTCACCGGTGTTTCGTCACCGAGATGGAGGACGCGGTGACCACCTACCGCCGGCTCTCCGTCGAGAGCCCGTCGTACGACTGGGCCGTCCTCGGCGTCGACGACGACGGCGAGTACGCGGTGTATCGACCCTCTGCCTGATACGGATTGTTGTAGATCTTTACCGGATCGACCGCACGCTGTCTTGCGGTTGAACGGGTAAACGGCTACAATAATCCGTATGAGACGGAACGTTGTAGTTCCGTCTCGGATCCGCCGGACGGAGTCGTAGAGTCGGAGCAGAAGCGACTACGACCGTCCGTACGAGCCTCGACGGGGGCAACTGCCCGCCCGGCACGACGACCGGCCGGTGCCGAGAGTCGTGTTATCACGGGCGCGAGACACTTATACGCGCTCGCGGTCAAACACAGCGTATGTTCGTTGGCCACGGCGTCGCGGCGTTCGCGCTGGTCGGAGCCGTGGCGCTGTCTCGCGAGATCGACAGCCACCGGGCGCTCCAGTTAGCGATCGTCGCCGGCCTGTTCGCGACGCTCCCGGATATCGACATCCTCTACGGGCCGCTGGGACTGCTCAACGGCGTCTCCGGTGTGTTCGATGCGACCGACGCGTTCTGGTCGACGGGGAACGTCGTCCATCGCGGTCCGACCCACTCGCTGGTGTTCGCCGGCACCGCAGCGGCCGCGTTCTCGCTGTGGCGTCGGTCGAGCGCGGGCCGCGTCGTCGCTGCCACCGTGCTGGTCGGTCTGTCGGCCGTTGCGACGGCGACCGGCGGCTCCGTGGCCGGCGCGGTCACGGTGCTGTTCGGGATCGGTGGGCTCGTGATCACCCAGTTCGCCGCTCGTCGCGGGCTCTCCTCTGGTGCCGTGCTCGCGACGGCGCTCGTGGGACTCGTCACACACCCCTTTGGCGACCTGTTCACCGGCGAGCCGCCGGTGTTTCTGTACCCGTTCGACGTACCGGTCGTCACGGAGCGAGTCGCGCTCGCGGCCGATCCGACCCTGCACCTGCTTGGCGCGTTCGGGATCGAGCTGGCGACCCTCTGGCTCGGGCTCGTGGTCTACTTGCGCCTGACCGGTCGGGCGAGTCGACCACAGATCGACCGCAAAGCCGTGCTCGGGCTCTCGTATGCCGGTGCGGCGGTCGCGCTGCCGGCCCCGACGCTGGAAGCGTCGTACCAGTTCGTGTTCACGATCCTGGCGTTCGGAGTGATCGGGGCCACCCAGCGCCAACTGCTGAGTAGACAGCTTCGGGCGGTCGACTGGCCCAGAGCGTGCGCGACGGGACTGGGCGCGGTGACGGCGGCTGCGCTCTCGTATCTGGTCGTCTACCTCGCGGTGCTGTGAACGGTCGACACTGTTTCAACCGCGGACGACATGGGTGCCAAATATGAGTAGCGATATCGGGCGGCTCCTCCGCCACCAGCGAACGAACGCCGTACTCTCATGGCTGTTGATCGGGTTGCTCGTGATCGCGGTCGCGACGAGCGTCTGGCGCGACCGGCTCTGGTGGGCGGCCTTCGCGCTGGCCGTCGTCGCGCTGGCGGTACTGCCACCCGTCCGCTTTCAGAGCTGGCAGACGACGCTCCCGTGGGAAGTGACGGGTCTCGCCGCCCTCCCGGTGCTCGGGCGGGCCTACGCGACGGTCCCGGTGACCGGACAGGTCGCGACGTATCTCTCCGTCGCGGCGATCTCGCTGGTCGTCGTGGTGGAACTGCACCTCTTTACCCCGGTCCGGATGACGGACGGCTTCGCCGTCGCCTTCGTCGTCGTCACGACGCTTGCGATGGCGGGTGTCTGGGCCGTCGTTCGGTGGTCGGCAGATATCCTGTTCGGGACGACGCTGCTGTTGAAGCGCGGCGTCCCCGAGGCGGAGATCGAACACGCGCTGATGGTCGAGTTCGTCGCGTCGACGGTCGCCGGTGTCGCTGCCGGTCTGATCTTCGCGTTCTACGTGCGCCGGCAGGTCGAGGCGACCGACCGTCTCCCGACAGAGGTGACGCGATGAGACTCAGAGACCGAATCGGCGTCTCGACGCCGACACAGCGGCGGCTCACGCGCCTCATGCAGCTGTCGCTGATCGGGATGCTCTTTGTCGGCATCGAACGCGGTTCGACCGGGATCATCGTCAACACCGGAATCGGTCTGCTGGTCGCCCAGCTGCCGGCCGTCCTCGAACGGGACTACGAGATCCCGCTCGACGCCGGACTGACGCTGTGGATCACCGGTGCCGTCTGGCTTCACGCGCTGGGCACGGTCGGCCTCCCCGGCGCAGAGGCGAACTTCTACGCGACGATCTGGTGGTGGGATCATCTCACGCACGCCCTCTCGTCGTCGATCGTCGCCGCGGCGGGGTACACGACGGTGCGGTCGCTCGACCAGCACAGCGACGGGATCCACATTCCGCCGCGGTTCATGTTCGTGTTCATCCTCCTGTTCGTGCTCGCGTTCGGCGTCTTCTGGGAGGTCATCGAGTTCGCCGTCAGCACGGCCGCGGCGATGATGGGAACCGGAACCGTCCTCACGCAGTACGGACTGGGGGACACGATGCTGGATCTCGTCTTCGACACGATCGGTGCCGTCCTCGTCGCAGTGTGGGGAACGGCGTACCTCACCGACGTGGTCGGCATCCTCTCGGAGACGCTGAACACGCGGTCGGCCTGACACTGCCGGCCGTCCTTGCGTGCTGTCCCCGATACCGGGGTGGTCCCGATCTTTATCACTGGTGGCTGTGAACGAGGAACATGGTCTTCAAAAAGATCACGCTGATCGGGACCAGTGCCGAGAGCTTCGACGACGCCGTCGACGACGCCGTCGGCCGCGCGGAAGCGACGCTGGACAATCTCAAGTGGGCGGAAGTCGAGGAAATGGGCGTCGAGATCGCAGGCGTCGAGGGCCGGGAATACCAGGCCGAAGTCGAGGTGGCCTTCGAGCTAGAGGAGTGACGATCAGGTCCGGAACGACTCGCCACACCCACACTCGCTCTCGACGTTGGGGTTGCGAACGTGGAACCCTTCGCCCTGTAGACCTCCCTCGAAGTCCAGCACGGAGCCCTCGATGTAGTTGAGGCTGGACTGGTCGATGAACACGCGGAGGCCGTGGTGTTCGTACACCTGGTCGTCGGGCTCGGGCTCGTGCTCGAAGCGCATGCCGTACGACAGCCCGGCACAGCCGCCCTGTTGGACGAACAGCCGAAGCCCCGCCTCGTCGACGTCCATCTGTTCGCCCTCCATGAGATCGACGGCCTCCGCAGCCGCCGGCTCGGTCACGTCGATACCTGTCCCCCCAGGGTCCGCGTCTACGGTGCTGCTCATACGGATACAGTCGCTCCCGAACGTGTTAACAGTGACGCCGGGATCACAGCGGCTTGCGATAGACGTGCTCCTCGACCACAGTCGGACCGAAGGTCGTCGTCTCCGTGGTGACGTACTCGAACCCCTGTCGCTCGTAGAAGCCGATGGCCCGCTCGTTGCCGGCCAGAACGGTGAGCCAGAGCGATTCCGCCGACAGTCGGCGGTCGACGGCGGCGAGCAGTTCGGTGCCGATGCCGTTGCCCCACAGCAGCGGCTCGACGTAGAGTCGCGAGAGATAGTACGTCTCGGATTGGTCGTCCGGTTCGACGTTGGCGTAGCCACGAACGCGGCCGCCGCGACGTGCGACGAGGAACAGGCTGTCGGGATCGGTGATCTGCTCGCGGAGTCGTTCGGTCGCGTACCACTGGTCGACGACGGCGTCGAGCAGCTGTTCGTCGACCAGCCCGGCGTAGGCCGCGTGGAAGCTCCAGTCGGCGACCCGCTGGATCGCGGGGAGGTCCTGGATCGTCGCTCGCTCGATCGGTGTCGCGACCGTCATCTGGGAGTGGGCGCTCAGGCGTCGTCGAATCGCTTGCGGACGCTCTCTGCGTGGGCTTCGAGCCCCTCGGCCTCCGCGAGCGTGGTGATCGTCGACTCGATGTCGGCCAGTGACTCCTCGGAGAGGCGCTGTACGGTCGTCGAGCGCAGGAACGAGTCCACGGAGAGTCCGCCGGTGACGCGCGCGTGGCCGCCCGTCGGTAGCACGTGGTTCGGTCCGCTGGCGTAGTCACCGGCGGCCACGGCGCTGTGGGGGCCGAGAAACGCCGACCCGGCCGAGGGGATGCGGTCGAGTATCGACTCGTCGTCCTCGGCGACGATCGAGAGGTGCTCCGCCGCGTACTCTTCGGCGAACAGCACCGCCTCGCTCATCGACCGCGCGAGGAAGACCCCGGAGGCCGCGCTGTCGAGGGCCCCGCGAATCACGGCCTCGCGGTCGCGCGCGTCGGCCTGGCTGTCGACGGCCGCTGCGACGGCCTCCGCGAGCTCCTCGTCGTCGGTCACGGCGACGACGGAGGCGTTCTCGTCGTGTTCGGCCTGGGCGACGAGATCGGCGGCGACCAGTTCCGGGTCGGCGCTCTCGTCGGCGACGACCATGATCTCGGAGGGGCCGGCGAGGAAATCGATCGCCACGTCGCCCCGGACGATCGACTTGGCGGCGGTCACCCACCGGTTGCCCGGCCCGACGACCTTGTCGACGGCGTCGACGGACTCGGTCCCGTAGGCGAGTGCGGCGATCGCCTGCGCGCCGCCGGCCTGGTACACCACGTCCGCACCGGCGACGTGGATGGCCGCGAGCGTCACCGGGTTGATCTCCTCGGCGGGCGGGGTCGCGACGGCGACGTGTTCGACACCGGCGACTTTCGCCGGGATAACGCCCATCAGCGCGCTGGAGGGGTACGCTGCGGTCCCGCCGGGGACGTACGCACCGGCGCTCTCGATCGGGCGATATCGACGACCGAGTTCGCGCCCCTCGAAGGAGTCGCGCCAGTCGGTCGGCAACTGTGCCTCGTGGAACGCTCTGACGTTTTCGGCGGCGTCCTCGATGGCCGACAGTGTCGCCGCATCGATCTCCTCGACGGCGCGTTCGGCGTCGTCGGTGATGTCGACGTTACCGACGGTGACGCCGTCGAACTCTTCGGCGAACTCCCGCAGCGCAACGTCGCCCTCTTTTCGGACCCGATCGACGATCTCCTGCACGTCGTCGCGGACCTCGTCGACGCCGGCATCGCGCTCGAACAGCGCGCGGCGCTCGTCCGGACCGAGGTCTCCGACGCGTCGTACGTTCATACCCGTCGTTCGGACCGCACGGAAAAACGGTTTGCCATCCACGGCCCGCCGCGGGCGGGGACCGAGGCGCAACCCGAATAAACGAGCCGTCCCTACGGGCGAACGTATGACGACACTGTCCGTCGAAGGAATGTCCTGCGAGCACTGTGAACAGACGGTCGAAGAGGCTCTCGAAGCCGTCAGTGGCGTCACTGACGCCAGCGCCGACCACGAAGACGAGCGTGCCAGCGTCGAGGGTGACGCCGACGTGGCGGCCCTGGTCGAAGCAGTCGAGCAAGCGGGCTACTCGGCCCAGACGTAGGCTCGTCGTTCAGTTGATCGGAAACGACCGACCGCTCCACTCCTCGATCTGTAGTTCGTAGGGCGTCACGCTCGCCGAATCTCCCCAGACGACGGGGTTCGGTGCAGAGCGCGTCCGCTTTGCCAGTGTCGCGAAGGCCGTCTCGACTGCCTCGTAGCTCGTTTCGACCAGTTTCCCTCTGACCACTGCGCTGCGCCAGGTGTCTCGCGGCTCGGTCTCTTCGAAGACGGTGATCGACACGTACGGGTGTCGCTCCAGCGCCCGGTGTTTCTCACTGTCCGTCCCGCCTTCGAGCTGGAGAGCCAAGACGTCGGCGTCCGCGTCGTACCCGAAGGCGACGGGGATGGCGTAGGGATAGCGACCGGTCTCGCCAAAGGCGAGGACGCCGATACCGTTCGCCGCGAGGACCTCGGCGATCGCTTCGTCGGTGAGTTGACGCATCGCTGTCTGCGTGATCGACCGATTCCCTGTTGTGCGTGTCGCTCTGTTTTCATCCGCCGAGAACTGGAGGGGGTGCTTTTGAGGATGGTGGAGCCAGCCCAGAGTATGCAACTAGAGTCCGAGGACGCGTTCGCCCGGTGGGACGACGAGCGCTACAGCACACAGATCGACCGCTTCGACGAACAGCACAAGCGGCTGTTCGGCCTGCTGAACGATCTCCACACGGCCATGGACGAGGGCCACTCACAGGACGAGATCGGTGACATCCTCCGAGAGCTCGAACGGTACACCGAGTACCACTTCGGCGACGAGGAAGAGTTCATGCAAGACTGTGGCTACGCGATGGACTGTGCCGACTGTTTCTACGACCACCGAGAGATGCACGAGGAGTTCGCGTCGACGGTCAGCGACTTTCGCGAACGTCACGAGGACGGCGAGTACGTCACGATGGAGGTCCTCACCTTCCTCCGGGACTGGCTCGACAGCCACATCGCCGCGGGTGACGAAGACCAGCGCTACAGCGAGTACTACCAGACGGACGTCGACGAGACCTACGAGTACACGCCCGGAACGCTCCGGCAGCGTCGCCGCTCGGAGTCACCCCCCGAGACGACCGACGACCAGCCGACGACGACGGTCTCCGTGGAAGAAGCGGTCTTAGACGGCGGCGAGCTGTCCGTTCCCGCCGGCCCGATCGCGTCGTGGTTCGAACAGGTGGCGACGACACACGGAGACCGTGTGGCTACGGTCGAACACGGCGGCGACGAGCGGACGGAACGGAGCTTCGAGTCGCTGTACGAGCGTGCGACGACGGTCGCTGGCGGGCTACTGGAGACGGAGCTCACGCCGGGCGACCGGCTGGCGATCGACCTCGAATCGAACGGCGAGTCGCTGCTCTTCGACCTCGCCAGCCACCTCGCCGGGCTCGTCTCTGTTCCGCTGTATCCCTCGTTCGACGACGAACAGCTGCGATCGATCGTCACGACCGCCGACATCGACGGGTTCGCGTCACCCGATGACCCGCCTTCGGCCGTCGAGCGGGCAGTCGACGTGGTCGTCGACACGGAGCCGCTGCCAGCGTCGCCACAGCGCTCCCTGCCGGGGTTGAATCGCCGCGGGACCGATCTCGCGACGATCGTCTATCAGGTCCCCGCAGACGACGAGCCGACCGGCGTCGCGTTGACCCACCGGAACCTCCGGGCGGCCATCGCGGCACTGAGCGACGCGCTCCCACTGGACCCCGGTGCGACGGGGACCGCGCTCCTGCCGGTCGCACACGTCTACCAGCGCGTCGGGGCCTACTACCTCTGGGACGCCGGGGCCACCGTCGCGTACACCGACCGGGCCAGCAGTGTCGAGGCACTGCCGGCACTCGGCCCGGAGGTACTGATCGGCGTCCCCAAGCTGTACCAGCAGCTGTACGGCGAGCTTCAGGACCGGATCGGCACCTTCGGCTGGGCCAAGCGCAAGGTCGCCGGGAGCGTCACCGGGTACGGGCGCGACGTGATCGACGGCAGCGGCACGCCGCTGAAGTACGCGGCAGCGGAACGACTGGCCTACCGGCCGCTGCGCCAGGAGTTCGGGCTCGACGATCTGACCTACGCACTGTCGAGCACCGGTCGCCTCGACGATCACCTCCTCGATTTCTTCCACGGCCTCGGTGTCCCCCTGTGTGAACTGTCCGGGACCACCGAGACGAGCGCCGTCGGAACGATCAACGGCCCCGACGACTTCGAGCGCGACAGTGTCGGGGAGGCACTGCCCGGCGTTACCGTCGGGCTCTCGGCCGACAGCGACGTCCTGATCGACGGTCCGACAGTCATGGACAGGTACTGCAACGATCCCGAGGCGACCGAGCGGGCAGTACACGACGGCTGGTTCCGCATCGACGACGGCTCGGTCGAAGGCAGTGATCTCGGGCTCCAGAAGTGATACTGCCGGCTGTAACTTCGTGAAGATCTTCGCCACCCCGGGGTGGCGAAATCGTTCACAGATTCACAGCCGATAGTATGAACGACGCCCCGACACCGGGCCACAGGTTCCTGCGAGGATCGCAGACGCAACGAGGGAGACGCCAGCTACCCGGCCGGCTCCGACGAGGAACCGATCCCGGCTTCCCGCAAGACGACGTTGACGACGACGCCGATCAGGACGACGATGCTCGCGAAGTACAGCCACGTGACGAACAGCAGGACGGCCCCGAGGATACCGTAGGCAGCGTACTGCCCGGCACTGGCCGCGTAGATGCGAAATCCGAGCTGGAGCAGGACCCACCCGCCAGCAGCGATCACCGCGCCGGGGAGAATCTCTCGCAGCGACACGTCGACCGGCGGCAGGACGTAGTAGATCGGCAGGAAGGCGAGGGTGATGACGACGACGAGCGCGACGGTCCCGAAGACGTTGACGAGCGGGATTTCCCAGGGCTGGATCGAGAGCGCGATACCGACGAGGACCGCGGTCCCGACCGCGAGTGCGATGCCGACGACGACGACCAGTCCGTTCCGCACCTGCTGGAGGAGCGACGTGTGGACCTCGGCGGCGTACACTTCGTCGAACGCCTGATCGAGTCCACGAAAGAGCTTCAGTCCGCTCCAGAGCAACACCAGGAAGCCGACCAGCGAGGCCGTCCCCCGCCCGGCGGTGTCGGTGAGTGCACCCGTCACGAGGTCCTGGCCCGACGCCGAGAGCATCCGGCCCAGCACTGCGACGACCCGGTCTGCGAACGCCTGGCCGCCGAGCGTCGAGGCGACGGCGATCGCCAGGAGCAGCAGGGGAACGATAGACACGAACGCGTAGTAGGCGATGCCCGCCGCGAGGAACGTAACGTTCCGGTCGCGAGCGAGCGTGACAACCGAACGAACGATCGACATACGTCACGTAGAGCGGGCATCCGGTTGAATGCGGCGGTGGCTCCGCGTCGATCTTGAGGGTGTTCGAGAGTCCCCCTGTTCGGAGTCGGCCCGGCTGCCTCAGAGAGTTCGTCGAATCCGAGCGCGCCGTGTTCGAGCGGGCGATGCACAACGGCGGTACTTCTCGTCCAGAATCTCTATCGGACACGTTGCACACCGGAGCGGGATCGACGACGTGATACGACGACTGCTCGAACGACAAGCCACCCGATACCGATGAGTGTGACCGACCTCATTGAAGACTATCTCTTGCTGTGGATTCTCCTCGCGGTTGGACTCGGGATTGCCATCCCGGAGATTGCAGTCGTAACACGGGCGTCGACGCTCATCTTGGCGGTGATGATCGGGAGTGTCTCGTTAACGCTTTCGGTCAAACAGTTCAGGCAGATTCGCGCCCGGACGTTGGGACTCGTACTCGTGGGTCACGTCACGATGCCCTTTCTCGCATTCGGGGTCGCGCGCAGACTTGGATTGTCGCCGGAGTTGACCGTCGGATTTGTCGTCCTCGGAGCGGCGACGCCGGAACTCGTGACACCAGTAATGACGGAACTCGCCGGGGGTGAGACAGCCCTCTCGACGACTGCACTGGTCGTCATCGGTGTGGGGAGTGTCGGATTCATCCCGGCTGTGGTGGCTCTCCTCGTTGGTGAGGTCGCCGTCCCGACGATGCCGATAATCGAACAGTTGATCGTGGCAGTCGTCGTCCCTATGCTGGCCGCCGTCTGCGTTCGGGCGTGGCAACCGGAGCGTGTCGGCGTGTATGATGCCTACTATCCGGCTATCTCGGCAACGATGGTCGTCCTCATCATCGGCGGGGTAACAGCCGCAAACGCCGCAACTATCAGATTAAATACAGGACTTCTGACTGGCATCGGAGTTGGCGTCGTCGTTCTCAACACGCTTGGATACGGTATCGGCTTCGTTCTGAGCCGTGCTGGATCTCGGTCTACGCACATTGCGTCGGTGCTCTCGGTTGGGATGCGTGATTTTGCGATCGCGGCGGCGCTCGTAATCGCAGCTGGTCTCCCAACGATAGCCTCACTTCCAGCGGTAGCATTCGGTGTCGTTGAGATGGCGACGAGTGCCGGCCTCGCAAAGTGGTATCGGCGGACAGAGTGACCACGGTTCGAACGGCTCTTCGTCCCGAGTCCGTGTCTCTAGCCCTGTGAGAGAGACGCGCCGTATATTCAGCACGACCACCTGAGCTCGACAGACACACGACACTCACGGCAGACATCATTCCACATTCGACGACCGCTTATTACCGGGGGAAATTGCTGGTATAGATGGGTATTCTGGGCGACTCGTTTTCGAGACGAGATCGTCTCTGGTGTGACTGAAACTATCTATACATAAGGAACGCGAAGATCGCTTCGAAGCGGAATCAGGCGAAGGAGAGGGCGAAGAACGTCCTGATGATCTCTCGGAGGCGTTCCGCCGAAGGCTACGATACCGATCAACGCTCTTGTGAAGCACGTTGTTGATTTTCATGCTGTGTTGAATAGCTGCTGAGTTACGGTTACAGCGGTTCACACACCGGTTCTATGTTGATGATGGCAAGCATCAGGACAGTTTCACGGAACTGCCGATACCAGCCCAGCGCTCGCACGGTATCGCCGAGCGAGCGCTTCGTTGTCGAGTCGGACGTTTCGGCCATCCACCGCCGAGCGTAGCCATTTGCTCGATTAAGCGCGTTGTTCGCGGCTGCTTTCGCTGATGAACCACGGTAGTGAACAAGGCACTCAACGTCGTGTGCGGCGATTTCGTACTCGGGATGCCAGTCTTGGAAGCCGTTATCGGCGGCGACGGACTGCAGGTCGTCAGCGTTTCGGCGGACGACCTGCGATCCGGTCTTCGTATCGTGAATCCTTACACTCGCGGTCGGCTGCCGGGACGCTGGGGCTATTGGCGTGCGTCGACGGTGAGACCGTGACCGTACCCGCCGAGATCGATGTTGATGGGGACGAGGCCGCCGAGTTCGTCGGCCCGAGACTCGCGCTTCTCCGGGGCACACAGACAGAACACAGTCGATAGACCCGACGACGTTGGAACACTCGACTCGATCTGGAGTGGAACCGAGGTGGTCGCCGACGCGATGACGACGCCCGACACGATGGGTGTCCGCACTGTGGACCCGCGCTTCCGGAAGGTGCGCCACTGATGTGTCCGCGGTGTGGCGCATCGCGCTGACAGAAGATTTCGGCTGCCCTAAAATTCGGAAACCTTTAGAAGGATTAGGCGAGACTAAAGCACATGCTGAGAGACGACGACGAGAGCGCCGTCGACGGACTCGTAGAGGCGGGGAGACACCGATGAGCGGCGAACCCGTCACCGGAACTGAACAGTCGAGCGGCACCCGCGACACCCGTCGATTCGTCTGGTTGCTCGACCCGAAACTCGTGACGACCGCGATCGGTAGTGTCGTCATCATCGTCGTCGCCGGGCTCGTGCAAGTGAGCTTCGGTGCGTACACGATGAGTATCGGTCAGGCGTGGGCAGCCGTGTTCAACCCCGACGTGATCTTTAACCAACAGGCGTGGCACGCGTTCCTGTTGGGCGGGGAGATGCCGGAGATGGGCAAGGAGAGCCTCATCGTCTGGAACATTCGCTTACCCCGAGTATTCGTCGGGGCTATCGTCGGGATGAATCTCGGCGTCTCCGGTGCGATCTTCCAAGCGATCACTCGCAACGAACTGGCGAGCCCGTTCATTCTCGGCGTCTCCTCGGGTGCGGGACTGATGATCCTGCTCGTGCTCGTCGTCTTCGGCGGGCTGGCGGCCTTCCTGCCCCTCATCGCCGCCGTCGGCGGCGCAGTCGCCTTTTTGATCGTCTACGCTATCGCCTGGAAGAACGGCACGTCGCCGGTCAGGCTCGTCCTCGCGGGCGTGATCGTCGGGACCGTCTTCGGCAGCGTCCAGACGGGGCTGTTCTTCTTCGCCGACGACATCGGCATCGTCCAGTCGGCGATCGCGTGGACGACTGGGTCACTGACGGGGACCGACTGGGAGCAGGTGCGGATGGCGCTGCCGTGGTCGATCGTCGCGATCCTGCTGGCGATCACCGGCGCGCGGCAGTGTAACGTGATGCTGCTCGGCGAGCAGACTGCGAAGTCGCTCGGGATGTCGATCGAGAAGGTGCGGTTCGCGCTCTCGGGCGTGGCCGTGCTTGCCGCTGCGGCGTCGATCGCCGTCGCCGGTATCGTCGGCTTCGTCGGGCTGATCGTCCCGCACATGGTGCGAAACCTCGTCGGTAGCGACTACAAGAAGGTGATCGTCGGCTGTCTGTTCGTGGGCCCCGCGCTGATGGTCGGCGCTGACGTGGGCGCGCGGCTCGCGCTCAACCCGGTCCAGATCCCGGTCGGGATCGTCACCGGGCTCGTCGGTGGTCCCTACTTCCTGTACCTGATGCGAAAGAAGCAGAACATGGGAGAGATCTGAGATGGCACGCAACACTACCGAGACACGGCAGCGGAACGGCAGCGAGGAAGCGCTCTCGAACGAGTCGGCCGCCGACGCTATCGGCTCGAAGCAGGCGAGCGAGCTCTCGGGAGAGGATCTCGTCCTCAGATACCCCTCGATGGACGAGCCAGTGATCGACGGCGAGCGGCTCGTCGCGACGCCGGGAGCGGTCACCGCCTTAGTCGGGCCGAACGGCTCCGGCAAGAGCACGCTGTTGAAGGGGCTCGCCAAGCAGCTCACGCCCGACGAGGGGACGGTACTTTTGGACGGCCGCGACGTTCACTCGATGGGAACGAAGGAGCTGGCTCGCAAGCTCGGGCTGCTCTCCCAGGAGAGCACGTCGCCGGAGTCGATCACGGTTGAGGACCTCGTCTACCACGGCCGATATCCCCACCGGGGATTCTTCGAGACTACCACCGAGGAGGACAACCGCGCGGTCGACCGGGCGATCGACCTCGCCGGCTGCGGACACCTCCGTGACCGCGAGGTCGGGAGCCTCTCGGGCGGGCAGAAACAGCTCGCGTGGATCGCGATGGTGCTCGCACAGGACACCGACGTGTTACTGCTCGACGAACCAACGACGTTCCTCGACCTTCATCACCAACTCGAAGTGATGGAAATCGTCGAGACGCTGCGTGACGAGAGCGACATCACGGTCGTGGTCGTCCTCCACGACATCGAGCAGGCGGCCCGGCTCGCCGACGAGATGGTCGCACTCAAGGACGGCGCGATCCGGGCGCGCGGGACCCCCGAAGAGGTCGTCACCGAGGAGTTGCTCGCGGACGTGTTCGAGATCGACGCCGAAGTCGATGTCATCGAGCGCGGGCCGCGGGTCACGCCGCTTCGGGCGCGGCACGACGATGTCGACCGAGCAGGCGGCGACGCCGAAGAGGCCGAGGGCTCTCCGCCGGAGGTACTCGAAGCCGAGTGATGGGTGGCGAGTTCGAGGCGTTCGAGACGGAGCTGGACGCCTACCGTGACCGCGTCGAAAACAAGACGGAGTACTTCATCCAGCGGTCACTGGACCGGCTGACCGCCGATCGGACCACGGTCGCCATCGCGCATCGGCTCTCGACGATCAAGGACGCTGACACCATCCTCGTGCTAGGGGACAGCTGGATCGTCGAGCGCGGCAACCGCGGGGAGCTGCTCGCGGCCGACGGGCTGTACGCGAACCTTTGGGGCGTCCAGGCAGGGGAGATCGACGACCTGCCCGAGGAGTTCGTCGAGCGGGCTTCCCGTGGACATGCCAGCGCACAGTGGATTTTAGGCGGGGGCTAAAAACCGGCGGGTTTAAGTGTTTTAGGTAGACCTAAACTAGTATGTCGAGAGACGATACGACACACGAGGCACCGACGCGCAGAGACTACGTGAAGTACGGCGGGGCGGTCATTGGCGGTGGGCTACTGGCCGGCTGTACGGGAAACAGCGCTGATGGCGACAACGCTGATACCGACAGCCCGAAGATCGAAGAATCAACCGGCGGTGAGACGGACAGTCCTGAAGAAACCAAAACTCCCGAAGACACGTCGTACTCGGTGACGATGGAACCAGTAGGAGAGGTTACATTTGAGGGAGTTCCAACTACCTGGCTCAGTACAGACTCGGAATTGACTGACATGGCGTTCTGTCTCGGTCAAATCGATGGATGGATTCCGACACCACTGCGGAGTTTCAACTACTTCGAACATCTCGGTGTAGACCTTCGCAGTCGTTACCCCAATTCTGACCCATACACGTGGAAGGAAGGAGAAGCGGACTACGACGGAAAAGAGTACGTATACGAAGTCGAGCCCGATCTCCTGATGTTCTTTCCGCAACGACGCTTGGTGTATAACAAAGCGTGGGACGAGGGTGATTTGGAAGAAATCTCGGAGAACGTAGCCCCAATTTTCGGCACGAACGTTTATCGGAACAATTCAAGCCTGAACTACGACCAACCATCCATCTACGAGGCCTTTGAAAAGCTCGCACGGGTTTTCAAGGAGGAAGCCAGGTACGAGGCGTTCGTCGAGGTTCACGACCAGATGATCCGGACCGTGAACTCGAAACTACCACCCGAGGAGGAACGACCGACTATCGCGTATCTCAGCGATGCGAGTGACCCTAACAGAGGGAATATTTATCCGGTCGGCTTCGACGGAGAATTAGGACAGTCGAAGCACTTCCGAGACCTTGAAGCCGTCAACGCATTTGAAATCTCCGAGCAGACCGACTACGAGGGGCTTCTACAAGCCGATCCCGACGTAATCATTATTCAGGGAGCTCTAGAATACACCGGAAATCTTGTCTCCGACGAGAACGGTGAAGCAGTATTTGATCTTGACCAATTCCGCAAAAATTACGTTCTGCCAATGGAGGATAATTCGGTCGGTCAGAAGGTGACTGCTGTTCAGGAAAACAGGATCGAGCCGGGCGGAGTGAGTCGACAGGGACCGTTGACGAATCTCTACAATACGGAGATACTTGCTCAGCAGGTATATCCCAAGCAGTTTGGAGAGTTTGATCCAGAAAATCCGTTCGACAGTGCTGAGGAACACCAGCTATTTGATCGAGAACGCGTCCGAGACATTATCAACGGCGACCTCTGACCCATGAGCACCGTTCGATCGGATGTGGTCGTGGTCGGTGGCGGCGTCGCCGGGCTCTCGGCAGCGACGTTCACCGCCCGCCACGGCCTCGACACGCTCGTCGTCGACTCTGGGGAGTCGATCGAAAGTCAATGCACACCCGATCGCACGGCAGCAGTGCGATCGGTGTGTAAATCGTTTCAATTGTTACTATAGCGTCTAAACACGCCCATCTACTTCCCAAGAGCGAAGGGCGATTTACCTCAAGTTGGTCCAAATATGCAGCGCTATAGCGCTCGTTTCTGAAACGGCTCAGAGAGTCATTTGCGGAACGAAGACACGGAAAGGACCTGGGACGAACGCTCGTTCTCACAGCCGGCTTCGGCGGACGTAGGCGTCCCACTTTAGGGCCTCGTCGCCGTGTGAGTACACATGCGTGCTGCCATCTACGACGGACCAGGCGAGATCAGTGTCGAGGAGGTACCGCGGCCGGAGATCGAAGACCCCGGCGACGCCATCGTCCGCGTGACACACACCGCGGTCTGTGGCTCGGACCTCTGGTTCTACCGCGGGGAGAGTGACCGCGAGGCGGGCTCACGCGTCGGTCACGAGCCGATGGGGGTCGTCGAGGCCGTGGGCGACGACGTCGACAGCGTCCGGCCGGGCGATCACGTGTTCGCGCCCTTCGTCGTCAGCTGTGGCTACTGCGAGTACTGCCGTCGCGGACTCCACACCTCCTGTGTCAACGGCGACAGCTGGGGCGGGGACAACGGCGGCGCGCAGGGCGAGTACGTCCGATCGCCCCACGCCGACGGGACGCTGGTCCGCGTCCCGGATCGGTACGCCGACGACGAGGACGTGCTCGAATCCGTGCTCCCGCTGACCGACGTGATGGGGACGGGCCACCACGCGGCGGTCAGTGCGGGCGTCGGCGCGGGCGACACCTGCGTGGTCGTCGGAGACGGTGCGGTCGGGCTCTGTGGCGTCCTGGCTGCGCGACGGCTCGGGGCGTCACGGATCGTCGCCGTCGGACACCATCCCGATCGGCTGGCGCTGGCCGCCGAGTTCGGGGCGACCGAGACGGTGCTGGGCGGCGACGGCACCGACGTCGTCGATCGCGTGCGCGAACTGACCTACGGCGGTGCCGAGCACGTGCTCGAATGCGTGGGTGCCGCCAGCGCGATGGAGCAGGCCGTCGAGGTCTGTCGGCCGGGCGGGACCGTCGGCTACGTCGGCGTCCCCCACGGCGTCGACGACGCCGGTGTGCCGATCTTCGACATGTTCGGCGACAACATCGCCCTCAGAGGGGGCGTTGCACCGGTACGGGCGTACGCCGACGACCTGCTCGAAGACGTGCTCGGCGGGACGCTCGATCCGTCGCCGATCTTCACCAAGACCGTCTCCCTGGAGGAGATCGCCGCGGGCTATCGGGCGATGGACGAACGCGACGCGATCAAAGTGCTCGTCGAGCCCTGACCGCGAGCGAGGAGACGGGCCGGTGATTTTTCAGGCGTCGCGGCGAGGACGAGGTATGACCGACGACCGCGATCCGGAGGCGACGCTCGAACAGTGGCAAGCGGAGATGCGGGCCGAACACGAGGACGCGATCGAGAATCCCGATCCCGACGCCGACCATCGCATCGAGGGCGTCACACAGGTGAACTACCGGCTCTACTACGACTACGACCCGGAAGAGGGACTCCAGCGCGCCCGGACGGTCGAAGTCGACGAGCTCACCGATCCGGAGCTGCGCTCGTGTGCCTGTGGCGTCCGCGGGATGACGCCCGAGGAGGCACTGGCACACGTCGAGGCCGCACACTCCCAGTCCTGAGCGTTCGGGTGGCTTTCGCCGCGCTCACCGGTCCGCGTCGTCGCGGCTCGTGACGAGGCGGTTCAGGCCGTAGACGACCGCCAGCACCGCAGCGGCGTCGCCCGCGTCGAAGAGGAGTTCGTTCGTCCGGACGACGTGATCGAGCACGTCCCGCGAGGCGTGTTCCGGCGCGGCGGCGATGCCGGCGTCGTCTCGTTCGAGCCACTCCATGACCCGGAGGTCGCTCTTGCTGTCGCCCATCACGAGCGCGAACGGATCGTCGATGTCGAGTACGTCGAATGCAGCCCGGACCCCGGCCGGCTTGTCGAGTTCGAGGCTGACGATCTCCGCGGCGTCACCTTCGTAGTATCCCAGGTCGATGCGGTCGAACAGCGACCGGAGGGCGGGCGGCATCTCGTCGGGGCTGGCTTCCTGTCCCTCCCCCGCGTCTTCGATGACCGCGCGGATCTCGGGATCGGACGCGTAGTACGCCCGCGCCCAGTCGCCGGGCTCGTCCACGTCGGCATCGACCTCGCTCGCGACCGTCTCGCCGAGGAGATCGAGCAGGTACAGCAGGCCGTCGTCGATGATCTCGACCGCCTTGCGGGTGCCGTTCTCGGCGTTTGGCTTCAGCGTGACGTTGAACTCGTTGCCCTGGAGGTGACAGCCTCGCGCGATGGCGTCGGGGGCGTCGGCGAGGATCCGCGAACGCACGGTGTCGAAGACGTTCGTGATCGACTCGTCCAGCGATTCGTACAGCAGCCGCTTGGTCTGGCTGCCGTGGCGGGGCGTGAACACGCCGTTGCCCGACTCGTAGACGATGCTCACGTCTCCCGAGTGGACGAAGGCGTTGCCGAGCCCCTGGATGAGGAATCCCTTGACGTTCTCCAGGGTCTGGCCGGTACAGACGACGATCGGAATGCCGTCCTCGTGGAGGAGATCGAGGAGGTGGAGCGTCTCTCGGGGGATCTCGTTGTCGGTCGTCCCGGCACTGCGCAGCGTCTCGTCGACGTCGAGTACGAGCGCGTTGATCGGCCGGCCGTACTCGGTCGCCAGATCCAGCGCGGTAAAGGCCTGATCGCGATCGAGGTACGCCGCGATCGCCGCGTAGCGCTCGCCGGTCGTCGGGTACGCCTCCCGGATCTCGCGCTTTCGCTCGTCCAGTTCGTCGCTGGCGTCCTGCCAGTGGTCCAGTGCGACTCGCGAGTCGACCGGTGGAAAGAGGTCGACGAACTCCTGATAGGCCCGCAACGACGCCGTATCGAAGTCGTCGTAGAGTCGGTAGAGTCTGTCGTACTGCTTCATACGCGAGCGTCGAGCGGGAAGCAGATAACGGTGGCTGCTGGCCGCGGGGACCGCGCCCGCCCGGTCGTGCGATCAGTCGCCAGAGCGTGGGCGACCGCCGGAGCCCGGCTCGTCCGCTCCCCGTCGTCGGAGGAACGCGGCCAGTCCGAGCGGGGAGAGGAACGCGATCAGCAGTGAGATGCCGAGCGCGCTGGCACCCGGTGAGAACGGATCGCCACCCGAGTTACCGCCGCTTTCGCCACCGCCTCCGTCGCCGCTGGCACCGGAACCGGCCTCCGAGACGACGACGGCACCCTTCATCCCCATCGAGCGGTGGGGCGTACAGGCGTACTCGTAGGTGCCCGCTTCCTCGAACGTGTACTCGAACGTGAAACCGCTCTCTTTCGTGAGTTCGCTTTCAAACGTACCGTCTTCCGCGACGACGTTGTGCGAGCCGCCGCTACCGGTCCACTCCCAGACGACCGTCGTCCCCGGCGACACCTCGACGGCCGCCGGATCGAATCCGAAGGCACCGCCGTTAGCGTCTGCACCGACGGAGACCGTCACTTCGTCGCTGCCGGTCTCGTCGACCACGCCGTCGTAGTTGCCCACGTTGTCGAACCAGCTCCCGAAGTCCGGATCCGATCCGCCGCTCTCCTCGCTCTGGGCCGTCTCGGTCCCAGAGCCGCCGCCCTCGCTGACCACGACGGCACCCTTCATCCCCATCGAGCGATGGGGCGTACAGGCGTACTCGTAGGTGCCCGTTTCCTCGAACGTGTACTCGAAGGTGTGGCCGCTCTCCTTGGTGAGTTCGCTCTCGAACGTACCGTCTTCCGCGACGACGTTGTGCGAGCCGCCGCTACCGGTCCACTCCCAGACGACCGTCGTTCCCGGCGACACCTCGACGGCTGCCGGATCGAATCCGAAGGCACCGCCGTTAGCGTCTGCACCGACGGAGATCGTCACTTCGTCGCTGCCAGTCTCGTCGACCACGCCGTCGTAGTTGCCCACGTTGTCGAACCAGCCCCCGAAGTCAGGCCCGTCGGACTGCGCGACCGCGGGACGGGCGGCGGCCGCGACGGTGAGCCCGGCCGCGCCCTGTAGCAGGCGTCGGCGAGTCACGTCGGCGTCGGTCATCGAACACCATCCCCGACGACGAACGCGGCTCTCGTGGTCCTCGCCCAGTCTCCGTGTCGAGCGTCTCGTACCATATATCGAGGGTAGTGACTCCGACACATAAGTCGGCCAGCGGCTTTTCAATCGCCGGGAACGCCCTATCTATTCATATACCCTCAGTATTGACCGTCTCTCCGTGTCGTCCGGTGCAGTACCACGACCCGTGACACCGTGTGACATTCGTGATAAAGATTTAATATATATCCTCCTGTAGGAAGTGCCACGAACGACGACCCACGGTGTTCCAAATGCTCAATCTGCCCACAACCACCACGCTCGCACGCCTCGCCGGCTGCGAGTCCGCCGCAAATCCCGGAACAGCGATCCGGGCGCTGCGGTCCCCTATTCCGGTGGCGCTGGGTGCTCGCGTGGACACCTGGGATCGTCGGCCCGCATCGATCGCCGCGTAGGCGACCGGCGCGGGCCACGGTTCTGGACTCTCTACGGTCACGACGGGCGGTCCCGTCCGTGACCCGCGCTCTCGTCTCACAGTGCTGGACTCCCGTCGACCACCGGTCGGTCTGACGGGCGGGTTCGACCCCCGGTGAGACGCTCAAATCCACGACGCCGTGTCGTGGTGGCACCGCTGTGGTGCCCGACAGTGCGGCGTCGACGACCGCAGGTGCCAGACAGAGGCATCGCTGGCGTTCGACGCCGGAAGATGGATCACCGCTTCGCTGGTCGGTACCAGGCGGCCTCTGGCCGCTTCCGCGTTCGACTCGCGGCGGAGTGCTATGTCGCTGACAGCGACACCCACGGTCGATGCAACGGCCAGCGTCTCACTGCGCGTCCCGCGCGGTGAGTCCGGAGACCTCGAAACCGGTGCCGCGGCGGTACTCGCCGGTGTCGACGCCGTCGACGCGGTGACGATCGATCGTGTCACTGGTGTCGACCCGACCTGGACCGACATCCGCGTCGACGCGAGCGTTGAGGTGACCGCGACGGTCGACGGCGAGGACCGCGCGTCGACGCTCCAGACCGAACTCGAAGACGGCTTCGGCGTCGTCGCCGTCGACGGGCTGGTCCTGGCAGAGAGCGCCGAAGGCGGTCGCAGAGACGAAACCCCTCAGTGAGAAGGAGATGCCGTCAGTCGTCGGATTCGATGTCGACCTCGATCGGATCGGGCGACTCGCCCGCGTCGGACTCGGCCGTGTCGGCGGACTCGTCGTCGAGCTGCGACACCGACAGCAGCCCGGCGAGGCCGGCGGTCAGCATGCCGACTCCGGCGACGCGGGTCGCCCTGACGTACCAGGCCTTGGGCTCCAGGTCTCCGGGATTCTCGAACCCAGAGAGCGTCAGGCGCGAGTTCAGCTCGATCGCCTGCTTCGGCAGGAGCGACGCCAGCAGTCCCTGAACGACGAGCCACGCGTACGTTACCGGCAGCAGCTTTTGGATTGCCATCACCGACAGTTGTGCCCCCTGCCTTGTCAATATCCCGCTGTGCCGATCGTCGTCGAACCCTCTGGTGAGAGTCGCTGGCACAGCGTCTCATACTGCCGGCTGTAACTGTTTCAAGAGATTCACGACCACGGGGTCGCGAAATTCTGTACAGACTTACAGCCGGCAGTATCAGTCGTCGCCGTCGCCCTCGGACCAGCGGGCGTCAGAGAGGGTTCGCTGGACGGCCTCCTCGCCGACCGCCTGTGCCAGCGTCTCGAAGCCCGTGCGTTCGACCGGATCGGCGGCGTTTGCGACCAGTCGAGAGACGATGAACTCCGGCGTCGACTTGCCGACCGTCTCGAAACGCGGCTGGTAGTCGACTTCGAGATCGAGGTCCGGCGACAGCCCCTCGGCGAAGATCCCGTCGGTCCGTGCGGCCTCGGGGAGCGGCTCAAGATCGTCCGCGAGGTGCGTGACGAACACGCCGAGCGCGTCGCGCTCGACGGTCAGGGTCACCAGCCCGTGCAGGAGGTTGGCGGCGCTGCCCGGTTCCGTGATCGCCTCGAACTCGTCGACCAGCATCAGCGTCCGCCCGGCGTCGGTCAGCGGCGGAACCACGGATCGGAGCGTCGACTCCAGGACGCCCGCGTTGAACGACGCGTGACGGCGGTGGAAGACGATCGCGTCGACGAGCCCCACTTCGGCGTCCTCGGCCGGCACGGGCAGCCCCATCTGGGCCAGCAGCTGCACCTGACACAGTGTCTCCAGCAGCGTCGTCTTCCCACCGGAGTTCGCGCCGGTCAGGACGGCGACCCGGTCACCCGTGGGCGGCTCGCGGCCGGCGGGGAGGTCGTGGTCTCCGACGGCGTAGGTCACCGGCTGTACGTCGTCCCCGGCGTCCTGCAGTGCGAGGTTGCGCGCGCCACGGACGGCGATGGTCTCCCGGTCCGCGACGAACGTCGGACGTCCGAGCTCGTACGCCAGCGCGAAGCGTGCCAGCGAGACGTACAGCGCGGCAGCGTCGACGGCCTCGACGGCCGCGTCGACGGTCTCGCGGGCGGCCGCGAGGTCCTCCTCCAGGGTCGCGGCGACGGTCGCTTCGCGTTCGTCTACCGCGCTGCGGAGATCGCCAGCGAGCGACCGGAGCGCGCTCTCGACGAAGTCCTGTGCGTCGGCGGCCTCCCGCGGGACGGCGTCGCGAACGCGAGCGGCGTCGACGCCGGTCTCGCTGGTCAGGTAGCGAGCCAGCGCGTCCCGAAACTCGTCGGGTCGGCGGGCCTCGGACTGGAGTTCCTCGACGACCGCCGCGGAGGTCACAGCGAGATCCTCCACCTGTCCGAGCCGCTCGCGCAGTCCGTCGAGTTGGTCGTCCGCCCCGTCGCCGACACGGTCGCCCTCGCCTTGCAGTCCGGCCAGCGCACGTGCCGCGTCGCCGAGTCGGTCCCCGTCAAGTGTCGCGATCGGCTCGAACACCCCGTCGTCGACGCCGGTCTCCTGTAGCGCAAGCGCCGTGCGGACGGCAGACAGCTCGCCCCCGGCGACGCTGTCGTAGCGGTCGAACGCCGCCAGCACGTCGTCTCGCGTCGCCTCGTCGGTGCTGGCCCAGGCGTCGCGCGCGTCGAGGACGGACGAGAGCCGCTCTTCCATCGCCGCCCGGTCCGGCAGCGGCGTCAGCACTCGGATGCGGTCGGCCGCGTGTTCCGTGACCGCGTGCTCTTCGGCGAGGTCCAGCAGCGCCTTGTACACGTCGCGGGTGTCGCGGGTCGCCAGCAGATCCATCGCCTCGGCCCCCGTCGCCCGCCTGAGGATCCGCGTCGCTCGGCCCCGAGAGAGACCCGCCTTCGTCAGTTCGCGAGTGTCGGCCGATTCGATGGCCGCAACCGCGCGGTCGACCCCCAGTTCCGACGAGAGCAGCGCGCTCGTCTTCGGCCCGATTCCCCAGTATTCCTCCAGTCGCATGTGTGTCCCCTGTCGGGGGCCGGGTTTAGTCGTTTCTGCCGAGCAGGTCACACCGCCCGCCGGCCGTCACGCCGCTTTGGGCGCGGTACTTGCCTTTCGCAACTTTCATTGTCCCAAACAGATAGTGGGTGAAATATGCGCCGACGATCGTTCGTCCGCGCGAGTGTCTTTGGCCTCGCCGGAGTTGGTTCCCTCGCGGGCTGTAGCGGCTCCACGTCGACCCCTCCCAGAGAATCAGATGTCTTCGACGAGCTGCGAGTCAGTTCCGGGACGTTAGAGGTCCCGCTAATCGAGGAGCCAGTCGTCGAGTCCCGAGCGGACGTGGAAGCGAGTCTCGACATCGCAGCCAGTGGACTCTCTGTCGTCGGGACGGCACGAGGACAGAAAGGCGGCGGACGGGGTGGCGGTGCGACGGGACGCGGTACTGGCGGCTACGCGACGGCACCGCACGGTCATCACGGTCGAGCGATCTACCACGGAGACGACGACGACGACGAGTGGCGCGACGACCACCGTGACGAGATCGAGCAGTACCAGGCCGCACACCAGCGAGTGGGGCTCGCGTATCTTGGGTCCGACGATCGGTACTCCGACGATCCGCCGGGCCCAGGTCCCGTCGACTGGGACGAAACCTGGTCCGATCCCAGCAAGCAGACCCTGACCTACGGGAACGTTCGTCCCGGATGGTTCCGTGTCGGGTCCAAACTCGAAGCCGAACGAGGGACACACGACTTCGGCTGGGAAGCGATCGACTTCGAGGTCACCGAGGAGGGGGCAGGCTACCAGATCGAGAACCCGTGGAAAGTGTCACCGCGCCTGTAACGCGTGCTCTCACACTTCCGTTCGTCACTGCGGTCCGATCGAGCGCTCCTGCTCGGCCTGACGCTGGTCGTTGCCTTCTGTAGCATCGTCTACGAACTGATCTACTCGGAGATGCTGCGGGTCCTCTTTGGCGGCACAGTCCTACGCTACTCGATCACGATCGGTCTGTACCTGTTCTCGCTGGGGATCGGTGCCTTCCTGTACAACTACGTCGGCGAAGCGGAGACGAACTTCTTCAGGATCGAGGTACTGCTTGCCGTCGTCGGACCGCTGGGGCTACTGGTGATGATCCTGCTCAACAGCGTTCCAGACGTGCGGTTCCCGGCGAAAGACACCGCTGTTCTCGCCGCCTCTCACCTGCCGATTATCGCAGTCGGCGTGCTTTCCGGACTGGAGATTCCGTTCCTGTCCTCGATGGTGACCAGCGAGCGGTCCGCGTTCAGCGAGGTGCTGGGCGTGGACTACTTCGGAAGCCTCGTCGGGACAGTGGTCTACGCGCTCTTCCTCTACCCGTCGATGGGCCTGATCACCGCAATCGTCGTTCTGGGGCTGCTCAACGCCGTCGCAGCACTGTCGTTTGCAGTACGTTTCACCGAGAGCAGCAAGGCACTGCTGCTGGTCGGTCTCCTCCTTACCGGTACGTACGCCGGAATTCTGGCGAACGAACGACAGGTCGAGGACTCGCTGACAGACCTCTACGTCGAAGGGGCGATCGAAAGCGAATATCCGCCCGGCACGGCGTCGATCGACGTGACCGAACGCCACACCACCAGGTATCAGGACGCCGTTCTGTACGAGCGGCAACTCACTGACCTGCCCGGCACGGATACGTGTTTGCGGCTCGACATGGCTGTCCAGCTCTGTGACCGGTGGGTCGAGCCCTACCACGAGGGGCTGGTCGACGTGCCGATGTCGCAGTTCGAGAACGGGTCCGAGACGCGCGTCCTGTTGATCGGTGGCGGTGACTGGATCGCCGTCGATCACCTCCGAGAGTACGGTGTCACCGTCGACCACGTCGACATCGACGGGGAGTTCATGAACTACACGAGAGACCACCCGTTCTTCGAGCAGTACCACGACGACGCCTACGAGTACGACCGACTGACGACACACGTCGCAGACGCTCGAACGTACCTCCGTTCGACCGATCGACAGTACGATCTGATCTTGCTCGATCTGCCGGGTGCGCGTTCCGACGACGCACTGCCGCTGTACTCGACCGAATTTTACACCCAGTTACGACAGCACGTGACCGACGACGGGATGGTGGCGACGTGGGTGTACTCTCGTCACAGGTTTACGAACCACCACATGGCCTACGCCAACACTGTCCGCGAGGCCGGCTTTCGTGGCTACGCCGACTACAGCACCTACGACGACTTCGATCGGGACGGACAGTTAGAGCGTGGAGAACGCTTCTACTTGCTCTCTCCGAGCCCGAACGAAGAGCTAACGCTCGACACAGCACGGAACGCTCGAACGGAACGGGTACAGTCTGCCTACGAACGCCGGGAGTGGCGCGCGATCGATCGCTATCGGGGTGTCGAACCGAACAGCATCTTCGATCCCAACTACGACATCGTCATCGGCTAAGTATGAACCACGAACTGCTTCACTTTGGATACGAACTCGCGGATCCGGACCGACTGAACGTCTACGACGAGACGACGGTGACCGTCGACGGCGTCGATTTCGCCGCTGCCGTCATCGGTAGCTCTCACTGTGTTCGTGCCCAGTCGCTCGGGTTCGCAGAGATCGCGTCCTGCGACGAGCGAACCGTCACTGGTAGTCGAGCGATCGACCTCCGCCGACGAGACTCGGCGACCGTCGCGTACGACACCGAACAGGTCGCGTGTACGACGGAGATCCGTGTCGACTCGATCGAACGGTTCCCGACGACGCGATCGTTCGATCTGCGATACGACTTCTCTGACCGCGCAGTAACCGCCGTCGACGCGGTCGACGGTGGCTACGAGACGTGGCACACGTACCCGGAACACGACTGTGCCGTCTTTACCGAAACCCTGTTCGAGCGACTCGGGAGGCGGCCGGAAACGGGATGATTAACGGAAGATCTCGCGTCGCTCCGCTTCGGTGAGTTCCACGTCTTCGTCGGGGACGTGGGGTGTACACTCCGGACACTCGTCCGACCCCGTTCGTTCGCCGAGCGTGATGGAGAACCCGAACACGGAGAGTACCGTCTCTTCGTGTCGTCTGACGATCGTCTCGGCGTCGCGGCCGCAGTTGTGACAGAACTCTCGCTCGGTGGCGTTGGTCTGGTAGGACAGCACCGTATAGTCGAACAACCCGAGGTCTGCGTACGCCTCCGCTCGGTCGGTTCGTACGAGGTCGGGGCCGCTCTGTGCCTCGCCGTGACGATCGATCGAGTTCGCCACGCCTTCGTCGCCCTGGATCTCCAGGTCGAGCGAGCGGGCGATCGAGACACTGTTTCGGTCACCGTCGATACTGAGACGCACCGTGCTACCGCTCCCGCGTGCCGTGACCGAGTTCCGTTCGCCACCGACAGTCAGGACGACGTCGTCGGTCGCGGTGAACTCGACCGATCCGCGCTCGCTCTCGACGGAGATCGTGCCACTAACCTCCCCCAGTGACCGGGATTTGCGCGTCCCGACGACCCGTAGCTCGGAGTTTTCGGCCATCTTCAGAGGAGACTGTCGTCCTCGTGTACGTCCTGTGCGTTGTCGACGGTCACGTCGCCCTCTACCGTTCCGGAATCGAGAGTCACGTCTTCGGACTGTTCGACGTGGACCTCACCGCCGTGCTCGACGATCACGTCCTGCGCCGACTCGATGACC
The DNA here is from genome assembly GCF_000023965.1 of Halomicrobium mukohataei DSM 12286. Lineage (NCBI taxonomy): Archaea > Methanobacteriati > Methanobacteriota > Halobacteria > Halobacteriales > Haloarculaceae > Halomicrobium > Halomicrobium mukohataei. The sequence goes on along the minus strand of NC_013202.1, from coordinate 2,330,653 downwards.
AGTTTCCCCTCGACGCGACCGGCGTCTACGTGTACGTCTTCGGCCGACTCGACGACGACATCTTCGGTCGCGTGTTCGACGATTACGTCCTCTCCGCTCACTCGTTCGGTCATGGTCGGGCGTTCGGCGAGGACTCGAAAAGGTCTTTTGCCGTACCGCGCTCCCGTGGCCTATATCTCCGAGCGTTTGATCAGGCAGTACAACACCAGCCCCGAGAGGATGACGTTGACGTACACTTCCATCCCGGCCATCGCTCTCGCGGCCGCGCCCTCCGGGCCGATGTAACCGTAGCCGATGGTGAGAAACGTGATATAACTGAAGTGAATATTTCGATAGAGGATCGACAGTCCCTCGGGAGAGAACAGACCGGGAGCACCGGAGAGCGGCGGAATCGTCGTCGCGAACGCTGACCCGCCGAAGGCGTACAGCACCGCTGGGAACAGCGGAAAGAGCGCGAAGACGGCGACGATCCGCCCCAGTCGCATGCCGTGACCGCAGGTGATGCCGAGGAACGCGTTCTCCACGGCGCGACTGGCGTTTTTCGCCCGCGTCACGAGGTCGGTCGTCCCGTCTCTGGCGATGCCGACGTACTTCTTCCGGGCGAACTGCTGGCGTCTGACCCGGAACTCGCCGGCAGCCTTCATCTGGCCAGCACTGGAGGCTGCCGTCTTGGCTTTGAGATAGGTGCGCTCGACGTTCTCGGGAGTCATCGGCAGCGCGAACGTCACGTCGGCGAAGTTCTCGTCGAACTCGTGGAGCGACCAGTCGTTTCGATCCAGGTAGTCCGTGTGTGCCGAGAAGTCGAAGTCGTAGCCGTCGAACTCGTTGAACTCCGTGTTGCAGAAACGGAAGTAGTCGAGGAGCTGCCGGTGGTCGCTCTCGGTGGTCGCACTCAGCGACACGGACCCGACACTCGCGTTCGTCAGATCGTAACGAACCCAGCCCCCCTCTGGCTGACGGATCTCTCCGTCCTTGATGATCGCGCGGGTGAAGTCCACGTAGCTTTCGTTCGTAATCGGAACGACGTGAAAGACGGCGCGATCGAACTTCGCACCGCGGAAGTCGGTCTCGGCAGCGAAACGAGTGTCGACGAACGATCCGGAGCTGAAGACGGCGTCCTCGAAACCCGCCCGCGCCTCGAAGGTCGCTCCGTCGAAAGAGGCGTCCTCTTCGAGGTGGTTGTCGGCTCCCCGAAACTCCGCTCCGCGAAATATAGCGACGCCGTCGAACGACACCTGCTCGAAGCTCACGTCGCCGTCAAACCGGGCCTCGTCGAAGTCGACCTCGTCGGCGAACGTCGCAGCTTCGAAGGAAGCGTCACCGTCGAAGCGAATCCCCTCGAACGTCGCAGGGCCGTTCACCGTGATACCGTCGAACAGACCGTCCCGAAAGTGCGCATCACGGGCGTTCAGTTCGTCGTCGAACACCGCTTGCGAGAACGTGGCGTCTTCTTCGAGTGAACGGGCACCGCCCTCGAATTCCGCTCCGCGAAACACCGCAGTGCCCTCGAAAGTGACCGACTCGAAGTCGACATCGCCACCGAAGTCGACCTCGTCGAAGTCCGCTTCGCTCTGGAAGGTCGCACGGGTAAACGCCACGTCGCCGGTAAACGTCGTCTCTTCGAATCCGACACGACCGGCGACGGACACGTCTGCGAAGTCCGCGTACGTAAACGCCGCCTGGCGGAAGTCGACCTCCCCCTCGAAGGTCGCCTCCTCGAAGCTGGCGTTGTCTCCGAGTTCGTTCGACGCACCACTGAACGAGGCGGTTTCGAACGAGACCGACTCCTCGAAGCTGGCCCGTTCGAAGTCCGCGTCGTTGCCGAAGTGTGCTTCCTGCAGTGTAACGGGGCCAGTAAACGTCGATCCCGTCACGTCGAACTGGTCGTCGAACCGCGCCTCGAAGGCGTCTACGTCACCGCTCACGGTCGAGTCGGACAGTTCCAGGTCGAACTCGAAGCGGGCTCCGGGGAGTTCGAGACCACCGATGTCACAGTTTTCGAAGCTGATCGGCACGGTCACGTCGGCGTCGACAGCACTGACCGCCCCCTCGAACGTACAGTTCCTGAAGACGACCGGATGGTTGTTGTCGCTCTCGACTGTTCTGAAATCGAGGTTCAGTGCCGGTAGCGTACAGTCAGAGAGTACTTTCTCCTCCTGATCCCCGCGCTCGATCACCGAGAACAGAGCGTCGAGGACTTCGTCGTCACCGATATCGAGTGCCTCACGCTCGTCCGGTGACCGTTCGAGGAGCGCTCTGGAGTCCGATATCGCGGTCTCTGGCATGATCCAACGTGATCAACTGACGAACAAAAATCTACCCAATCTCCAGTCACGTGTGTGCAAGTGACCTCACCAGAACGATTGGGTGCGGGCGTACTCGCGTTCCTGCTGGAGGATGTCCCGGTAGAACTCGTCTTCGTCCTCGCGGAGTTTGTTGATGATGCGAGCGGCGTTGTGGGGGCCGACGCCGCGCGCGGCCAGCGCGATCACCGCCTGTTTGCCGTGGCTCTGGACCAGCGACGCCGACCGGTAGGCCCGTTCGGTCATCTTCTCCTGGTCCTCGTCTTTGTCCTCGGCTCGCACCGCCGAGATCACCTCCTCGGCCCACGGATTGAGTGCGGCGATGCGCGTCGACCCACAGTCGGGACAGTCGGGCTGGTCGCGGACGCGACCGACCTGCTGTTTGCGCCGCCAGTCTCGACAGTGGAGACAGAACAGCAGCACCCGGTCGTTCTGGATGCGCTCCCTGACGGTCTGGATGACGCTGGCGTCGGCGTGTTCCGGCGAGAGCAGCTCCCGGCCGGACGAACGGCCGCCGAGGCCGATCGGCGTGCGGTCGCCGACGGTCTCGACGGCGATCGAGCCGGACTGAATCGCCGACAGGACGGTCTGGGTCGCTTCCACGGCCAGGTCCTCGTGGAACACCTCGCGGACGGCCTCGTCGTAGATCGGCGTGTCTTCGAGGGCGGCCAGCAGTCGATCGCGCCCGAACCGGCCCGAGCCAGAGCCCCGCCAGCGCTTGAGCGTGCCGAACTTCGCCGCGACCTGGGCGAGCTTGAACTTCAGCGCGTCGGCGTTTTTCAGGCTCAGCTCGATGATGTGGCGGACGTGCTCGGGATCGGTCGTCTCCAGCACGTCGATCACGTCGCCGCCGCTGACGCCGCTTGGCAGTTCGAGTTCGATCCGGTAGGGATCGACCTCCATCGCGACGGTCGCGCCGGCCCGCTGACCGACCAGCGACGAGAGCAGTCGGCCGAGCGTCTCGTTGACCTGGTGGCCCAGACAGGCGTTGACGACGACCTCGCGGCCGTGCATCTCGACGACGATCGTCTCGTCGTCGGGGATCGGAGCCTCGTGGTCTCGGAGCTGTTCGAGCCCGCTCTCGACGGTGGCCGGGTCGCCCTCGTAGCGCCGCGTGAGATCGCGGGCCACGGCGTCGGCCGCTGCCCCCTCCTGGAGCTGTCTGCCGGCGACACGTCGCAGCTCGCCGACCTCGCGGGCGACCGCCTGTGGGACCGGGATCTCCTGGCCGACCCACGACGGCACCTCCCCGGCCGGGTCTTCGATGGGCGAGACCGTGACGACTTCCTCGTCCTCGTCGACGTTCGTGATCCGCCACATCTCCCCGCGCTGGATGAACACCTCGCCGGGGTTCGCGAAGTTGACGACGAACTGCTCGTCGAGCGTGCCGATCTGGTCGCCCGAGGCCACGTCCTCCACGTCGTAGGTCGCCTCGTCGGGGATCATCGAGAGGTTCTGATAGAAGTACTGCCAGGTCCCCCGTCGCTTCTCCAGTCGGTCGTTCTCTTCGTCGACCCAGAGCACGCGGTTCTCGGCGAGTTCGCGGACCACCTCCCGAAACTCCTCGGTCGTCAGGTCTCGGAAGGGATACGCCCGCGTGACGATCTCGTAGGCCTCCATCGCGCGGATCTCGCCGACGTCCATGACGATGCCGGGGACCTGATTGGCCACGGTGTCGAGGCTGCCGTCGTGGATCTCGGCGGGCTCGACCTCGCCGTCGAGAGCCTGTCGCGTGATCGCCAGCGCCTCCAGCGTGTCGTCTGGATGGGTGGTGACGACGGTCCCCGAAGACAGCAGGTCTCGTCGGTGCCCTGCGCGGCCGACGCGCTGGAGGAGCCGAGCGACCTGGCGCGGGCTCCCGTACTGGACGACGTGGTCGACGTGGCCCACGTCGATCCCGAGCTCCATCGACGAGGTACAGAGCAGCGCGTCGAGATCGCCCTCCTTGAAGCGGTCTTCCACGTCGATTCGCGTCTCCTTGGCCAGCGATCCGTGGTGGACCCCGAGATTCGTGCCGAGTTCTTTGAACCGCGAGCCCAGTGCCTCCGCCGTCTGGCGCGTGTTGACGAACACCAGGACGGAGTCGTGGGCCGCGATCAGTTCGTCGATCCGGCGGACGTGGCTGGCGACTTCGGGATCGGTGACGAGTTCGCTGGCCAGGCGCTCGTCGGCGTCGGTGACCGTCGGCCGGACGACGGACACGTCCAGACGGCTCCCCACGTCGACCTCGACGATCCGACAGCCGCGGTCGCCGGTGAGAAAGCGCCCGACTGCCTCCGGATCACCGACGGTCGCCGAGAGCCCGATCCGCTGGACGGGGCCCGACACCTCGCGCAGCCGTTCCAGCCCGACGGTCAGCTGTGCGCCGCGCTTGGCGGCCGCGAGTTCGTGGACCTCGTCGACGACGACGTGGGCCACGTCTTCCAGCGCCGTCCGGAGCTTCGAGCCGGTCAACATCGCCTGGAGCGTCTCCGGCGTCGTCACGAGCACGTCCGGCGGATCGTCGGCCTGCTGCTGGCGCTGGTAGTCGGTCGTGTCGCCGTGGCGCACGTCGATCTCGAGGTCGAGCGCGTCGCCCCACCAGTCGAGCCGCTCGCGCATGTCGCGGTTCAGCGCCCGGAGGGGCGTGACGTACAGCGCCCCGATGCCAAAGCGGTCCTCGTCGGCCAGCGCGTCGAAGACCGGGAGCATGGCCGTCTCCGTCTTCCCGGTCCCCGTCGGCGCGACGACGAGCGCGTCGTCTCCCGCCGCCAGCGGCGGAATCGCCTTTCGCTGGGGCTCCGTCGGCGTCGTAAAACCCCGCTCGGACAGCGCCGATCGGACCGACCCGCCGAGTGCAGTGAACGCGTCAGCGCCCGTCTCACTCATCGCCACTGCTAACGGCTGGACGAGGTTAAAGATGCGGACAGCGCCGGTCCGCAACGGCCCCGAGTCGGACGGGGACCGCTCATACTGCCGGCTGTACGTCTGTGAAGAATGTCGCGACCCCGTATCGCGAATCTCTTGAAACAGTTACAGCCGGCAGTATCAGTCGTCCGACGCGGCCGACACTTCGCCGGTGGTGTTTCGGGCGTCGGTGTCGAACTGGTTGACCAGTTCCTTCAGGTCACTCGCCTGGCTCGACAGCGACTGGATGCTGCTCGTGACTTCGGAGATCGACGCGGCCTGTTCCTCGGCCGACGCGGCGACGTTCTCCGACTGCGAGGACGTCTCTTCGCTGATCGAGCCGACCTCCTCGGCCATCGAGACGACCTCCTCCATGGAGGCCGCCTGTTCGTCGGTCGCGTCACTGATCGCCTGAATCCCGGAGTTGGCGTCCTCGACCTGCGTGACGATCTCCGAGAGGGCTTCCGTGGCGTTTTCGACGGTCTCCTTGCCGTTGTCGACGCGGTCGCCCATCTCGCGGATGTCGTCGACGGTGTTGTCCGTCCGGGACTGGATGTTCTCGATCAGCGACGCGATGTCGTTGGTCGCGTCCTGGGTCTCCTCCGCCAGCGCCTTGATCTCGCGGGCCACGACGGCGAACCCTTCGCCGGCCTCGCCGGCTCTGTTGGCTTCGATAGAGGCGTTCAGCGCCAGCATGTTCGTCTGGTCGGCGATGTCGTCGATCAGCGTGACGACCTCGCCGATCCGCTCCATCTCCGAGGCGAGAGACTCGACTTGCTCGACGGCCTCTGTCGCCGTCTCGTCGATCGCTTCGATCTCGTCTGCGGCCAGCTGCCCGTATTCGCGCCCCTCAGAACCGGTTTCGGCGGCGCGCTGGGACTTCGAGGCGACCTCGTCGGTCGAGGACGTGATCTCTTCGACGGTCGCCGAGAGGTCCGTCATCTCGCCGCTGACCTGCTGGATGTGCTCGTTCTGCCGGTCTGCGCCCTCCGCGATCTGCTGGACGGATCGACTGACCTGTTCGCTCGCGGACTTGACCTCCTGTGCGCTCGCGGAGATCGACTCCGTCGAGGAGTCGACGGTCCCGGCGAACTCCTCGATGCGGACGACGGTCCGTTCGAGCTCCGAGACCATCTCGTTGAAGCTCTCTGCGATGTCGACCATCGCGTCGTAGTCGCTGTCGGTGTCCATCCGCTGAGTGAGGTCGCCGGCCGCGGCACTGTCCATCACGTCGCTGAACTGTTCCGCCTTCGCTTCGAGGGCGGTCGCCATCGACTCGGCCTCTGCCTGTGCGGACTCCGCCTCGTCTTTGGCCTCCTCGATGTTGGCGATCAGTTCCTGGATGTCGACGCTCATCTTCTCCAGTGCCGCACCGAACTCGCCGGGGATCTCCTCGTCGAGCGCGGGGTCGTCGAACCGCTTCTCGGAGATCGCGTCCGCCTGGTCGGCGGCGGTCGTCAGGTACGCCTGCATCGCGGCGAAGGCGTCGTACAGCTGCCCCATCTCGTCGATGCGGTCGGTCTCGGGGATCGTACTGTTGATCTCACCCGCAGCGATGTCCTCCGCGCTCTCGGCTACGTGGGCGAGCGAACGGGCAGTTCCCCGGCCGATCGTCGCTCCGACGACGAACAGCGCGCCGACCGCAAGCGCCAGGAGGAGGCCGATGTTCTCGGAGACCGCCGACTGGAGCGCGAACGCGCGGTCGGTCGGGACGTGGTAGAGCAACGCCCACTCCGTGCCGGTGATCGGCGTGTACGCCATGACGTACTGTCCCTCGTCCATGCCGGTCCGGGCCGAGACCTGTCTGTATCCGGTCTCGCCGCCGAGGGCCGCCTCGACGGCCGTCTCGGTCGAGCCGTCGGCCGCCTCGTACTGTTCGAGGAGCGAGCCTTTCCGGTTGTCCAGAATGATTCGACCGTCCTGGCTGACGACCTTCACGTCGCCGGTCGCGAACGGCGACGTGAACTCGTGGGATCGCGCTTCGAGCGACGCGGTGAGTACCACGACCCCGTCGTCTCCGGGGATCTGCTGGACGAACGCGATGACCGAATCGCTCCCGCTCTCGTAGGGCTGGGAGGTCGAGGTCGGACCCGAGGTGACGACTGCGCCGCTACTGTCTGTCCAGGGTGCCTCGACTGCGGCGAGCGACGTGCCCTGGAGGTCGTCGTCGGTACTCGCGACGACGGATCCGTCAGCAGTATCGACGTAGTGAAGCGCTCGAACGTCGCCTGGCAGTCCGATGAGCTTCTGTTCGAGCCAGCGCTGGTTGTCGGCGGCGGTTTCGTCGGCTCGGTCCGCCAGCGAATCTGCGAGGAACGACGTTGTCGACTGTTTAGTTGACGCCCACTCCGAGGTCGACGACGCCTGTGACTCCGCGACGCCGACGATTTGCTCTTCGGTCTGGGACTCGACGAGCGACTCGGTTTCGAGGATGACGAGTCCGCCCCCGGCCGCGAGGACGAGGACGACACCCAACAGCAACACGCCGAACTTCGCGGCGTAGCGTCGCCTGACAACGTCGGGAAGCGATCGCTCGACCGCAGCGAGGAACCGTTTGGTGCCCAGGCTCATCGTTCCCCCTCCGATTCGAAGAAGCCACGCTGGAGCAACTCCAGGGACTCGGCGACGCCGCCGTCGATCCGCTGGATGAGATAGGAACTCAGCGGTTCGAGATTCTCGGTCAGGTCGACGCCGCCCGACGCGCCCTGATAGTTCAGCTCGCGTCCCGCGTCCGTCAACGAGCGCACTTTGTCGAAGTCACCGACGGAGACCGTGTGTCCCGTGCCGCCCGAAACCGACCGGATCGTGTCCGCGATCGCTGGGCCGGTCGTCTCGCCGGCCTGCTGTGCGGCGGCGGCCATCAGGAACATCGCGTCGTAGCCGTTCGCGGCGAAGGCTTCGAGCGCGTCGATGTCGGACAGTCGGCGAACCAGATCGAAGTACCCGTCCGCTCGCGACGACGACAGCGACGCGCTGTAGAATCCGTCGTAGTACGAGGGCACGTCCCCGCCGAACATACCGGCGGAGAACACCCACGGAACGTCTTCGTCTCGCTGGCTGTACGCGTCGAGGATGCCCCCTTCCTGTCCGGAGACGCTCGTAAACGCCACCGCGTCCGGATCGTTCTCGAAGACGGTGTCGAGCGTCCCGTCGAACGAATCGGCCGCGGAGTCGTAGCGCACGTCGGCGACGATTTCGGCGTCGAGCAGCGACCGCTGTGCCTCCGCGAGCCCGGCCCCGAACGAGTTGTCGATGCTCAACAGCGCGACGGAGTCGGCACCGATGTACAGCGAGTCGTCCACGACTTTCGCCATCGCCGCCGCCTGAAGCCCGTCGCTGGGAACGGTCCGCCCGAAGAACTTCCGGTCGTCGACCCGCCCGGCCGTCGTCAGTTGCGGTGCCGTACTGGCCGGACTGACCTCCATGATCTCGTCGTCGGCGACTTCCTGTGAGAGCGCGATCGACACGTCACTGACGAGTCCGCCGACGAATCCGATACCGCCGCTCTCGGCGAACTCGCGGTATCCCTCGACCGCGGTCTCGACGGTCGCCTCGCTGTCGATCGCCGTCAGTTCGACCCGTTGTCCGTTGATGCCACCTGCCGCGTTGATGTCTCGCACTGCCTGCTCGGTCGCCCGCTTGCCGTGTGTCCCCACCTGTTCGAGGGGTCCACTGAGAGGATACACGGCCCCGAACGAGACAGTCTGGTCACTGCCGCTGAGAGTACCCAAGCAACCCGAAGAGAGCCCAACCGCCGCGGTACCGACGGCCGTTTTAAGTACGTTACGTCTAGTACGCATGGTCCAAAAGAATCCATTTTTCCCATAAAGGTGTTCCCCAGACATTATCAACGGTGAGATACTGGTGAACGGATGGGTGAATATATGCGGAATTCTTCCAGAAATTTATACGGCGGCTACCTATCTCAAAGCCGTCGGGGACACAGTAATCGCTTCCGACCGCTCGCGCTGTGGGACGCCAGCCATTTGTTCGCGCTCGCACGAACTACGGTATGAACGCTCGCGTCCTCTATCTCGTCTCGTTGACGGCGTTCGGCGTCGTCTCGGTCGTCGACACCGCACTCGCCGCGTCCACCGGTCTCACGACGATCGACTGGATCACCGGTGGCGTCGGCGCGCTGGTCCTGCTCACCGCTCTGGCGGGGTTCTCGAACCCCGAGGAGTCCGGCGCGCCGACCGAGAGCGGGCCGCTGCTGTGGGTCGTCGTGGTCGGTGCGTCGCTGTTCGTCCTCACGACGATCGCGACGTGGCTCTAGATCGGGTGGACCACTTCTCGACAACCCGGACACTCGGCGTAGGACTCTCGCCCGGCGTCGGTCTCGTACTCGATGATGACCAACCCGAGCGGGATCTCGGTCTCGCAGTCCGGACAGCGCCCCAGCGTGTGGTCAGACGATACCGCGCTCATGGTTGACAGCCCGGCGCTACCCCCGTTGTTATACGCCCACTACCGACCGGTATGGTCCGACTACGGCCCTCAAATCGATCGGTACCGACCGAGACGCGTTCCGTCGAGGAGGTAGGCCTCTCCGTCGGCCAGTCCCGCCGGGAGGAACGGAGAGAGAAACTCCTGACCAGCGACGTTGACCCACGTGCCCCCGGAGCGGTCGTTGAACGCCGGGCACACGACGAGGTCGGCGTCGATACCCAGTGCGCCGTCGGACTGGCTCTCGAACGGCGCGGGGTCGACACGCCCGCGGAGCCACGCGCGCTCGACCCGCCGGCCGCCGACCTCGTCTTCGAGACGGACGACCGGGTGTTCGTGGCCGACACAGATCACGTCGGCCCCGAGCACTGCCCGACTGGGCCAGGTGTGGCCGTGTGCGAATCCGACCGAACCGATCCTGACGCCGTCGCTGGGTGTGACCGTCACCGGCGTCGCCGCGTCCGCACACAGCTCGTCGATCCCGCCGTCGTGGTTCCCGCGAACGACGGTCACCGGGACCTCGACCGCGTCGAGGAGCGCCGTCACCTCCTCGCGTTCGGCCCCTGCCGGGTCGCCGATCGAATGAGCGAGATCGCCGAGGACGACCAGTCGATCGGGAGCGGTTTCGGCGAGCAGATCGAGGAGTCGGGCCCGCCGCACGTCGGCGTCGCTCGCCAGTTCGACGCCCTCGCGTCGCAACCCTCGCTCGATACCGGCGTGGTAGTCCGCGACGACGAGACAGCGCTCCTCGCCGGTGGTCGCGACCGCTGCGGGGCTGTCTGGAACCGGTTCGACGCCCATCAGATCGGTTTCAACAGGCCGTCGTCGGGCTCGTAGCAGCGCCCGCCCATCAGCGCGTCCTGGATGGCGTCCTCGACGGCGTTGGGATCGCCGCCGGTCCGGTCGACGACGGCGTCGACGATCGCCGTCCGGGCTGCGCCGTCCCCGTCGTCCAGATCGTCCATCACGTCCATCACCGCGTCTTCGAGGTCCACGTCGGCCGCGTCGTCCTCGCCCCCGTCTGGCGAGTCGGCGCTTCGGGCGGCCCCGACTTCGCCCTCGCTCGGATCGGCGGCGGACGACGGCTCCGCGTCTGCTGCCGTGGCGCTCTCGGCGTCGACCGCCTCCGGATCGGGCGTGTCGATGTCGGCCGCGCCGGGCTCGTCGACCTCGGTCCCGCTCTGGAACTCCGTGCCGTACTCGGACTCGATCTCCTCGCGTTCGCTCTCGTCGAGTTCGAACTCGGGGTCGAACTCCCCGAGATCGTCGTCCACCGAGTCCGCCTCCGCCGTCGCAGACGAATCGGCGGCCGTCCCGAGGTCTGACGCTGACTCGTCGGTGGGCTCGTCGCCCGTCGTCGTGTCGATCTCGTCCGGCGACGCTTCTGCCGTCTCGTCCGGCGAGCCGGCTCCGGACGGTTCTTCCTCGGCCACGTCGTCGACGCTCTCGGTCGTCTCGTCCGCGGACTCGTCGTCGATCGAGGGGGCGTCCGAACCGCTCGACTGCTGGCCCGTCGTCGCTTCCGCGGTTCCCGCACGCTGGTCGTCGGCCGTCTCGTCCGGTCGGTCTGTTTCGACCGATTCCTCGGCGACCGTTCCGGCCGCTTCGTCGTCGGTCGACACCTCGATCGGTCGCTCGACGAGCCCCGCGAGTTGGTCGTCGCTGCCCTGTCCCGGTCGGACGGTCAGTGGCTCGACCTCGTCTCGCTGGCCGGCGACGACGCGGGCGGCGTCGGTCGCGAGGTCCCGCACTGCCGCGAGGTAGTCGCCGGTCGTTCCGTAGCGTTCCAGTGCGATCGGAATGCCAGCGGCCACTCCCTCGTCGACGCCGTGGTCGACGAGCGCCGCCCGCAGGTCCTCGCCGGTCAGGCCAGCGTGTTTGCCCTCCGCGGCGCGTGCCACGCGGTCGATCGTCTGCTCTGCCGTCTGGACGACCCAGCGGTCCCGCGTCGCCGCGTCGACCTCGCTGATCGACTCGGGCCGGACGGAGGTGTACACCTGATCGCTGTCGTCGGGCTGGTAGGTCCGAGCCTTGCCCGTGACCGCCACGAACGTCGGCGGATCGGCACTCTCCAGGAAGGCAAGCGCCTCGGGCTGGTACTGGCCGGCGTAGACGACGAAGGGACCCGAGGGGTCGACGACGCGGGCCCGGAGGTAGTCCTCGCTGACCGTCTCGACCTCCGTCAGCACGCCCACCAGAAACACTCTGTTCACGCGTGCGCCCGTCGGCGTGACGACGTAGTTCGGCGCACGCTCCTCGTCGCTCTCGGAGTACGAGAAGTCCGCGTCGTCGAACTCGGCGGCAAAGAGGCGATAGGCGACCTCGCGCCGGCCCGCGCCGCCCTGATCCTCGTCGGTGCTCATGGCTCGACCTCCGCGAGCAGCGTCCGAGCACGTTCTGCCGGGTCGTCGTCGCTCGCCTCGAAGCTGGTCGCGTCGAGGTTCGCACCGTACTCGTCGACCGACAGCGAGCCGCGGACGACGTACTCCAGGCCGACGATGCGGTCGGCGATCCGCTCGGCGACGACCTCCTTGTCCATCGCGTCGCGAGCGTGCTCGGTCGCGTCCGCGAGGTCACCGCCGTACACGTCGGCGGTCAGTTCGTCGTCGAGCACGACCGTCACGGTGCCGCTGCCGTCGTCGAGGATCGCCTTCGTCCGCAGATCGTCGACGGCGTCGACCGTCCCGTGGCTCCGGCACTGCCCGTTCTGGACGACGCGGCCACACTCCGGACACCGCTCGATCAGGCCCGAGCCGTCCCGGACTTCGATGATGTTGCCGGTCAGCTCGACGTCGAAGAGTCCCCCGGAGTCGACGGCCTCGCGAATCGGCATCCGCTGTGCGTTCTCGGTCGCCGAGACCGTGCGGTCCAGCGGCGTCACCGCCGAGAACTCCGAGACGTTGATCGACGGGGCACCCCGGAACTCCCGGACGAACACGTCTTCGATGCGGATCGACGCGCCGGCTTCGATCTCGGCGTGTGGGTCCCAGTCGGTAAACGGGAGCCGGGTGCTCTCGTCACCGAAGACGCCGCTGAGGATGTCGGTCTCGCCGTTGCGGCCGTCGATCGTCTTCTCCTCGACCTCCAGGACCTGCACCTCGACGTTGATCCCGCGGTCGCCCGGCGCGAGCGTTGCGAGTTCGGCGTCACCGCCGATCTCGTAGGGAACGTCCAGCGGGTCGTCGGATCGCTCGATGCTCGTGCTCTCGCCGAGGTTCAGCTCGGGTCGCCCGTCCCACTCGCGGACACCCGCGTTGCCCGCGGTGATCGTGTCGCCGGCAGCCAGTCCGAAGTCCTCCCAGGCCGTGTACGAGATCGTCCCGGTCTCGTCGGCGAGTTCGCCCTCGAAGATCACCTGTTCGTCGCCCTGGTACTGGATCGACCGCTGGCCGACCGTCAGCACTCGGGCCGTGACGGTGACGTTCGAATCGCTCGCCGAGATCTCGGCGATGTCTTTGCTCGATGGCGTCGTCCCGCCCTCGCCGCCGTCCCCGTACTTGCGTCTGAGGCTCTGCTTTGCCTCGTCCATCGGGACGGAGTAGTTCACGAGATTCGCCAGATCCTCTTTGACCTCCTCTTTGTCGACACCGAGGTCGGAGGCGAGTTCCTCGGCATGCTCGTCGAGTGTCATCGGGCCGTGGTTCGGCGGCGGCGATGAAAAGCGTTCGGTGGTACGCCGACCCGAGACCGACCAGAGGCGAACTCCGACAGACAGACGTGGTGATACACGGCCAGCACATTTTTATTCGAGATAACGGTACTCTACGCGTATGCCACAGTGCGGGGTCACACTGCCGGCCGTCCGTCTGTTACGAATCGCGAGACTGGTCGAGTTGCGTTCGCTCGGTGACAGACGCGAACTGCACCACCAGCGGGGTGGATGACATGGGCGGCGCATTCGGCAAGAAGCCCTCGGACGCACACGTCGTCTGGACGAACAGAGACGGCGAGGGAGAGGGCAAGAAGAAGTTCGACTTCGAGTATCTGGAGCTGTGGGCCGCGCACTTCGGCGTCGACTACGAGACCCGAACGCGGGTCGACCACGAGCGATCGGACCAGCCACGCGGGCAACACGTCGTGATCTTCGAGTGGGAAGCGCTCGAAGCGGAGACGATGGAGTTGGGGGACACGGAGTGGACGATGGGTCGCCAGCGAACGCCGCGTACCTTTATCGAAATCGATAGCCACGGCGAGGGCCGGATCAAGAGCTGGTCGTCCGAGATCGTCGTCGACGTTCGCGAACTCTGGCTCGACGGGCCGGCGGTCAGACTCCGGACGAGTGCCCACGGCAAGAAAGCCATCGACGCCCGGAAGCTACTGGCCGACGGCAAGCGCGAGTCGGAACGTAGCGTTTCGTAACCGGTTTTTGCGCCAGTTCCTTCCAGACGACCATGCACGTGGTCGTCAACGCCGCCATGAGCGCCGACGGGAAGCTGTCGACGCGCCGCCGCGAACAGATCGAGATCTCGGGAACGCGGGACTTCGACCGGGTCGACGAGTTGCGCGCCGAGAGCGACGCGGTCATGGTCGGGGTCGGGACGGTGCTGGCCGACGATCCGTCACTCACACTCGACGACCCCGAGCGCCAGCGGGCCCGCGAGGACCGTGGCGAGCCCGCAAATCCCGCGCGAGTCGTCGCCGACTCACAGGTCAGGACTCCGCCGGACGCCCGCGTCCTCGACGAGGCGGCACTCACCTACCTGCTGGTCAGCCAGGCGGCACTGACGGACTTCGTCACGCAGATGGAGGACGTGGGCGCGACGGTCATCGTAGCCGGCGAGGACCGCGTCGATCTGGTCACCGCACTCGCCAAGCTGGAGGGAGACGGCATCGACCAGCTGATGGTCGAGGGCGGGGGCGAGCTGATCTTCTCGCTGTTCGAGGAGGGATTGGTCGACGAACTGTCGGTGTTCGTCGGCTCGACGGTGATCGGCGGACGGGACGCCCCGACGCTGGCAGACGGCGAAGGGTTCGTCGAGGAGTTTCCGGCGCTCTCGCTCGACGGCGTCGAACGGGTAGACGACGGCGTCCTCCTCTCGTGGACGGTCACAGACGCGGCGTGAGCGTGTCGATGGACCGCTATCGTACAGCCGACAGTACGGGAGCCGTCGGCTCGCAAAAAGAGATCGTAGTTAGTGATCGTGGCCGGTCAGCTCGGAGAAGGTCGCGCCGAAGCGCTCTTCGAACAGTTCCATCGCGGTCTCGTTGACGGACTCGATCTCGGCGTCGGGTTCGCCCTGTGCGTGGTGGACGGCACCGTGGATCCGCTGGGCCATGCCGAACATCGCGATGTCGCCGACGACTTCCGGGTCGGACTCTTCGCCTTCTCGGAGCATGTCCACGAGCGCGGTCGGGACGGTCAGTTCGTCGCGTTCTTCGCCGGCTTCGAGTGTCACGGTGACAGTGTCGTCTGTCATGACTGTGCGTTGGCCACCGCTACGTAAAGGGACTGCGGGTCGGCGAGCACGGCACGAGGCGGTCGGTATCCGGTTCGCTTAGTCGTCTGCCTGCGGCGCGGTCTCGGCGGCCTGGGACGATTCTGGGAGCGATTCGAGGTACTCGTCGGCGTCGAGAGCGGCCTTACAGCCCATCCCCGCGGCGGTGACGGCCTGCTGGTAGTGGTGATCGACCACGTCGCCGGCACCGAACAGCCCCTCGACGGCGGTGGCGGTCTCGCCGTCGCCGACGCCGCTCTCGGTCTGGAGGTACCCGGCGTCGTCCAGTTCGACGCCGGTGTCTTCGAGGTAGCCGGTGTTGGGCGTGTGACCGATCGCGAGGAAGACCGCGCCCACGTCGAAGTCGAACTGCTCGGTCTCGGGGTCGTCGAGCGCCTCAGAGGGGTATCCTTCGTCGTTGCGGGCCAGCGTGACGTGGTCGACGCCGTCTTCGGCCGAGCCGTGGATCTCCAGCAGCTCGGTGTTTCGCATGATCTCGATGTCGCCGTCCTCGACCTGTTCCTGAACGCGATCGATCCAGTAGTCCTCGGCGCGGAACTCCTCGCGGCGGTGGGCGAGATAGACGGTGTCGGCGAACTTCGTCAGGAAGGTCGCTTCCTCCATGGCGGCGTCGCCGCCGCCGACCACCAGCATGTCCTCGTCGCGGAAGAACGCCCCGTCACAGGTCGCACACGTCGAGACGCCGTAGCCCATCAGTTCGTCCTCGCCGGGGACGCCGAGCGTGCGCGCGCTCGCCCCGGAGGCGGCGATAACGGCGTCGGCGGTGTAGGCGTCGCCGTTAGCGAGTTCGACGCGGAACGGGCGATCGCTCGCGTCGACGTTCTCGACGATTCCGTGATCGAGTTCGGCACCGAACTGCTGGGCCTGCTCTTTCATGTCGTTGACCAGGTCGGGGCCGCTGATCCCCTCCGGGAAGCCCGGGTAGTTCGCCACGTCCGTGGTGAGGGTGAGCTGTCCGCCGGGTTCGTCCCCCTCGAAGACGAGGGGATCGTTGTTCGAGCGGGCGGCGTAGATGGCGGCGGTGAGCCCCGCGATACCAGTCCCAGCGATGATGAGTCTCCGGTGTTCGACGACGTCGTCAGTCATTACTTACCCTACTTCGTGGCGGGCTTTGTAGGTTGCGCTGTCGTGTCCGGTCCGCGTCCATCGGGCGAAACCGCTTAGCCACTCGACGGTCTGTACCGGGTATGGCTGCGGAGCTATGGGAGAAGACCGATCGATACGAGGGACTGCTCGCGGACGCCGTCGCGGCGGCCGAGATCGCGCCACCGGAGGGGACGCCGATGCACGACGCGGCCGTCGAGTGTGCGGAGATGGCGGCGTCGTATCTCGAAGACGGCCGACATTTCCGGGCGGACGACGACCCGGTCAACGCGCTGGCGTCGTTCTCCTACGGCCACGCGTGGCTCGACGCCGGGGCACGAATCGGGCTGTTCGACGTGCCGACCGAGGGCCACCTCTTTACTGTCTAGACGGTCACTACCGGTTACCACCGCGGGAGAGCGACCGTCTCGCGTCGATGTTCCACACACCCACGACAACTGACAGCACGGCGCAGTCCTGCGAATCCTACTTTCCGCTACCAAAAGGTTTATATACTTTTCTAACTAACTACTTGTTAAGAAGGTCGCAACCTGTTCTTTAAGGTTTGTGCCCTCAGCAATCGAGGCATCCACTATGAGCGAGATACACACCCGAACCAACAGCGGCGAACAGCAGACCAGCACAGAGATCGAGACGGAGGAGGAAAGCGTCGACGAGAGTCTCTGCCCAGAGTGTGGCGGCCACACACAGCTCGACGCGGAACACGGCGAGACGGTGTGTGAAGAGTGCGGACTGGTCGTCGAGGAAGACGAGATCGACCACGGGCCCGAGTGGCGCGCGTTCGACGCCAGCGAGAGAGACAGCAAGTCCCGCGTCGGTGCGCCGACGACCAAGATGATGCACGACAAGGGGCTGTCGACCAACATCGGCTGGCAGGACAAGGACGCCTACGGCAACTCCCTGTCCAGCTCCCAGCGCCAGAAGATGCAGCGTCTGCGCACCTGGAACGAGCGGTTCCGGACACGCGACTCCAAGGAGCGCAACCTCAAGCAGGCGCTTGGCGAGATCGACCGCATGGCCTCGGCGCTCGGACTCCCCAAGAACGTCCGCGAGACCGCCAGCGTCATCTATCGCCGCGCGCTCGACGAGGACCTGCTGCCCGGCCGCTCCATCGAGGGCGTCGCCACCTCGGCGCTGTACGCCGCCGCGCGTCAGGCGAACAACCCCCGGTCACTCGACGAGATGACCCACGTCTCACGCGTCGAACGGATGGAACTCACCCGGACCTACCGCTACATCATCCGGGAGCTGGGCCTGGAAGTCGCCCCGGCAAAGCCCGAGAGCTACGTCCCGCGCTTTTGCAGCGAGCTGTCGCTGTCGGACGAGACCGAGCGACGCGCACGCGAACTGATCGAAGCCGCTCGCGACGGTGGCATTCTCAGCGGGAAGTCGCCGGTCGGAATCGCGGCCGCGGCCGTGTACGCCGCTGCACTGCTGACCAACGAAAAGGTCACCCAGAGCGAGGTCAGCGGCGTCGCGGACATCTCCGAGGTCACGATCCGCAACCGCTACAAGGAACTGCTCGACGTCGACGGCCTCCCGGCGTAACTCCTCGCTCGTCGCGTCGGATGCGCTCGCTGCTGGAACACGAACCTTTTTCGGCGTTCATTGCGTGTTATTCACAACCATGGAGGAGGCCTACGTGCGACTGCTCTGTCCCGAGTGCAAGAAAGACTGGGAGTCGACGCCGACCGCGCTCCCGAAACACGACGCCACGTACCACTGTCCGAACTGTCACGCCAGTCGGCGACTCGCGGAGTACACCAGAACCGACAGAGACCTGGAGACGCTGAAGGGACTACAGTAGCTACGGTCCGGCCGGCGACTGCGCGCCGCAGGCTTCGCATCGCAGCACCGTCGCGCCCTGCTCGTCCTTGAGCTTCGTGTCGGGGAGCCCACACTCCGGACACAGTACGTAGGCGTCGGCGTAGGCGTCGAGCGCGTCGGCGATGCGTCGCTCCCGGAACTCTCCAGTGAGCCTGGCCCGGCCGCTCTCGTCGATGTGGCCGCTCGTCCCGACCTCGTTCTGGAGGAACTGCATCACGTGTTCGTCCGCTCGCGAGAGTCGATCACAGACCGACTGGAAGTTCTCGAACACCGTCGCGTTCCCCTCCTGGCGAAGGTCCGGGTCGGGGACCTCGAACCGTTCGCCGTCGCCCTCGATCTCCGGCGACTCCTCGATCGCCTGGTCGAGCATCTCGTCGTAGTCCATATCCTCACCCAACACAGCGGCGACCAAAAATCTTTCACGCTCCGCCTGAACAGAGCGTAGACAGTGACTACGCCGCGGCCAAGAGGCAGTAGACACCGCATTCGTTTCGACGAGAGCGGAGTACAATCCGTCTACTTCGGGACCGTAATTCAGGGGTGTGTGTTAACTACACTCAGAGTAGTACTATAACCCTTCGGTTTCTAGGTGTGGGTGACTATGAAGAAGCAGGAACTCATCCATCTCCACGGCCTGCTTGCACAGGTACAGAACCACTACGAACAAGAGACAGGGGACACAGTAGAACACGACAAGTACGTCGATCTCGGTGTCCAGCCGACCTCGATTCACAAGTCGAAGACGGATCACAAGGCCGCTGTATTTGCCCTCGCGAAGGGTATTACGTCCGAGATGAACGCCGAAGAAAAAGAACCTGTTTCTGCTGCTGCCGACTGAACTCCACTCTCAGTCACCCGTCGTCGATATCTACAGCAATCGACGGACAGTGCTCTGTCGCGTGAGAAACGCCGACGTTATTCGTTCATTAACTCGTCGAACTCTGGTAACACGTCGTCCGAATCCGACTCCGTTTCCGCGTCCACCTCGTCAGTGTCGGACGCGGCACCGTCGGCCTCGTCGTCGGTCGAGTCCGCTGGCTCCTCGGCGTCGGAGTCGTCTGTCTCCTCGATCGTTTCGATCTGTAGTACCTCCAGCGGGATGTTCTCGAGGCGTTGCCCGATCTCCTTGCGAGCGATCCGGGCGGCGTGTTCGTCGCGCTCGACGTTGAAGACGGTCATCTCCAGTTCGAGCGCGACCAGGCTCTCGTCGGCAGCGATGAAGGCGGGTTCGAGTTCGTCGCCACAGTGAGGACACTGGCGTTCACCCATGTTGATCTCGACGTAGTTGAGGTCCGGATTGAGCATCTCGCCGGTCTTCGAGATCGCGATCCGGACCGCCTCGTCGGGAGTTTCCACGTCGTAGACGGGCACAGCGGCCTCGACGACAACTCGACAATCCATACATGTCGATTCGACTGCCAGTATTAAGAAGGTTAGCCCGTCACGCTCTCGAAAACTAGAAACCGCCCAAGCCCCGACGACGAGTCGATGCAACGGGGCCAGATAGCGACCGCGAGCCTGCCGGGTGGCGTCGACCTCCAGTCGACCGTCGAGAGCGGCCAGTCGTACCTCTGGGACCGCTCTGACGGTCGGATGTACGATCAGGACGGCGCACACGGCGGCTCGGCGTGGTACTGGACGACCGTCAGGGTCGACGGTCGAGCCCACGTGATCAGGGTTCGACAGCGAGACGGCCACCTCGAATGGGAGAGCGACATCGACGCGACGCCGCACCTCCGGCGACTGCTCCGACTGGACGACGACCTCGAAGCGATCCGTGCGACGGCACCCGACGACGCCGTCGTTCAGGACGCGTACGACGAGTACTGGGGGATGCGTCTCGTCCGCGATCCGCCGTTCGGCTCGCTGATCTCCTTTATCTGCTCGGCACAGATGCGCGTGGGCCGCATCCACGGGATGCAACAGGCGCTGCGCGAGACGTACGGCGATCCGGTCACGTTCGACGGCGAGACCTACCACGCGTACCCGACGCCCGAACAGCTGGCAGCGACGACGGAGGCGGCGCTGCGAGACCTCGGGCTGGGCTACCGCGCGCCGTACGTCCTGCGGACCGCGACGATGGTCGCCGAGGGGAAAGCGGACCCGCACGCGGCCCGCGAGATGGTCTACGAGGAGGCTCGCGACCACCTCACCCAGTTCGTCGGCGTCGGAGACAAGGTCGCCGACTGCGTGTTACTGTTCTCGCTCGACTTCCTCCAGGCGGTCCCGCTGGACACCTGGATCAAGACGACCATCGAGGAGTACTTCCCGACCGCCGATCGGGGCAACTACGCAGACACCTCGCGGGCGATCCGTGAGGCGCTGGGCGGCGAGTACGCCGGCTACGCGCAGACGTACGTCTTCCATTTCCTCCGCAGCGGCGGCGAGCCGGCGTGAACACGCTCTTGGGTCTCGGCGTCATCACGTTCGACCATGTCCGATCGCACGCGCGCACACGTGTTCGTCAGCGGCAAGGTACAGGGCGTCTTCTACCGCGCCACCACCCGCGAGACCGCGGGCGAGACGGGCGTCGACGGCTGGGTGAAGAACCTCTCGGACGGCCGCGTCGAGGCGGTCTTCGAGGGCCCCGCGTCGGCCGTCGAGTCGATGGTCGAGTGGTGTCACGAGGGCAGTCCCAGAGCCCGCGTCGACGGCGTCGAGGTCGAGTACGAGGAGCCGGCGGGGATCGAGGGCTTCGAGATCCGGCGGTAGCGGATCGTCGAGTCCGCGACAGTGTCCGACGGCGACGGCGTCCCCTACCGTTAGGATGGTCGCGCGCCAAGGCCCAGCCATGATTACCGGTTCGGAGATGGCAGTCGTCGACGAGAACGCGGCCGCGCTGGGTGTCCCCCGCAAACAGCTCATGGAGTCTTCGGGGAACGCGGTGGCTCGGGCGGTCGAACGGATCGCAGACCAGGGGGCGTCGGTACGGATCGTCGCCGGCCGCGGGAACAACGGCGGCGACGCGTTCGTCGCGGCCCGGTTTCTCGACGCCTACGACCTGAGCGTCTCACTGCTGGGGCGACCCGAGACGATCACGACGGAGATCGCACGCCAGAACTGGACGGCGCTCGAACAGTCCGACTACGAGACCGAGCAGGTCAGGGACGCCAGCCAGTTCGCGCTCGACGACCCCGACGTGATCGTCGACGCGATGCTCGGCACGGGGATCAGCGGTCCGCTCCGCGAGCCGACGGCGACGGCGGCAGCACGGATAAACGACAGTGAGAGCACCGTCGTCTCCGTCGACGTGCCTTCGGGGATGGACGGCGACACCGGGGCGCTGGCAGCGGGTGCGGTCGAGGCCGACCGGGTCGTGACGTTCCACGATACGAAGCCCGGACTGGACGAGCTCGACGCGACCGTCACCGTCGCGGACATCGGCATCCCCGACACCGCCGAGTTGTTCG
The DNA here is from genome assembly GCF_000023965.1 of Halomicrobium mukohataei DSM 12286. Classification (NCBI taxonomy): domain Archaea; kingdom Methanobacteriati; phylum Methanobacteriota; class Halobacteria; order Halobacteriales; family Haloarculaceae; genus Halomicrobium; species Halomicrobium mukohataei. The sequence continues at coordinate 2,309,221 of NC_013202.1, read as the reverse complement.
TCGAGCGGGGCGACCTGCGTCGGCTCGACCGCGATCCGACGAGCCACAAGGGCGACAACGGGGAGGTGCTCGTCGTCGGCGGCGGCCCGTACACGGGCGCACCGGCACTGGCGGCACAGGCGGCGCTGCGAGCCGGCGGGGACCTCGTCAGAGTCGCCTGTCCTCGCGCCGTCGCCGACGCGGTACAGGGCTACAGCGAGAACCTCATCGTCAGACCGCTGGACGGCGCGACGCTCGCGCCGTCACACGTCGACGAACTGATCGCCCTCGCAGACGCCAGCGACGCGGTCGTCCTCGGGCCGGGGCTCGGTGACGCGGAACCGACGCTCGACGCGGCCGCGGACTTCCTCGAACGGTACGACGGGCGCGCCGTCGTCGACGCCGACGCGCTGTCGGTCGTCTCGGAGGTCGAGACGACGGCGGACCTGATCTGTACGCCCCACCAGGGCGAGCTTCTGAAGATGGGCGGCGAGACGGCAGAGGCGTGGCGCGACCGCGCGGATCGCGTCGCCGACTTCGCCGCACAGATCGGACAGACGATGCTGGTCAAGGGTGCCTACGACATCGTCTCCGACGGGACGCGAACCCGCGTCAACCGCACCGGCAATCCCGGCATGACCGTCGGCGGCAGCGGCGACGTGCTCGCTGGGGTGGTCAGTGCGCTGGCCGCGACGTGTGGGGAACACGACGCCGCGGCGATCGGCGCGTACGTCACCGGCCGAGCCGGCGATCTCGTCGCCGACGAGCGGGGCAACGGACTCGTGGCGACGGACCTGGTCGCGGCGATCCCACGGGCGCTCTGGCAGGGCACAGAGTAGCGTTCGCGATCTAGGCCGACGCTTCGACGAGTTCGCCGGCCTTGGCGCGGGACCGCTCGACGACGGCCGATCGCCCCTCGAACTCGACGATCACCTGGTCGCCGTAGTCGACGTTGTCGACGTGTGCGTGGTCGTGGATCCAGGAGACGAGGCTCATCGTCTCGTCGGTCATCGGCAAGACGAGTCGCTCGCGCTCGTAGTCCGGCAGTTCGTCGTGGATCCTGTCGAGCAACGCGTCGACGTTTGCCCCCTCTTTCGCGCTGACGGCGATGGGGTTCGGAGCCAGCCCGGAGAGCGCAGCGCGTTTGCGCTCGATCTCCGCGTCGTCGACCGTGTCCGTCTTGTTGAGGACGGTGACGATCGGCGCTTCGTTGCGCTCGTACAGCGTGTCGTGGCTCGTGACCAGCTTCTCGCGGATCTCCTCGACGGGTTCGCTCACGTCGACGACGAGCAACACCAGGTCGGCGCGATAGACGGCGTCAAGCGTCGACTTGAACGACTCGACGAGCCAGTGGGGCAGATCCGAGATGAAACCGACGGTGTCGGTCACCAGCACGTCCCGCTGGTCCATGTCCGCACGGCGGGTCGTCGTCCCCAGAGTCGTGAACAGCCGGTCTTCGCTCTCGGCGGTCGGATCGAGGTCCGGGTGTAGCTCCTCGTTCTCGTCGACGTCGACGTCGTCGGCCACGCGGCGCAACAGCGTCGACTTGCCGGCGTTCGTGTAGCCCGCCAGCGCGACGAGGTCGAAACCGGACTCGCGGCGCTGCTGGCGTCGGTGTTGCTCGGTCTCCTCGATGGACGCCAGCTCGTCGCGTATCCGCGAGATCTGCTTTTTGATGTCCTCTTCGCGGCTCTCGTCGTACTCGCCCAGCCCCATGAACCCGGGCCGCTCGTCGCGCTTGGCGAGGCTGGCCTTCGCCTCGGCCCGGGGCAACTCGTAGCGCAGTTCGGCCAGTTCGACCTGGAGCTGTGCCTTGCGCGTCTGGGCGCGCTGGCCGAAGATCTCCAGGATGAGCCGGAAGCGGTCGACGACCTGGACGCCGTCGGGAAGCTCGTTGCCGATGTTGTACGTCTGGTAGGGTCCCAGCTCGTTGTCGAAGATCACCGCCGTCGCGCCCTCGCGGGCGACGACGTTCGCGAGACGCGCGACCTTCCCCTCTCCGAGGTGGTAGGCGGGGTCTTCCGTCCGTTTCTGTGTCACCTCGCCGACGGCCTCGTAGCCGGCGGCTCTCGCGAGGTCGGTGATCTCCTCGGTGTCTGCAGTACCCGAGTCGACGCGCTTGGCGATGACCGCTCGCTCCGCTGTGGTACTAGCCGTCACTCGTCGCTTCCTACGTCGCCCGATTATTTAGTCTGCGGGGTACTCACACGATCCGCCGTCGGCAGCGACGGGTATCGGCGACAGTCGACTGCACTGGCCGTTCTGAGCGTCGTCCGCGGTATCAGTAGCCACTGCTTACGTCGATTTCGCTGGTCGATCCGGAGGGCACAAGACCCTTAACGGATCACGGTGAGAGTACGGATATGATAGAGTTACCGTTGCAGCTAGAGCTTCCCGGCCTCCAGCAGGTCGGCCTCGAAGTCGGCGGCGGTGCCGTGATCGGGGGGGTCATCGGCTTCGCGGCCAAGAAGGTCGCGAAGCTCATCGCGATCCTCGTCGGTATCGAGCTGGCGCTGTTCAAGTTCCTGGAGACGCGTGGCATCCTCGAAGTGAACTGGAGCGCCATCAGCGGCACCGCGGGCAACGTCTCGTCGGCGGCCGGTGAGACGGCGGGCGCACAGCCTCCCGGATGGGTCATGAGCCTCCTCTCGGCTCTGCCGGTGAGCGCCGGATTCACCGGTGGCTTCCTCGTCGGCTTCCGGAAGGGATAGCGTCAGTACGAACCGTTCTCGTCGCAGCCGAACAATCGCGGTCCGACCCGACACGCGTCCGAGAGCGCGGGCGACTCGTCGACCGGGGTCGCTGTCGGTGCGACCACGGGGTCGCTCGCGTCGCTCAGCGGATCGAGATCTCGTCTTCGTCTTTGACGATCTGGGTCTCGGCCTCGCCGCTCGTGTGTTCGTTGACCACGTCGTAAAACTCGTTTTGCATCCCGGCGGGGAAGGTGATGACGCCGATCCAGGAGCCGTCTGCCTGCCACTCTTCGCGTTCGAGGTCGCCGAACTGCCGGATGCGAGACTGGGCGGCACCGGCGTAGTCCGCGGGGACCTGGACCGCGACGGTCACCTCGTCGAAGCGGATCGGGATCACGGGTCGGAGCGCGTCCAGCGCGTCGTCGACCTGATTGTCGACGGGCTCCATCGGATCGACCCTGAAGTCCGTCTCTTCGAGGGCCGACTCGATGCGGTCTGGCGGGTGCGGTGCGTCGTCCATCTGGGGGTTTACGGCGTTGCGTGTGATCTGCTGGATCAGCTGTCGGTGTTTCTGTTCTTGCATCTCGCGGCGCTGATCGGCCGTGATCTGGATCTCCCCCTGCTTGATCACCTCCGGGATGATCTCCAGTGGCTCCGTCGTGTCGAACACCTCCGTCAGGGAGTTCTCCGGCGGTCGGTCGCCGCGAGAGGCGTCCTCGAACACGTCCTCGGCGGCGATGACGTCTTCGAGTTCCCCGTCGAACTCGTCGCGTTTGATCGCCAGCGCGGCGTCGGGGTCGACGAGCACTTCGAACCGCTGGCCGTGGGATTCGAGTCTCGCCGTCACCGCTTCGTCAAGTGATATCATACCCGACGCTACTGGGGCCCGGTTCAAAGACCTTTCCACGACGGCATCGAAAACCGACTGCGGACGCGAGGGTGAGTTACTCTTCGAGGTCCTCGCCGTCCGCGAGGAGGTCTCGCTCGGCGAGGTGTGTCTCCGTCTCCTCGTCCGAGAGCGTGCGGAACTGTTCGGTCTCGGCGTCGACCGTCGCGAGACCGACCGCCTCCGGCGCGAGCGCGTCGTCGTTGACCGAGGCCAGTGTTTCGAGAGCGAGTCCGATCGCGCCGTCGAGGGCCAGCGTCTCCGAGTAGTGTTCTTCGAGGTAGGCCCGCGTGTCGGCCCTGTCGGCACCGACGGCGAGGGCCTTCCACTCGTAGGGTGTTCCGGAGGGATCGGTCTCGTACAGCCTGGGTTCGCCGTCGGCGACCCCGGCGATGATCAGCGCGACGCCGAACGGACGCGCGCCGCCGACCTGCGTGTATCGCTGGATGTGGTCGGTGATCTCTTTGGTCAGCGTCTCGACGCCGATCCGTTCCTCGTAGCGGAGTCGGTTGATCTGGGCCCGTCGCCGGGCGAGATCGATCAGTTGGCGGGCGTCTGCGACGTGGCCGGCGCTGGCGATCCCGATGTGGTCGTCGGCCTTGTGGATCTTCTCGACCGACGACCGCTCCATGAGCGGCGACCGGATCCGCTTGTCGACGGCGAGCACGACGCCACCGCTGGTCCTGACGCCGATGCTCGCGGTGCCGCGCTTGACTGCTTCGCGCGCGTACTCGACCTGGTAGAGTCGCCCGTCGGGCGAGAAGATGGTGCTGCCGCGGTCGTAGGCCTGCTGTTGGTTTTGTCCCTGCATAGTTACTGGAGATCGAGGTCGGTCGCGCCCGAAAATCCGTCGTCGGTGGCAACGTCGACACGGCCGTCACGGACGACTGCGGTCCGCTCGTCGCCGTCGAACGCGACCTGTCTCTGTTCGGACGGTTCCGATGCGCGTCGTATATATTTTTCCTCACACGCACGGACGGTGCCACTCGTGCCACGGACCCGGACGCCGACCGGGTCGTCGTCGATCGTCGACAGCGAGGCGATCACGGCACGTGCGCTGTCGGTCCGGTCGCGCCGCGTCCGGACGAGCGCGCTCCCCAGGCCGTCCTCGAACGCGAAGCGGAGCACGGTGAGATCGAGGTCGGCACTGCCGGCGTCGCCCACGAGGTTCTGGGCGGCGTACCACAGTTCCCGCTGGAGAGTCCTGCGGCCGAAGTCGGCGTCGGGCCAGCTCTCGATCTCGACCCCGAGGTAGCGCCACCGGGGCTGTAGGTGTTTGGGGAGGTGTTTCATCCGTCAGGACTGGTCGACGGCCTCGGCGTCGGGCACTCGCTCGCCGACGAGGACCCCCACCTGTCCGTGGACCATCTCGACGGCCGTCAGTGCGAAGCCGGCGTCGGTGAACGCGTCCGCGAGGACGCCGACGGTGGCCGGATCGTCGACCGACGGGTCGTAAAAGGGGATCGACGGGTCGGGCTCGTCGAAGAACATCACGTCACCGAGGACGAACCGGCGCGGTTCGAGCGCCGCGATGGCGTCGATCGCCTCGCGCTTTGCCTCGTCGTCGAGGTGGTGCATCGCGAAGTTCGAGGTGACGACGTCGACCTCGCGGTCGACCGAGGGCTCACGGAATCGTCCTTCGCCGAAGGAGACGTTGTCGATGCCACGCTCCGTGGCCTTCGTCCGCGCCTGTTCGAGCATGCCCTCGCTGATGTCGCGGCCGACGACTTCGGCTGCCGCGTCTGCCAGCGGGAGCGCGATCGCACCGGTTCCGGTGCCGAGGTCGAGCACCACGTCGTCGGCCGCCGGGGCGGCGTGACGAACGACGAGGTCGGCACACTCGCGGTACTCCTCGGAGTCCTGGCTCTCGTCGTAGTCGGCGGCGTGGTCGGAGAATCGGTCGGCGTGTTCGTCGATCGATCGTTTCATGGGCGTCGTTGGTCGGCAGGCCCAAATACACTGTCGAAATCCGGCCCCGCCGGACGCCCCGGCCGTCACCGGATCGTCGAGCCGACTTTGCTCGCGCTCGTGGACTCGTCGACCTGCGAGCGCTCCGCCTTCGAGATCGGATTCCGGAAGAGGAGGGACACGGCTGCCAGCGCCGACAGGGACGTGTGTACCACCGGGATCACCGACGGGTTCGACGGCGACGGGAACCCGAACAGGACGACGGCGACGAACGCGAGGAACCCGAGATAGCGTGCCCAGCGCTGGCCCGAAACGAACGCGCCCGTGGTCAACAACAGCAGGACGCCGACCGCCGTCCCGACCGGCACCGAGTCGGCCAGTACCATCGCTGTCGTCGTCTCGGCACCGCCCAGCAACGCCAGCATCGCACCGACGACGAACCCTGTACCCAGCACCGCTGCGACGCCCGCGAGGACGTACGCGTCGAACGACTTTACGGTCTCCCCCATGAGTGTTAGGAAAACAACCATACATCATAAATCCACCGCAACGGCCCTGTATCAATCCTCGTCGCCGTCCGAGAGCGGGAGGGCTGGCGGCGTGTCGATCTATTCAGTTGCTGTCGTACGACCCCGTTGGGACGGGCGGTCGCCGTCTACAGATCCCGACAACGCCCGGCGGATCACTCGTCGTCGAGCCAGACACCGGGTTCGACGAACGCGTCCGACTGCCGACGGCGGTTCCGCTCGGTCAGCTCGGCCCACTCTCTGAGTCCGGTCTCGATCTGGTCCGGCGAAAAGCCGATCGTCTCGCCCAGCGCGATCAGGTCCCGCGGCGCTCTGAGCTGGAGGTGACTGTGTGGGTCCCCGCTGACGACGTAGGGCACGTCGTAGTGTTCGACGAGTTCGCGCAGTTTCCGCAGCGACTGGATGCGACGGACCCGCGTCCCACCGGTCTCGTGGAGCACGTCCTGCAGCGAGAATTCGAGGCGAACGCCGTTGTCGGCGGCGGCCTTCGCCAGTACGTGGTTCACGTCGCCGTCGCCCCGCGTCGGATGGGCGAGGACGTCGACGGCGGGCTGCTCGACGGCGAAGCGATTGATCGCGACGGAATCTCCGTGGACCGCGACGATGGTCTTGGACGACCGGTGGTTCCCGACGAGGCCGCTGGCGCGGGACGGATCAGACGCCCGGACCTCGATTCCCTCGACGACGGCCACGTCGTACTCGTCGGCGATCTCTTCGGGGTCGAACGTCGCCGCGCAGTCGCCGTGGTTCCTGACGACGATCCCGTCGTAGCCGTACCGGCTGGCCGTCTGGGCCATCCTGGCGACCGTACTCTGCCCGTCCGGACGGGCGTGGACGGCCGCGTACATCACAGCTCCGAGAGGGCGTCCTGCGCGTTCTCGATGGCTGTCTCGCGTTTGGCGGGGTAGGCTTCGACCTTCGCGCGGAGCGTGATCCCGTCGCCTCGCTCGACGCTGTTCCCGAACGCCGCCTGTTTGTCGAAGGTGAGGAAGAACGAACAGTTGGCGTCGACGCGGTCGTCCAGCTCTTCGAGCACCGTTTCGAGGTCGTCGACCGCCGCGACCTGCGTGAGGACGTGGCGGATGTCGTCCGCGTTCTCGACCCGCGCCGAGAGGACGACGATTCGGTCGCCGTAGTGGCCCTCCGACTCGGCCCGCTCCAGTTCGGTCTCCTCGGGGAGATAGGTCTGTAGCGCCTCGGCGACCCGCTTTTCGTCTTCGGTCGCGTAGGCGAACGCTCGCAGGTCGACGTAGTGAAACGGGACCGACGACATCCCGGCCTACTCCTCGACCGCTTCGAGCGAGTCCTCGGGGATGCCCTGCTCCTGACCGTCCTCGAACGAGATCGTGTAGTTCGCGTCACCGAACATCGTCTCGACGACCTGCGTGATCGTCCCTTCCTCGCCGTCGTACTCGCTGTGCTTGTCGTGCAACACGACAGTGTCGTCTTCTTCGAATGCCATACCTCGCCGTAGTCGACCGGCCCGCAAAAAGGGACTGATTTTCCCTTCGCCCTCGAACACTTATGACAGTACCCGCTCTATTGGCGGGCATGATAGCGTTCGCCACTCGTCGTCGTTCGTGGCGCTCTCGGGCCACGGACCCGTTCCCGCGGTGCCCGCCGTCGACACTGCCGGCGGCCGACCGGACTCGGACACGTGGATCAGGACCGGAGAACGATTGTCGCAGCCGTCCCTGTCACAGATGGGTATGACGGCCGTCGACAACCTGTGGTACCTGGCAGACCAGGCCCGCCAGCAGGCCGAGCAGACCCGCCACCAGTTCGCCTCGAACTACGAGGACTACATCACCTTCTCGCGACACCGAAACGTCTCGCGACCGCGGTTCAAGACCGTCGCCGAACGGACCCGCGACAACGGACTGCCCTACGGGGTCCACACCGTCGTCACGAACGACGCCGGAGAGCTGTTGCTCGTCCGCCACGACGACGTAGATATGTGGGTGCTGCCGGGCGGGCAGGTCGACGGAACGGAGTCGTTCCGCGAGGCCGCCAGCCGCGAGCTACGCGAGGAGGCCGGCATCGAGGCGACCGACGAGGGGCTCGCGATTCTCGCACGCGCCGAGTTCCACTGTGAGGAGTACGACACCTGGGGCGTCCTCCCGATGTTCCAGGGTCGCGCACTGGAGACGGAGTTGACCGTCGACGACCCCGACGGCGAGATCTCCGACGCCGGGTGGTTCGACGAGTTGCCCGAGGACACGCGAGACCGAGCGCAGTTGCACGAGTGGCGTGAGACGCGCGTCTATAGTAACAATTGAAACGATTTACACACCGGTCGCACTGCAGTCGTGCGATCGGGTGTGCATTGATTTTCAATGGCTACTATAGCTGTCCGGACCGAACGACTTCCCGTCGCGCTCGTCGGCGTCGAGCCGCCGGAGCGTCGCCCGGGCGTTGCTCGCGTCGTAGCCAAAGAGCACGCTCTCTCCGTACTCGCTGGCGACCTCCGCCGCTTTCAGGAGGTTGTCGATCTCTACGTCGACGGCGTACAGTTCGAGACTGAACGGCGTCGAGAGCCGGTCGACGAACCCCTGGGCGAGGATTTCGAGCCAGTAGGTCGTCGTGTAGGCCATATCGTAGACGGGGACGACGAACTCGTCGACGTAGGCTTCGAGCGCCGCTACGTCGATCCCGGCCCGCCGCGAGAGGTGGCCGGGGTACGGATCGGGGTAGAGCGTGAGATACAGGTCGCCGGGGACGCGCTCGCGGGCGTCGGCGACGAACGACGTGATGACGCTGTCGCGCCACTCGGCCCACTCGTCGTACTCGCTCTCTGCGAAGCGGCGCTCACAGCGATCGCAGTGGCAGTACTCGTCGCGCGGAAAGCCAACGTCGTCCAGACGCAGGTCCTCGCTCTCGGCGGCGGCGTCCCCGATCAGCTCCAGCAGCCCCTCACGATACCGATCGTGGGTGGGACAGACGTACGACCAGTCGAAGTACGGGCGGTCGCGCGTCGCCTCGTTGCCCTCGTCGTCGATCGGCAGCAGCTCCGGTGACTCCTCGGCGGCGTTGTCGCCGAAACACGACACCATGTTCACGGCGTCGGCGACCGGCTCGGCCGCACGGCCGGTCACGTCTTTGACCTCGTAGAATCCGCGGTCGAACTCGGACCACGACAGTTCCTCCTCGTTCCTGGTGACGACGCCGTACATGTCCGCTGGTACGACCTGGACCGGGTAAGTGACTTCGGAAAAGGAACGCCCGCCGGTCGGAGCAGAGACCGGATGGGACGACGGTTGACGTGCGATTCGGACACCCGTCAGTTACTTCTTGACGAAGTAGACGAGGGCCAGGGCGACTGCTGCAACCAGAAGTACGGCTTTCTTCGACATCACTCGTCTGTTCGATGTCCGACGGTAAAATCTTTCCCCATCACTGCCTCGAATCGATCTCTCGGACGGCCCGACGCAGTGCGAACGACGGCGTCACTCCCCCCAGTAGTACCGGGGTGCGAGCGCGAGGTACGCCACGGCGGCGACCAGCAGGACGCGGGGGAACACCCGCTGGAACGCACCGGGATCGACGATCGCGCCCGCCTGGACGAGTCCCAGTACCAGCGCGTCCCGAGCGCGGAGCTTGGGGTAGCCCACCGGCGCGATCATGAGCGCCGAGAGGACGACCGTTCCGGCCAGCAACACCGGCACAGGTGCGACGCCAGCGAGATAGGCCGCCGCGAGAATCGTCGCGGCCAGCGTGTTCTGGATGCCCGGCCGCTGTTCGCCCTCGTCGACGTAGACCGTGTAGAACGCGGTTCGGACGACCGAGAAGACGACGAACGACGACGCGAGGACGACGAGCCCGATGCGCAACGGCGTGTCCGCCTCGCCCAGCGGGCCGTAGGCCTCGCGGGCGACGCCGTGGACGAACAGTGCCGGCGTCGCACCGAACGAGACCACGTCGGTGATCGAATCCAGCAGCGGCCCGACCTCCGTGTTCCCGGCGAAGCGGGCGACGATCCCGTCGAGCGCGTCGGCGATCGCGGCCAGCAGGATCAGTCGCGCCGCCAGCGCCGGATCGCTGTAGGCGACGACCGCGGCGGCGAACCCGATCACGGCGTTGACCAGCGTCACGGTGTCGGCGACCCCGAGTCGTCGTCGCACTGCGAGACCCATACCGGGACGTGTGCGAGGGGGTACATCAACGGTCCGGAACGCGGCGGGGACCGCGGAATCCCAGAAGGCATATACGCGTCGCAGGGAACCACACCACGAACGCAGATTCAGCGTCGCTGGTACCGTGAACCCCACTATCGCACTCGAATGCATCGACTGTGGCCGCGTGTTCGTCCCGGCAGACGAGCGACTCGTCTGTCCGGACCACGACGGGGTCGGCGGCATCCTCGACGTGCAGTACGACCAGTCCGGTGCTCGCGAGGCGGTCGCGGCCGGCGTCGGAGAGGGGATCGACGACCTCTGGAAGTACGCGCCCCTGTTGCCGACGGACGGGCACGCGGTCGATCTCGGCGCGGGCGGGACGCCGCTGCTCGACGCGCCGACGCTCTCGCGGGAACTCGGCGTCACCGTCCGGCTCAAAGACGAGCGTGGCAATCCGACGGGATCGATCAAAGACCGGGCCAGCGCCGTCCTGACGAGTCGCGCACTGGCCGGCGACGAGTCGGTGCTGACCTGTGCGTCGACGGGTAACGCCGCGGCGTCGCTGGCGGGGTACGCCGCCCGGACGGGCCTGGACTGCTGTATCTTCGTCCCGGCAGACGTGCCCGAGGGCAAGGCCGTCCAGCCGCTCGTCTACGGTGCCGACGTGTACGCCGTCGACGGCGACTACGACGACGCCTTCTCGCTGTGTCGCCGCGTCGCAGCGAACCGCGAGTGGTACGACTGCAGCGCCGCAGTCAACCCCTACGCCGTCGAGGGACTCCGGACCGTCGGCCACGAACTGGCCGAGCAGAGCCGGGCCTCGGTGCCCGACTGGATCGTCTATCCGATGGGCAACGGCTGTGGGCTGGCGGCGACCTGGAAGGGGTTCCGCGAGTTCGCGGAGCTGGGCATCGTCGAGGAGTGTCCGCGCCTCCTGGGCGTACAGGCCGAGGGCGCAACCGCCATCCACGACCGCTTTACCGGCGAGCGGGCACGGGCCGGCGGCGAGACGCAGGCCGACAGCATCGACGTGGGCCACCCACACAACGCACAGAAGGCGTGTCGCGCGCTCGAAGACAGCGGCGGAGCCACCGTCGTCGTCTCCGATCGGGAGATTCTTGACGCCGAGCGCACGCTGGGCCGGACCGAGGGCATCTACGCCGAGCCCGCGAGCGCCGCGACGCTCGCTGGCCTCGAATCCGCGGTCGATGCGGGGACCGTCGCCCCAGGAGACAGCGCCACGCTCGTCGTCACCGGGACCGGGCTGAAAGACACCGCCAGCGCGCGCGACCTCGTCGACGGCGTCGATCACGTCCCCGACACGCCGGCCGCCGTCCCGGACCCCGAGTAGTCACTCCGCTGGCACCGCCTGGTCGACGTAGAACCGCGCGGCGGTGACGGCCGTTCCCACGACGAGCAGGAGGAGTTGCCACCCCGACCGCACGACTGGGAACACGCGGTCGACCGGCTCGGCGGTGTCGCCGCCGTCCGGGTTCGGGTCGACGCCCGTGCTCACGTTGACATCCCGAGACGTGCCCCGAGCGACCGTCTCGCTACTGCTCGCGTCGCCGGCCCGTTCGGAGCCGAGATCGACGAACGTCTGGACGATCCCCCGCCGACTGGAGAGTTCTATCTTCCCGTCGATCACGTAGAACTGGTCGTGGAGCGGCCAGAGCGGGTTCGCTCCACCGGCGGAGAACAGATCCAGCCCGATCGCCGCACCGGCGTACGCGACGATCGTCACCCACGTGATGCGCACGCCTCGGGGACCCCAGCGCCGCCGCACCCACGACCCCTCGCCTCGGCGGAGATCGACCAGCAGGACGGCGGCCGCCGTGATCGGCACCAGGAGCGTGTGAAACGCCGTCCGGTGGCCCACGACCGAGACCAGACCGACGAACGAGTCCAGATCCGCGGCGATCATCGCCCCGAAGAGGATCAGCACCGACCGTCGATCGAACGCCGTCCCGAGCAGCGCCGCTCCGATGAGGCCCGCGACCGCCATGTGTACGACTGTCGACGGCATACACCAGTGTACGGCTCGGACAACAGATATCGTTGGGGGCCAGACTCCCGCTGAGCGGAATACACTTAAGCGTCGGTACCGACTTCGGGTTAGGAACGAGGACTGGGTCTCCTCGGGGTGGTGCAGGCGAAGTGCCTGTGCCGGCGGTGCGGTCGGTGGTGACACGACGTGCGAAGCGAAAACGACACACAGGGACTCGACGACCGTCGTCTGCGCGTCGAGCCCGGAACGCAAGCGCTGGTCTCGATGCCGTCGATGCAGCGGTCGCTCTCGCTGTTGCCGCGGGGCGTCACGGACAACGTCGTGTTCGTCTCGTCGACGCCACCGGCGACCGTCGAACGCCGGCTTCGCGAGCGCGGGCTGGCCGTCGAGAGGGTCGGGCTGGTGCCGGTCACCGGCTCCGAGCCCGAATACGACGGACCGCTGTGGACGAGCGAGCCGATCGTGCCGGACGACCTGACCGGCCTCAGTATGCGGTTTACGAGCGCTCTCGGCGCACTCGACGCCGGCCACGGCTGGGTCCTGTTCGACGCGCTCGACGTACTGGCGATGTACGCCCACCAGGATCGGGTGTGTCGCTTCTTCGATCACGTCACCACGGCGGCCCGCGACCGGACCCTCCGGGGCGTCTACACGATCACCGGCGACGCGCTCGACGACCAACTGGCCGACAGCTTCGCGCACAGCGCCGACCGCGTCGTCGACGCGCGGTGAGTGATACTGCCGGCTGTACGTCTGTGACGAATTTCGCGACCCCGTGATCCGAATTGTCTTGAAACAGTGACAGCCGGCGGTATGAGGCGTTCGGCCGCGATGGGGCCGGTCGAGTGGCCGACGACGGTCGGTCGTGTGGCCGCCGCGTCAGACAGCTACCAACAATTAAGGTGCCGGCCACCATCCGGAGCCATATGGATCGGGATAGTGTTCCCCAGGAAATCACGACGCTCGTGGGTCGCGAGGTGTACACGAACACCGGCGTCTTCGTCGGTGAAGTCGAGGACATCCGACTCGACCTCGACCGCCAGAGCGTGACCGGACTCGCGCTGCACGAACTGAACCGCGAACTGTTCTCGGCGAAGGCGAACCAGGCGCGCGGCGTCATCGTCCCCTATCGCTGGGTCCAGGCCGTCGGCGACGTCGTCGTGGTCAACGACATCGTCGAGCGACTCCAGGCGAGCAACGAACCCGCCGACGAAGAGGAAGAAGACGAGGTCACCGCCTAGCGCCGACGCGGCGACCGCCACCAGACGACCGTCAGTTCCCGTTCGAACTCTCGCTGTCGACGCCCATCCCTTCGAACAGTTTGCTCCGGACCGCTTCTTCGGTGAGTGCCAGCAGCGTGTCGCGGTTGTCCTCGCTCGTCTCGATGCCGGTGAAGATGCCAAGCGGGATCTCGACGCTGGCGTCCGTCGAGTGACCCGCGGTGTCGCCGATCTCGCCGAACGCGTCGTCGAGCACCTTGCCGATGTTCATCCGGATGTCCTTCGAACGTGCGGCCAGGTAGATCGTGTCGTCGGCGATCGCGAACACCGCCGTCGTCGTGATCCCTTCGAGGTTCAGGAGGTGCTGGGCGGCCTGTGACAGGGCGTCGCGGTCGCGGATGAACCCCGCGTTCGAGACCAGGTGCGACCCCTTGACCTCGCGGTTGCGGATCGCCTCCGCGAGCACGTCCAGCGTCTCCGGAGACATCGACGGCGACTCGACCTGTTCGAGCGTGTCGTGGTCGGCGAACGGATAGAGGTACGCCGCCGCCGTGAGATCGGCCGGCGTCGTGTCGCGCTTGAAGTCGAGCGTCTCCGCCCGAATCCCGTAGAGCAACGCCGTCGCGACCTCCTGCTGGAGGCTCAGCTCCAGTTCCTGGATGTACTTCGTCAGGATCGTCGAGGTCGCGGAGACGTTGGGTCGAATGTCCTCGAAGGTCGCGTCGTGCGCGTGGTCGTGCTCGTAGTGATCGATGATGAGATCGACCCGTTCGACCGTCGGATCGCCGCCTTTCGCGGTGTCGACGAGCGCGAACGTGTCGTAGTCGTCGAGGTCGATTTCGTCGCGCGAGACCAGGTCGATCCCGAGCAGATTGACGAACGCCCGGTTCTCCTGGTGGCCGATCTCGCCCTCGTAGATGATGTCCGCCTCCACGTCGAGACTCTGGGCGATCGTCCGCAGCGCCGCCGCGCTGGCGATCGAATCGGGATCCGGCGAGCGGTGGATGAGGATCGCCATCCGCTGGTCGGTGTCCTCGATGACCTCGGCGAGCTGGCTCGCCTTGTACTCCAGCTCGCCCGTTTCGAGCGCCCGCATCGCCGAGTCGGCGATCACGGTCGACGGGTTGATCACCACGTCCGCCCCGACCTCGCTGAGGTCGTCGGCCGAGACCGGGTCGTCGGCCCGGGCGACGATGAACTGCTCGCCGCCGTCGGCCCGGATATTGCGGACCGCTGCGGCGTTGGCTTCGACGTCGGACGAGAGAATCAACACGACGTCTCTGTCGCTCAGCGTCTCGCTCATCTCGTCGTCCGCGATGTCGCCCACCTGGGCGTTGAGGTCCTGATCGCGCAGTGCCTCGACCCGTCCCTCGTCGCGGTCAAGGATCAGCACGTCCTTACCCTCGTCGACCAGTTCCTCCGCAACGGCATGGCCCACGCTCCCACACCCGAGAATAGCGTACTTCGACATAGAGGCCATGGTGATCCCGCTGGCTGTACTCATTTGTGTGTATACGAGTCGGATCGAAGCCTCTTATATCAACTGTCTCCGGTGGCGGCGGGATGTGGAACCCCTGCACGGCGGCGTCGAAAGGAAACCTATTTTACTTGCCCCGACAACCTTCGAATGCACTGGGCCGGTAGCTCAGTCTGGCAGAGCGACGGCCTCTTAAGCCGTCGGTCGAGGGTTCAAATCCCTTCCGGCCCGTTTTGCTGCGAACGTGAGAATCCGAGAGCTTCGCGGAAGGATTTGAAGCAGGGAAGAGCTTTGCTCTGACCGAGGTTCAAATCCCTTCCGGCCCGTTTTGCTGCGAACGACAGTGAGCAGTGAAAACGACACGAGAGATTTGAATCAGACCAGTCGCGCACAGCGAACGAAGCGAGTGAGCACGTCTGGGCGAGGTTCAAATCCCTTCCGGCCCGTTTTGCTGCGAACGTGAGAATCCGAGAGCGACGGCGACCGATCACGGACGGACCGCGGGAACGGTCACGTTCACAGTTCCTTTCGCATCTCGACGTGGGGAATGCCCGCTTCGTCGAACTCGCCGCTGACCGTCTCGTAGCCCAGTCGCTGGTAGAACCCTTCGACACGGGTCTGGGAGTGTAGTTCCAGGCGGTCGAGACCGTTCTCGATCGCGAGTTGGTCGATCCGATGCATGACCCGGCGACCGACGCCGGACTCCCGGTGAGAGGCGCGGACCGCGACGCGCTCGACCTTGCCGACGCCGTCGTCGATCACTCGCAGCCGTGCGGTAGCGACCGGAACGCCGTCGACCTCGGCGAGGACGTGGGTCGCGTCGGGATCTTTGCCGTCGATCTCGATCGCCTCGTCGACGCCCTGCTCGTCGACGAACACGTCGCGGCGAACGTCGAAGGCGGGTTCGAGGTCGGCGTCGCCCGGGAGGACGGTCAGAGTGGGGTCGCTCATGTCCGCCTGCAGTTTCTGGACGGGCAAAACGCTTCCCTCCGATGCTGGTCGCCGGCCGTGACACACCCGCCGCTCGCGAGTTTGCCGTCTCGGGCGGGCGGTCCCGTCCAGCGGAATCACTCCGCGATCGGTAACTCGACGACGAACGCCGCCCCGCCGAGCTCGCTGTCTTCGACGTAGATCGAGCCGTCAGAGCGTTCGACCAGCGTCGAGACGATGTGGAGTCCGAGCCCGTTGCTCCCGCCGTCGGTCGTGACGCCGCGTTCGAAGATCCGTTCGCGTTCGCCTTCGGGAATCCCATGTCCGTCGTCGGCAAAGCGGATGCGCGCGACGCCGTCTGCGGTCTCCGTCGTCACCCGAACGGTCGGATTCGAGCCCGTGTGTTGGACCGCGTTGTCGAGGATGTTCGCGAACACGGGCCTGAGTGCGTCGGTCCCGCGAACGACCAGCTGGTCGTGGAGCGCCGTCTCGACGGTGGCGTCGGGAAAGGACTCGGTGACGGTGGCGACGGTCGTCTCGATGTCCTCGACGACGTTTCTGGGCTCCGGCGTCGCCTCGCCCGTCAGCACGGCGGTGACGGCCTCGGCATTCGACGTGAGGTCGTACAGCCCTTCGGCCTGGCTCTCGATGCGTTTGGTGGCCTCGCCGACGCGCTCGTCGTCGATCGTCGTCAGCACGTCGACCTGTCCGAGGATGACCTGCAGGGCGTTGCGAACGTCGTGACGCAGGAGGCTGTTCGCGAACGCCATCCCGTCACGGGCCTGTTGCGCCTGGGCGGCCGTCCGGCGCACGTCGACCAGCAACTCTCCGATGCCGTACCCCGCGAGCGCGCCCACGCCACCGGCGACGAGGAGCGGAAACTGCGGCTCGCCGATCGGGCGTCCCTCCGCGGCGCGAATACTCAGAGTCGCGGCGTGCAGCGACACCGTAACGAGCAGTCCGCCGGCCGTCCAGCCGACGATCGACCACCGCTCGTCGGGAGCGAACGGGCTCTGGGTGAGTCGGTAGCCGACGAAGACGACGCCGGCCGAGAGGCCGCCGGTCAACACGAACGTCGCGACCGGTAACGCGGCACCGGCGAGGGTGGATATCTCGCGCCGAAAGTTCCAGAGTGCGCCCGCGAACCACACCAGCCCAATTGCGACGAGTACGGGCCCGGCCGGAAGCCGTCCGGCAAGCCAGTCCCGTAGCCGACGCAACAATTGCACGATAAAAGCTGGGGAGTCCCACGACAAACACTTTGCGGTGGTCGCCGAGCCGCGAGGTATAACAGGCGTCGATCAGAAGGAGTCCAGTGATGAACCCTCCGGAGATCGGCGTCAGACTGGTCGCTGGTGTCGCACTGATACTCGCGAACGGGTTCTTCGTCGCGATCGAGTTCGCGCTGACGCGGGCCCGTCAGTTCACCGAGTCCGAGTTCGTCGGCGACGGCGACGCCGCGCTCGAACGGGCGTGGGAGATGACCCAGAACCTCGAAATCTATCTCACCACCTGTCAGGTCGGGATCACGGCGTCGAGCATCGCCGTCGGGATCGTCGCCGAGCCGGCACTGGCAGCGCTGTTCGAACCGCTGTTCGAGAACACCGTGCTCGCGACGGTCGGATCGGGTGCCATCCTCGCGTTCCTGATCATCAACCTCGTCCACCTGACCCACGGCGAGCAGACGCCGACGTATCTCGGGGTCGAGCGGTCGCGGATGGTGTGTCGCTACGGTGCGACGCCGCTGTACTGGTTCAATCACCTGATCTCGCCGCTGATCTCGGTCGGCGACGGGGTCGCCAAGTGGACGCTGAAGCTGTTCGGTATCGAGATGACGGGCGCGTGGCTCGAAACCGAGCAAGACGTCATCGAGTCGCGGGCGGATCTCCGAAACGAACTCGGGTCGGTCCTGGAGGAGGGGGATCTCAGCGAGGAGCGTCGCACCGAGGTGATGAACGCCCTCCAGATCGGCGAACAGCCCGTTCGCGACGTGATGGTCTCGACCGACGAGATCGTCGCGCTGTCGACGGCGGTCGACCCGGCGGAGAACTTCCGGCGGATGGCCGACCAGCCCCACACGCGATACCCGCTGGTCGGCGGGGAGCTGACCGACTTCCGTGGCATCCTCTACTTCCCGGTCTTCGCACGCCACCGTGACGATCTGGCCGAGGGTATCGTCGACTTCGAAGCGCTCGCAGCCCCGCCGGTGACTCTCTCACCGGACGTGGACGTCAGCGACGCGATCGACCAGTTCCAGGCCGAGAATCAGGAACTCGCGCTGGTCATCGAAAACGGCGAGGTCGTCGGCATGGTGACCGTCACCGACCTGCTGGAGTCGATCACGGGAGACATCGAAGATCCCATCGACGTGGAGGACAGTTCGGGGGCCGCCGAAGACGACTGACGAAGATGCCCTAGGCGGCCGTCGTACCGCACAACGGCCCTCGAATGCCCGTGTAAACGCTTATCAGTACCGGCCGTGTTGCCGGCCGTATGAAGCGTGTTCGATTTCGCGACTCTGCGGGGAACGTCCGTGGTGGACGGTGGACCGTCGAAGACGGTGAGCCGGTCGTCACGGCGGCGGCTGGCCCGTACGGCCGCATCGCCTTCGGCGACGAGTCCTACGCCCCGGAGGAAGTCGACGTACTCCCGCCCTGCGAGCCCACGAAGATCGTCTGTGTGGGTCGCAACTACGCGGAGCACGCCGACGAGATGGACAACGACGTGCCGGATCGGCCGCTCCTCTTTCTGAAACCGCCCAACACCGTCGCGAGCCACGACAAGACGGTGACGCTGCTGGCGAACAAAGACCGGATCGACTACGAGGCGGAGCTGGGCGTGGTCATCGGCGAGCAGTGCAAGAACGTCAGCCAGCGCAACGCAGAGGACGTGATCGCGGGCTACACCTGCGTCAACGACCTCTCGAACCGCGACGACCAGAACAGAGAGCAAAACTGGGTTCGCGGGAAGGCCTTCGACAACGCGTGTCCGATCGGCCCCCTCGTCGCGACGCCGGAACACGTCCCCGACGACGCGACGATCGAGACGCGCGTCAACGGCGAGACCAAGCAGTCCTCTTCGATCGAACACCTCATCTTCTCCATTCCGGAGCTCATCGAGGAGATCACGGCCTACATGACGCTGGAACCCGGCGACGTGATCGCGACCGGGACACCGGAGGGTGTCGGTCCGCTGGCCGACGGCGACAGCGTCGAGATCGAGATCGAAGGCGTCGGGACGCTCAAACACAGCGTCCGGATTCCCTGATACGGACGGGTGTAGTTGCGTATGACTGGACCGATCAGATTTATTCGTCCAGATCTGGGAGGTCGCCAGTGTACTCTGCGTTCATCACCTGTGCGACGAAGTACCGGAGCCGATCGAACAGTTCGTCTTCGGTCTCGTAGGTGAGGATCGTCGCGTCCCATCGGCGTGCTAGACCATCGATCATCGCACTGCGAACACCTGTTTCGTGAACAAATACCACCCGCTCACGCTGTTGCTCGTCGAGAGCCTCCATCACTGATCCCACCTCGATCCCGACGCCGAGGTTCTTTCCGACCAGTGGTGCGACGAAGACGACTGCGTTGCTTGCTCGTGCGAACTCGATCGTCTGTGTCGCCGCGTCCATCTCGTCGAGTGGTATCTCCGCGTCGATAGCGAGGAAAGCGTTGACGCCAACCGCTTCCCGGAGCCTGTCACGTGTCCGTTCGAGCAGCGCTTGCACGTCCTCCTCGTCGTACTCGCCGCCTACGTCCTCGTCCCACTCCAGAAAGGGGCCCGCGTCGTCGACGACGTCGTCGACTCCGAACGCTTTGTACGGCCCCATCACGTACACCAGAAAGCGTCGGTATCGAACGGGCGAGAGGGTGTCCAGCAGCCGATTGCGCATAGCTCTGTGTGTCCGCCAACACATATAAAAACGGCTGTTTTCAGTAAATACTGACTCAGTAACGACTATGTGCTGTCGTGCCGTACAAACGGGTATGGCGGACGCGACTAACGACACTGGCGGGGCCGAGCCTCCGGAGCCGTTGCTCCCCGACGACAGCGTGCTCGACCTGTCGGAGTACCTGGCGATGCAGCGTGCCATCGGTAACGAGACTCGGTTTCAGGTCCTCCGGACGCTGGCGCGCAACGGCGACCTGAGCGCGAGCCAGCTCGCTGAGGTCCTCGACATCGAGACGAACACGCTCCACTACCATCTCGACACCCTCGTCGACGTGGGGCTCGTCTGGAACCGAAAGCGATCCGCACCCGACCGTGACGGTCTCTACTCCTACTACCGCGTAAGCTCGCTCGGTGAGGCGATGCTGGACCACGGCGTCGAAGCACTCCTGCGTCGCGAGTGGGCGTTCGCGGACCGCTACGCGTAAGCAACTACAACCGTCCGTATGAAGCATCATCTTGAACCGGCCTGTCTCTTCCCGACCGACTTCCGGTATGTTCTCACGAGCGTAGCGGCTTCCACACTGCTGGAGTGAGCTACGACGGTTCTCATACTCTCGTCGCCAGTGGTCGAACTCGTGACCGCTCCAGAACACGCCCGTCGTCGTACAGTTCGGGCCGAACGGGTTCAGTGTGATCGGCCACCAAGTCGCAGTCGTAGATCGCAGGCGCGTTGTCGAGTTCGTACATCTCCTGTGCGTGGTTCGAGGCGGCGTAGACGATCAGTTCGACACCAGCGTCGCGGGCCGCCCGGAGGACGTTCGCCGTGCACCCGTTGCACTCGCGCCGGTGGGCAACACGTCCATACCATGGTCTCGGGCCCGACTCTCGAAGTGCGGGCCGGATGACAACCCATAAGTTTAGGATTGCCTAATTCTCGCGCGTGCAGTCGCGCACGCCGTCACCCAGACAGGACGTGTGCGTCGTCGGTGCGGGGCCGGCCGGCGCGCTCGTGGCCCATCGGCTCGCCAGCGCCGGCCACGACGTGGTCGTACTGGAGGCGGGGCCGCGGTTCGACTTCGACGCGCGGCCCGAGCAGATGGAGCGGTCGATCCGGCCGGCCCACGACGACCTGTCGATCTGGGGGATGGGCGGCGAGCGCGACGAGTACTCGACGGGCGGCGAGCAGTTCTACCCGCTGAACGCCAACCGCGTCAAGGGTGTCGGCGGATCGACGCTTCACTGGCAGGGGATGGTCCCGCGGCTCCATCCGACAGACTTCGCCGGTGAGCACCCGAACGACGATCCGGGCTGGCCGATCGGCTACGAGGAACTCCGACCCTACTACGCCGAGGCGGAGTCGGCGCTGGGCGTCGCGGGGGCGTCTGACAACCCCTTCGGACCGCCACGGCGAACGCCATTCCCCATGTCGGCGTTCGAGCCGTCGTACAGCGACTCGCTGTTTGCACCCGCCTGCGAGCGGCTCGGTATCACGACCCACAGCGTGCCCAACGCCCGCAACAGCGAGCCCTACGACGACAGATCGACCTGCGTCGGCTACGGTACCTGTCAGCCGGTCTGTCCCTCCGGCGCGAAGTACAGCGCCGACACTCACGTCCAGAAGGCCGAGCGCGCGGGTGCCCGAGTCGTCGACCGCGCGCCGGTCCAGCGACTGGAGACCGGTGACGATTCCCGTCGGATCGACGCCGCGGTGTACGCGACGCCGGACGGGACCGAACACCGCCAGCGGGCTCGCCAGTTCGTGCTGGCGGCCGGCGGGATCGAGATTCCGCGGCTCCTCTTGCTGTCTCGCTCGCCCGACCATCCCGACGGGCTGGCGAACAGTTCGGGCGCGGTCGGCCGGTACTTCATGGAGCACCTCTTTGCCGGGGCCGGCGGGACGATCGACGAGCCGACCCGCCAGAACCACGTCGGTTTCCTCACCAGCGAGAGCCACCAGTTCTACGACGAGCCCGGACAGGCGGTCACCAGAGACGGCGAGACGGTGGTGCCGGCCGCCGACGGCCCGCTGTCGCCGATCAAACTGGAGTTTCTCAACTACGCCGGCCCGTCGCCCGTCGAGATGGCGCTAGACGCCGAGACGTGGGGTGACGACCTGCTCGACGACCTCCGGGCGGGCTACGGGAACCACGTCGCGATGGGGGGGCTCGTCGGCCAGCCCCCGCGGGCCGAGAACCGGATCACGCTCGACCCGTCGACGACCGACGACCACGGCAATCCGGTCCCGGAGATCCACTGGTCGTGGGGTGAGCGCGTGCTCCGAACGATCGAGCGGGCGAACCGCATCCAACACGCCGTCCTCTCGGAGCTCGGCGTCGACATCGGCTGGACTGCGGGGCCGGACTCGACCGGTCCCGCCGCCCACCACATGGGGACGACGCGGATGGGGACCGACCCGGCAGCGAGCGTCGTCGATCCCGACCTCCGGACCCACGACCTGGACAACTGCTGGATCGCGTCGTCGAGCGTGTTCCCGACTGCGGGCTCGATGAACCCGACGCTGACGATCGCGGCGCTGGCGCTTCGGTGTGGCGACGAACTCGACGAACGGCTGTGATCAGATCCCGAGGATGATGCCCGCGTCGAGCAACAGGAGGACGGCGACGACCGTCGCCCCCAGGAAGAACGGTCGGGCGTTGCGCGCCGGCTCTCTGAGCTTCTGCTGGTCGAATCCGTCCGTGAGCTTGCTCGACCCGACCTCGACGAGGCCGGCCAGCACGAACCAGAGGACCAGCATGGCGACGACGAGGTAGCCACGGAACGTCCCAGTGAGCCCGCTGGCTCCGTACTGAGTCGCCGCGAGGTGCCCGCCCGTGAGGAAGAGCAAGAGGGCGCTGGTCCGCGAGATGAGCTTCAGTTTCCCGATCATCGTCGACAGCGGCGCGGGCGATCCCTCGCCGTCCATCGCGGTCGGCAGGACGGCGATTGCGACGAACACGACACTCCCCGTCCACAGAGCGGCGAACGTCATGTGGACGGCGTAGATACCAGCCAGTAGCTCGCTCATGGATTGCCGTCGGGACTCGACCGTAATCAAACAGTGGGGATTACTCGCCGAAGTCGACCGGGTCCTCGGCCGTCATGTCGAGCTCTTCGACCTCGTGGGCCTTCGACCGCGTCGGCTCGCTCGTCGACCGGTCGAGTTCCAGCTGATCGATCACGTGGACGAACGAGCCCGGATCCGGAACGAGGAAGATCCGAAGCTTGAACGCCACGTCGGAGTCGGCGATGTCGACGATCGAGTCCAGTACGATCGACATCGAGTCGCGCCTGACGTGGGTCAGCGCGTCGTCGGCGATCGCCGTCGCCTGATCGCGCTCCAGCTGTGGCGTGGCGAAGTCGATCGTCGTCTCCAGCGTGTTCGCGATGCCGTCGATAAAGCCCGACGTGAGGACGTTACACATCTCCGACAGCGCGCTCTCGTGGAGCTGGTTGAAGCCGTCTTCCGTCGACGTGTTCGTGAGCAGGCTGGCGACCTCGGCCGCCGTCGCCGGAGAGAAGGTCATCAGAAAGACGCCGTAGGGCGGCTCGGTGAGCCTGACGCGGGCCCCGTAAATCTCGCCGTCACCCATCTCGGCGGGGATGTCGGACGGTTCGACGAACGAGAGGCTCTTGATCTCGACGGTCGCTTCGACGCCGGCCAGCGTCTCCAGCGAGGCCGTCACGTTCTCGGCCCCGCTCTTTATCAGCTGGTTGATGATCGACAGCTTCCGAACGTCGATGAGTAACGGCATCGATTCACAGGAGCGGTGCCCGTATCATATTGTTTTCCCCCGCGCTATCAACTGCTGTAATCGCGCCACACCGCCCACAGTGAGCACGCTTAAGCCCTCCCGTCCGCTTGCATCGACCATGCAACCACGGGACCTCTCGGCCCACGGCGTCTACCGTGCCGGACGAGGGATCGAAGAGGTCGCCCGGGAACTCGACCTGGACCCGGACGACCTCGTGAAGCTCGCGTCGAACGAGAACATGTACGGTCCGAGCCCGGCCGCCGTCGAAGCGATCCAGTCGTCGGCCGAACAGATGCACTCGTACCCGAAAGCCTCCCACGCGGACCTCGTCGATCGCCTCGCCGACCGCTGGGGGCTCGCCCCGGAACAGGTCTGGCTGGGCAACGGCGGCGACGGCGTCCTCGACTACTTCGCCCGCGCGATGCTGGAGCCCGGCGACGCGGTCCTCGTCCCCGCGCCGGGGTTTGCCTACTACCCGATGAGCGCGCGGTTCCACCACGGCACGATCCGGGAGTACACCCTCTCGAAGGCCGACGACTTCGAGCAGACGGCCGAGACGGTCCTCGAGGCCTACGACGGCGAGCGGATCGTCTATCTCACCAGCCCCCACAATCCGACCGGGACGGAGATCGGAAACGACGACGTGGCCGAGATCGCAGACCGGACCGACGAGGAGACGCTCGTCCTCGTCGACGAGGCCTACGGCGAGTTCACCGACGCGACCAGCGCGCGCGCACTCGTCGACGAGCGCGACGACGTGGCCATCCTGCGGACCTTCTCGAAGGCGTACGGACTCGCCGGTGTTCGTCTCGGCTACGGCTTCGTCCCGGAGGAGTGGGCCGACGCCTACGCGCGCATCAACACGCCGTTTGCGGCCAGCGAACTGGCCTGTCGGGCCGGACTGGCCGCACTTGACGACGACGAACACGTCGAGAAGACCGTCGAGACCGCCCAGTGGGCCCGCGAGTACTACCACGAGCACCTCGACGCACCGACCTGGGAGAGCGGGGGGAACTTCGTGCTCGCGGAGGTGGGCGACGCCGAGGCCGTCGCCGACGCGGCCCAGCGCGACGGCGTCATCGTCCGGGACTGTGGCAGCTTCGGCCTGCCCGAGTGCGTTCGGATCACCTGTGGCACGCGCGAGGACACGAAGACGGCCGTCGAGGTCGTCAACGGGGTGCTCGACTGATGCGCGTCGCGGTCACCGGGACGCCGGGCACCGGGAAGACGACGGCGACCGAGCGGCTGGCGACGGAGCTCGACGTGATCCACCTCAACGACGCCATCAAGCGCGAGGGGCTGGACGACGGCGTCGACGAGGACCGCGACAGCGTCGTGGCCGACTTCGAAGCGATCGAGTCGTGGCTCGACGGCCGCGACGACGTACTGATCGAGTCTCACCTCGCGCACCACTTCGACGCGGATCGCGTGATCGTGTTGCGGGCCCATCCGGAGACGATCGAAGAGCGCCTCGCCGACCGAGACGAGAGCGACGCCTCGATCGCCGAGAACGCGGAGAGCGAGGCGCTCGACGTGATCCTCACCGAAGCCGTCGAATCTCACGGCACCGACTCCGTCTACGAGATCGACACGACGGACCGATCGAGGGCGTCGGTCGCCGAAGAGATCGAGGCCGTCGTCGACGGTGAGCGAGAGCCGAGCGCCGGCACCGTCTCGTTCGTCGAGTGGCTATGACGCTGGATCAGTTCCGCCCGCTGGCCGACCGGGCGCTTGGCCCCTTCGTGACGGTCGCAAAACGGCTGGGCGTGAGCCCCAACGGCGTCAGCGTCGTCGCGTTCGCCCTCGCGGCCGCGGCCGGCGGTGCGTTCTTCCTGGCGGGGACTCGACCCCGACTGTACGCCGTCGGTGCCGTGCTGGTGTTCGCCAACGGCTGGCTCGACCTCGTCGACGGCGCGCTGGCCAGAGAGCTGTCGGTCGCCTCCTCCGGCGGTGATCTGCTGGATCACGTGCTCGACCGGTACGCCGACATCGTCATGCTGGTCGGCCTCGCGGCCGGAATCGGTCGGTACGACCTCGGACTCGCGGCCGTCACCGGCGTCCTGATGACCTCCTACCTCGGCACACAGGCACAGGCAGTCGACCTCGACCGGGTGTACGGCGGCCTGCTCGGTCGCGCGGACCGGCTGGCGCTGATCGGCGTCGCGGGCGCGGTCGCGGCCGTCCTCACTCGGCCCGTCCAGGGGCTCACCGTCGTCGGCTGGCTGCTGGTCGTCTTCGCGGTCGTGGGCCACCTGACGGCGCTCCAGCGGTTCTACTACGCGATGCGGGCGCTGGACTGATACGGACGGTCCGTCTCGACGGGGACAGTCGCTCGGGACTGGCGGGCACGGGGAGCCGTGGCCCGGTGCCACACCATTTATGCCTCGCCACATCGAAGCCGTGCGTATGGTTCAGTGTGAGATGTGCGGGAAGGACGTCGCTTCACCGAATCGAGTGAAGATCGAGGGTGCCGAGCTCGACGTCTGCGACGAATGTACCGACTTCGGGACCGAGGTCACGACGGAGGACAGCTCCTCGACCTCGACGAAGTACTCGACGAGCAGTTCTTCGTCTGGCAGCTCCGGGAGCAGCTCCGGCAGTTCCAGCAGCTCCAGTAGCCGTCCCCGACACGACATGTTCGACGAGATGGACGAGCTGGCACAGGACTACGACCAGCGGATCCGCGAGGCGCGCGAGGAACGCGGCCTCACCCAGGAGGAGCTGGCCGGCGAGCTCAACCTGAAGGCGAGTCTGATCCGCAAGCTCGAACACGGCGACACGCTCCCCAGCGACGACGTCCAGACGACGCTCGAACGCGAGCTCGACATCTCGCTGAGTGCCGGCAGTACCGACGCCGACGAGGAGTGGAGCGGCGGCTCGTCGAGTGGCGAGTACACGCTGGGCGACGTGGTCAAGCGGAAGGACTAGAGTCGGAGGTCGCGCTCCTCGACGTCGAGGTCGTCTGCGATCGTCTCGACCGTCGCTTCGAGTTCTCTGATCTCGGCTTCGAGCTGCTGGAACCGGTCGCTGGCTTCGAGTTCGCGCGGTGGCTTCTCGACCTGGAGGACGTTGCGCTTGAGCTTCTTTCCGGTGAGCTCCGTGAGCTGATCGTTGTACTCCGAGATCTTGAACAGTCGATCGACGACCTCCCGGATCTCGTCCTGGCTGACGGGCTTGACGAGGTAGTCGTCGACGCCGAGCTCGATGATGTCGAAGTCGGGGTCGACGGCAGTCACCATCGCGACCCGACAGTCCAGTGGATGGTCCTCAATGGCGGCGAGCACCTCGTTTCCCGAGCAGACCGGCATCCGGCGGTCGAGCAACACCACGTCGATGGCCTCGTGAAGCGTTTCGATCGCCGCCTCGCCGCTGTAGGCCGTCAGGACCGTGTACGAGTCGTCGATGTACTCCGCGTAGAGATCCGCCAGCTGGGGCTCGTCTTCCACGACCAACACCGTCGGTTCGTCTGGCACCAGATCACTCACGCTCGTAGCAGTGGGTACCCGCTTGTTCGTATTAACGATACTGGGACCGGCGAGCGCGAGCCGAGGGCGTCACGCAACGCATATGATCCCGGCGTCCGGTGGGCTCTGTATGTTCGTTCTGGTGAACCTCAAAGCGTACCCGTGTGATCCGATCGAAGTCGCGACCGCCGCCGCCGACGTGAGCGACGAGACCGGCGTTCGCGTCGCCGTCGCGCCTCAGGCGGCCCACCTCGACGCCGTCGCCGAGACCGGTGTCGAGACGTGGGCCCAGCACGTCAGTCCCGTCGAGCACGGCAGCCACACCGGCTCCACGCTCGCGGAGGCCGCGGTCGACGCCGGTGCGACCGGGACGCTGTTGAACCACTCCGAGAACCGACTGAAGCTGGCCGACATCGACGGCTCGCTGGACGCCGCCGACCGCGCGGACCTGGAGACGATCGTCTGTGCCAACAACCCAGAACAGATCGCCGCCGCGGCGGCGCTGGGACCGGACGCCGTCGCCGTCGAGCCGCCCGCCCTGATCGGGACCGGGACGCCGGTCAGCAAGGCCGACCCGGAGATCGTCACGGACGCGGTCTCGGCCGCGGCGTCGGTCGACGAGAGCGTCGACGTGCTCTGTGGCGCTGGCATCTCGACCGGCGAAGACGTGGTGTCGGCCGGCGAACTCGGTGCGAGCGGCGTCCTGCTCGCGAGCGGCGTCGCCAAGGCCGACGATCCGCGGGCCGCGCTGGAAGACCTGGTCGCACCGCTGGAGTAGCGCCGTCACCGCGAGGAGGCGAGCGATTACGCCGATCCGATCGTGCTTCGAAGCTCCGTGACGGCGTCGACGACCGCGGTCGCCGACGGCTCGCCGGGAGCGCGCTCTCGGACGAGCGCTTTCAGCCGCGGCGCGTACCGCCCGCGGCCGACGTGTTCGACGAACCCGGCGAGCCGAAGCTCGCGGTTGTGCGCGTAGGCGCTCGTCCGGTCGCCGCTCCCGCCGGCAGAGAAGTGCGCGTTCAACGGCGTATCCGCGGCCTGCTCGACGTAGTACTGCAGCATCCGCCTGGTCTTCTCGTCCATCTCTTCGAGTTCGGTTCGCAGGTCGACCACGAACCGCGGCTGTGAGTGGGGCCTCTCGTCGGCTGTGGACTCTCGCTGGTCGTCCGCGTCGCCGGACTCGTCTCCGTCGGCTGTCGCGTCCGCGAACGCGACTTCGGCACCGCCGTCGGCGTTCCCCGAGGCCGCCGGTTCGAAGTCGAGGTCGAGACCGTCTGGTTCGTCGCCAGCGTCGTCGGTCGCCCCCTCGCCAGCGTCGTCGGTCGCCCCCTCGCCAGCTGCCGTCTCGTCAGTGTCGCCCGCCGGCTCGCCGCCGGAGATGGCCGGGCCACCGTCGGCGAACGAGCCGAAGGCGTCGCCGAACCCGCCGCCAGAGGTCCCGTCGGGGGCAGGCTCGTCCGTGTCCGGAGTCACAGAGCCGTCGTCCGGCGTGTCCGCGGGCCCGTCCGAGCGGCCGTCGGATTCGTCAGCGGCGTCCGCTGGTTCGTCCGCGGTCGATGCGGGCTCGGCTCCGTCGGACGGCTCCCCGTCCGGGCCGTCCGATCCCGCGGACCGGTCGTCGGTCGATTCGGCCACGCTCGATTCGTCGTCGGCCTCGTCACCGTCGTCGAGAGCGCCCCGGAGCTGCGCCTGTCGGGTCCGCTCTTTCTCCTTCTGCGTGCGGCCGGGGTTGTACCCCTCGACGTGGTCCAGCAGTGCCTCGGTGAACTGCTCGGCCATGCGGGTCATGTCGCGGGCGTCCTGGAGTTCCTTCTCCAGCTCCGCGATCCGGGAGTTCTTCTTGTCCAGTTCCTCCCGGAGATCCGAGATCCGACCCTGGGTCTGTTCTTTCTCCTCGCTGATGGTCTCCAGCTCGCCGACGAGGTCGTCGCTGACGGACTTCAGCTCGGGGCGTTCGAAGTCGTCCAGTCCCGGCGTCGCGCCCGCGTCGAAGGTCTGCTTGCGGTGGAACTGGACCCGGCGGATGGTCTCGGCCCAGTCGGTCATCAGGAACGCCTCGCCGTCGTCCAGGTCCTCGACGGCGTCGGCGTACTCCGAGTCGATGATCCGACCGACGACTTTGGTGTCGTTGTTCCAGGTCAGCCGGTGCCAGACCAGCCAGTCACACTGCGTGATGTAGTCTTTCTTCACGTCGGCCGGCCGTTGGGAGATGCCCACCATTCCGAGGCCGTGCTTGCGCCCGCGCTTGCCGATCTTGATGAGCATCTGCCCGACCTCGTTGACCGATCCCTTCTCGGGAATCCACTCGTGGCACTCCTCGACGAGCATGAGGAACGGCTGTTTCTGCTTTTTTGCCTTGGCAAAGAGGTGTCGAGCGACTTCGGTGAGGAGGTCCTCGGCCTCCTCCTGATCGAGGAACGACGAGATGTCGAGGATGATCGGAACGTTCTGTTCGAGCGCGAGCGAGGCGATCTTCTCGGCGTGTTCGACGGTGACCTGGATGTCACACTCCTCGTCGCCGCCGACGTGGAGGATCTCGTACTCCTCTTTGAGGCCGTAGTACTCCCCGTCGATGTCGACGATCAGCAGGCCGAAGCCGTTGTCCAGCAGCTTCTCGGCGATGACCGACGCCGTGTTGGACTTTCCGGAGCCGGACTTGCCCGTGACGAACCCCCGGCCGGTGAGGAGTTCGACGACTGGGAGGTCGACGGAGTGGCCCGGTTCGTCAGTTCCGCCGACACCGGCGCTGGTCGTCGCGACAGTGATGTGTTCCGTCTCGGCCATGATTCAGTTGTCCACTACCAGTTTCCACCGCCTCATAACTCTCCGTCAGACGCCCGTCACGCGGTCCCGAGGATTCACTTACAGAAGTCGTCGATCGTCGTCTGTCCGTCCACGGCCGGCGTCGCGGCGTCGTCCGAGGCGTCGCCCTCCGCCCACGCGGCCCCGGTGAGTGTCACCTGGCCGTCCGGTGCCGGCTCCGAGGCCCCGTCGTCGTTCACTTCGTCCGCACCTGGCCCGGTCGTCGCGGTGTCGTCGTTCGCGCTCTCGAAGCCGCCGAGGCTGGCCTGCTCACCGGCGGTAAACGAGAGGTTCGAGACGCGGACGCCGACCTTCCTGACGCGCTGGCCCTCGAACTCGTCCAGCAGGTCCAGCGCGACGGATTCGACCAGCTCCGGTTCGTCGACCGGCCCCGGAAGCGAGCGAGCGCGGGTGTTGACGTCGAACGGGGGCCTGACTACCTTGATGCCGATCGTCTGATACAGTGCGTCCTTGCTCGTGGCCCGATCCGCGACCGACGCCGCGAGCGAGCGCACCCTGTCGCCCAGTTCCGCGCGGTCGTCCGTCGCCTCGGTGAAGGCCGATTCGCGCGAGAGACTTTTTGGCCGCCCGCGTGGCGTCACCTCCCGGTCGTCTTCGCCCCGCGCGTAGCTGTAGATTTCCAGCCCGCGCTCACCGAAGCGCTCTTCGAGCACGTCCGGGTCCGCGCTCGCGAGATCACCGGCCGTCTCGATCCCGAGGTCGTCCAGTTCCTCGGCCGTGACTGGTCCGACGCCGTGAACGTCCTCGACCGGGAGGTCGGCGAAAAAGTCCCGAACGTCACCGGGTTCGACCACGACGAGCCCGTCGGGCTTGTCGCGGTCGCTCGCGACCTTGGCGGCGCTCATCGTCGGGGCGACGCCGACACTCGCCGGGACGCCGACGGTCGACCGGATCTCGTCTTTCAGTCGCGCCGCCCACTGCTCTACGGTGTTCCAGTCCGTTTCGTCCGTCACGTCCAGATACGCCTCGTCGATACTCACCTCTCTGACGACCGGCGCACAGTCGTGGATGATTGCCCGGACCCGCTCGCTGACCGACTCGTAGTACTCCATGTCGACCGGGCGGTAGAAGCCGGCGTCTGCGACATCCAGAGCGGGATCTTCGACGGCGTCGACCTTTCGAGGGAGTCGTCCGAGCGCCGCCGAGATCGCCATCGCGCTGTCGACGCCGTACTCACGGGCCTCGTAGCTGGCCGTCGCGACCGCACCGTGTGTCTCTCCGGGCTCGAATCCCATACCGACGACGACGGGTTCGCCCTCCAGAGGGGGCTCGCGGCGGCGCTCACAGGCCGCGTAGAAGCAGTCCATGTCGACGTGGGCGACGATGCGGTCGCCGTCGTCTGTCGGCGTTCCCGGCAACCGGGCCCCGTCCATAGCGGTTGCTACGTGAGCCCGAGTCCTTAACGTTCGCGCAAAAAAGCGAAACGGTGCGAGGCAGGGGGGTCTTCCTGCCAGTGAAAAGGCGACCGTGGACTCCGCCGGTGTGCGTTCGTGGTGGGACCGGAGCCACGGTCACCGCGGTCGTCGTTGTGGTGCAGTGCCACGACCAGTTTGCGTCGACGGTGGTTCCCGCCGGTTGCTCCCTGGCGCTACTGTCATGTTAACACTGCACATACTTCAATGTTCGTGTCGACAGAGCCCTTACGGGGAGCGTAACGTTGACGGTGGTACCTCACAGAGGGGTGAACATGGCCAAGACAAGCGTCGACCTCCCCGACCGGATCGTCTCCGAGATCGACCGGCTCGTCGAGTCCGGCGAGTACCTCAACCGCGAGCAGGCCTACGAGGAGCTGCTGACGATGGGCCTCTCCGCGTACGGACCCGCCGAAGAAGAGACCGAGGAACCCGGTGAGAACCTCTTCGACCAGAACATGAACGACCAGACCGACCCCGCAGCCCGCGACGAGGGCGGCGACGACTTCACGTTCTAACTGCGTCCGAGTTCTCGTGACGGAACGACCTTCCCGCTCGATCGCGTACTACCAGTATGGACGACCGTGAGCAGTCAGTCGAGGCCGTCGTAGACTACTGTCGCACACAGGCGAGGCTCCTTTCCGGACAGTCGGAGCGCCTCTCTGCGGAGATCGACGACCTCCTCGACGAGATCGACACGGAGGCCGCTGCCGTCCGCGACCGACTCGCGTCCGGTCGGGAACAGGCAGACAGTCCCGACCAGCCGGCCGGTCCCGGCGAGGCCGTCGACGAGACGACCGTCGCGGAACTGGAGGCCAAGCAGTCGACGGTCGCCGACAAGCAGGAGCGCCTCGACGAGATCGGCACACTCGCAGCAGCGTACGTCGACCTCGCATCGTCACTCCAGGCAGAGAGCGACGCGACCGAGGCGATCAGACGAGTGCTGGAACTGGAGGCCGATGCCGACGCGCCCGCCTTCTTCGAGGAACGCGAGACGCTGCTGGAGACCGCGGCCGACCAGTGACGACGAGGGGCTGCTACGATCGGCGCGACGACGCGCCGTCCGTTTGGGATCGGTTTTACAACCGCGCCGTGTGTAGCGTCGAGCGATGGTATCCCAAGGAGACTCCGCCCCCATGTTCACGGCGACTGTCGGAACGAGCGATCACGAACCGTTCGACCTCTCGGACCACGTCGGCGACGGGCCGGTCGTGCTGGCCTTCTTCCCCGGTGCGTTCACGCCGCCGTGCTCCAACGAGATGGTGGCTCTCCAGAACCACCTCGCGGACTTCGAAGCGGCCGGCGCGACGCTGCTGGGTGTCAGCGCCGACTCGCCGTTCTCACAGGGTGCGTTCCGAGAGGAACACGGCATCGAGTTCGACCTCGTCAGCGACATGAGCGGCGAGGCGATCCGCGCCTACGACCTGGAGATGGACATCGAAGAGCTCGGCCTCCACGGTATCGCCAATCGCGCGGTGTTCGTGATCGACGACGACGGGACCGTCAGCTACAGCTGGGTCGCCGACGATCCCACCAACGAACCCGACTACGACGACGTGCTGGCCGCCGTCGAAGCGGCCGCCTGATCAGCTGGCTGCGCGTACATCTCCCCGTTCTGGCAACCAAGAAGAAATGATGCCTGCACTATCAGAATGAACGTCACTTTTCACGCTCTGCCGTGTACCCTCACGACGAGAACAATGCTACAGACGGACGGCGAGCCGCTGACACCGAGCGATCGGATCATCAAGACTGTCGCACACACGCGGGACGTGCCCCGAACCGACCTCCCACCGCTCTACGACGCGCTCGATCCGGAAGCGATCGACGACTTCGTGACCACTGCCGAGGAAGGGAGCCAACTCCAGTTCGAGTACTTCGGAACCAGCGTCAGCGTCTCGGTTCGAGAATCCGGTGTCGGCATCGACGTGACCAGGACGGGTCGACACTGACACCGCCGACTGTCACTGCTCCGAAACGACCCATCTCGGCGTGACCTACGACAGCCGAACAGCCGGCGGTCACATCCACCGAGAGCAACGCCTTTTGCGGTGGCCCCGTCACCATGGTGCAATGGCCGGCGACGACGACCGCGTCTACTACGTGATCAGCGACCTCCACATCGGCGGCGACGAGCAACTGGAGGAGATCGACTTTCTCGACGAACTGCTCGCCTTCCTGCAACGGCTGGAACGGACCGAAGAGAACGCCGCGCTGGTCATCAACGGCGACGCGTTCGGTCTCTGGGAGTTCACCACCGTCGAGGGGATGGCGAAGTTCGACGTGCTCGAATCGACCTACCCGGAGCTGTTCGCGCAACTGCGCGCGACCGGCGAACAGATCCCCATCACGCTCGTCCCCGGCAACCACGACCACGAACTCGCCGCCTACGACGCCTATGTCGATCGCTTCGCCGAGTACAACGTCGACCTCGTCCAGTCACAATCTGTCACGCGCACGGTCGGCGACCACGCGATCCACTTCGAACACGGCCACCAGCAGGATCCGAACAACCACATCGACAACTGGGGCGACCCACACGTGACGCCGCTTGGCTACTACTACAACACGCTCGTGACGAGCCGGGCCGGCCAGCTCTCGAACCGGGGGAAGTACAACTGGCTCAAGGACGTCCAGGCGGTCACACCCACGGAGCGCGTGCCGGTCTGGATGCTCTCGAAGTACTTCTACCGCGAGATGAATCCGGTACTGCGGTACGCACTGATCCCGTTCCTGTTGCTGTTCAACGTCAGTGCCGTCCTGGCCGTCCTGGCCGGCCTGGATCTCCTGAACATCTGGTCGCTCCCCGTCGACGCCACGACCGCGTTCCTCGGCCAGTTCGGTACCATCGGGACCGCAGTGTGGTTCTTGCTCGCGATCAACACCGCCGTCGCCGGTGTCCTGTTGCTCGTCGCGATCCCGCTGTCCCTGCTACGGCGCGACATCAGAAAGACCATCGACCGCTTTGGCGTCTTCGAGACGGGCCTGACCGTCGACGCAGAGGCACCCTATGCCGCGGCCGCCCGAACGGTCTTCGACGAGCAGCCGGCGACGACCATCTTCTGTTACGGCCACACCCACCGCCCCTCCGTCCAGAGTGTCGACGGTGGCCTCGTCGTCAACACCGGTACGTGGCTCAAACGCCTCCACCGGCGGGACGGCGTCATCGGCCTGCTCCCGCCGGTGTTCTACCCCTCCTATCAGCTCTGTGCGGTCAGAATCGCCCCCACCGAGGACGGCGTCGCCGTCGAGTACGAACAGATCGAGAAGCCGACGCCGAGTCCCGAAGAACTGACCCTCACCGAACGACTGCTGACGCTCGGTCGGACGCCCAATGTGGAGTTGCCCGACCGGACAGTCGTCGCTGGCGACGACGCGGAGCCAAGCGCTGAGTGAACGGATCGTCACAACGACAGCGACAAATCGGTCGACACTGATCCAGAACCGCGACTTCCAGAGACACACCGACCGCTTTCGACGGTATCAGTCGAATCCGTAGCGCTTGTGGGCCTCGTCGATGTCGAGCACTTCGATCACCCGGACCTCTCGCTCGTCTTCGAGTACCTCGTAGAAGGCTGTATGCGTTCGGCCGATGTGGAGTCGATAGAGTTCCTCCCCGTCGACGGTGAGTGTCTCCCTGTCGCCACGACCGGCGTCGGGCCGCGGATAGGGCTCTTCGGCCAGCTTTCGAAGGTTGTCTTTGACGATACGCTTGCTCTTGTCGTCTAAGGCGGCGACGTACTCACGGGCGTCTTCCGCGAGCAGGATCTCATAGCTCATCGAGCGGCGTCAGTTCCTCGCTGTCGGCTTCGCGAACCTCGCGGGTTCGCTCGGCGAGTTGTCGCCGCTGATGTTCTTGAATCAACTCGTCGAGTAGCTCGTCGTACGTTTCGCCAGCCTGCTTGAGTTCGTTCAGTTCTTGCCATCGTTCTTCTGTGACCGGAATTCGTTTGTTTGCTTGAGCCATGGTGTCACACGTTCCACGCGTCTTTCACTCTCGCTTCGGTGAGAGTGACGAAACGAGTCTAAACGTGTGCCCCCAACACACGTTATCGCCGACGCTTCGTGTGCAATCCTTACAACGCTTACAGCATAAGTCCTTTGGACAGACACCCCACGATTCACACTCGAGAACACAGTTCGTCGCACCCTCATGCCCGTTCTGTTCGGCGCGATCCGGATTGGGACGAGACTTTTTCGGAGGCTGTCGAGCGGCACGTCGGCGGCACGTCGCTGCTGGAGATCGCTGGCATCCTCTCGGACGAGGAAGCCGACGCCGGAGATTGCGCGTCTCGCCGGCCAGATCAACGGAACGCTGAAGCGCGAGGGGTAGACGGTCTCGGCCGGTGAGGAGGACCGAGCGCGTCGAGGGCTTTCGGTGTCTGCACCACAACCAACGTTGTTTCTCGGAATGCTACACCATCAGGAAGTCAATTTCACCATCCAAGTCGAGAGTGACGGCTAGAGAGTGTCGAGTGAAAAGCGGTGAAATAGACCGCTTCACTTTTATACGGAGTGGGGTCGGAGGGATTTGAACCCCCGATCGGCTGATATCTCCGGTGTGTGCCTCGGAACTCCAGAGGGTCATCAACGCGAGCCGATGATCAGTCGGCCGCTCAGTATATCAACCCTGGAGTGTCGTCACCGGGCACGTTGCCTCTGGAGTCAGCCGCCTTCCCGGACTAGGCCACGACCCCGCACTCCGGCGTAAGCCCACCTGTATGAAAGGGGTTACGGTTGCGTCCGGAGGTTAGTCGTCGCGATCGGTCTCGCTCCAGTCGCAGTCCTGACACTTGAAGCCGGTGACGAACTCCGTGATACCGGGCATGTAGCCGACCGAGAGCACGTCTCCACCGCAATCGGGGCACGATCGGTCGGCGTCATCGATCGCTTCGGCGTCCATGATGTCGTCGTCTTCGATCAACTCGGCGAGCGACTCGGGCGTGACCATGCGGCCCTGCACGACGCGGTTGTCAGCCATAGCAACAACGGGGGCGCTGAGCAACCTAAGGGTTGTCACTTCGTGTCGCGTCGAGCGCGGTCAGAGCCAGGGCGCGCGGTCGTCGTCGTCGTCGACCGTGGGACGGGAGCTGGCGTCGGTGGTGTCGTGGTCGACCCCCTGGGACGCGCCGCCGTCGGCGAAGGCGGCGGTCACGTCGACGGCGTCGGGCTCGTAGTGTTCGTCGCGTTCGCGAGCGCGCTGTGGGTCCAGCGAGAGCAGCGTCGTGACCGCGAGGACGGCCAGCGAGACCGGTGCCTCGACCGACGTGAGGATGCTGATCGGCAGCACACCCAGTGCGACGGCACTCCCGAAGCGGAAGCGGTCGATGTCGACGGCGTTGCGGAGCCACGGCGCGCCGACGGCGGCGGCGAGTGCGAACGCGACGCCGACGCCGGCAGCGGCGGCGGCTCTGAGCATGAGTTCGGGATCGGTCTGGACCACCAGCGAGAAGCCCGAAGCGTTGACGCTGGCGACGAAGCCGATGAGCAGGATCATCGACGGGCGCGGGAGCCAGTCGCCGATCTTCGCGCTGGCGGTCCGGCCGGCGATCGCGAGGATGATGATCGCCGCGAAGCGCTCGAAGACGGCGGGATCGAGGACCGTCTGGATCGTCGGCGCGAGGGCGGCGACCACGACGGAGCCGATGATCACGATCGCACCGACCGCGAGGATCGGGGTGACGACCTCTCTGGGAGAGCCTTCCATCTCGGCGAGGATCACGGCGAGGGTGGCGGAGCCGCCGAAGACCAGCAGGCCGACTTCGATGATGCCGGTCACCGACGCGAGTCCGCCAGCGAGGACGACGGCAGCGAAGACGCCGTCCAGCAGCGGGAGCAACATGACCGTCGCGAGCAGGCGGGTGGCACCGCCGACGCGTCGCTCCAGTGCGAGCGCGACCGGATGTTGGGAGCTACTCATTTCGTGCTACAGTCTGCCCTCACCCGTGGGCGTCGGGTACTCGCTGCGTGGGGACGGTACTGCCGACGGCTGGGACGGCATCGTCCAACCGTTCGGGGACCGCATATTCCACCCCTTCGAGAACCCCTCGAAGCCTGTGTCTCCCATAAACCAGTTTGTGACAACCACGGAGTCGGTGGTCTGTCGACGAACGGAACCAGCGCTGGGAGACACAGCACAGTTCATGTTCATCATTATCTTTTGTCAGCGGATAAACGTTGTGTGAGATTGCGACTCATACACAACGGACGATAGGAGATGTTAGCGTCTGGATGGAGATTGTCCACGTTTCACACGTGATAAGTTCCGTTTTTAGAGTGCCGTGTGGTTCTCGTCGCGCCGCCTGCGTGTGACACCGGTCGGCACTCGGGAGCAAATCTCGGAACGTTTTTCAGCGCCCGTCTGCCACCCTTGACATGGCGAACGAGTCCGAACCCTTCTCGGAGAAGCTCCGCGTTCCAGAAGCGCTGACGTTCGACGACGTACTGCTACGGCCCAAAGAGTCCCGCGTCGAGCCGGACGAGGCCGACACGGCGACACGCGTCTCGACGAACGTCGAACTGAACGTCCCGGTCCTCTCGGCGGCGATGGACACGGTCACCGAGGGCGACATGGGCATCGCGATGGCCCGACACGGTGGCCTCGGCGTCCTCCACCGCAACATGGACGTCGAGACGATGGTCGAAGAGATCGAGCGCATCAAGCGCGCCGACGAGCTGATCATCCGCGACGTGGTTACGGCCTCGCCGGACCAGACCGTCCGCGAGGTCGACGAGATGATGGACCGACGCGGCGTCTCGGGCGCGCCGGTCGTCGGCGACGACGACGAAGTCCTGGGGATCATCTCCGCGACCGACATCCGCCCCTACCTCGAAGTCGGCGAGGAGGACCTCGTCAGCGAGGCGATGACCGACGAGGTCGTCACCGCACCCGAAGACGTGACCGCACGCGAAGCCCTGGAGCTGATGTACGAGCACAAGATCGAGCGCGTCCCGATCGTCGAGAACGGCGATCGACTCATCGGCCTCGTGACGATGCAGGGCATCCTCCAGCGCCGCGAGTACGACCAGGCCGCTCGCGACGACGAGGGCGCACTGGTCGCCGGGGCGGCAGTCGGCCCGTTCGAACTGGATCGTGCGCGCGCTGCCGACGAGGCTGGCGTCGACGTGCTCTTTATCGACTGTGCTCACGCACACAACCGCAACGTCATCGACAGTTCCCGCGAGATCGAGGCGGAGGTCGACGCAGACGTGGTCGTGGGCAACATCGGGACCCGCGAAGCCGCCGCCGAGGCCGTCGACTTCGCCGACGGCGTCAAGGTCGGCATCGGCCCAGGATCGATCTGCACGACCCGCATCGTCACCGGTGCGGGTATGCCCCAGATCACCGCCGTCTCGCAGGTCGCCGACGTGGCCAGCCAGCACGACGTGCCGGTGATCGCCGACGGCGGCATCCGCTACTCCGGGGACGCGATCAAGGCGATCGCCGCCGGTGCGGACGCGGTGATGCTCGGTTCCTACTTCGCAGGTACCGACGAGGCACCCGGCCGCGTCATCACGATGAACGGCAAGAAGTACAAGCAGTACCGCGGCATGGGATCGGTCGGCGCGATGAACGAGGGTGGCGGCGAGCGCTACCTCAAGGAAGAGGAAGAAGACGAGGAGTTCGTCCCAGAGGGCGTCGAGGCCGCGACGCCGTACAAGGGCTCGGTCCAGTCGGAGCTCCACCAGCTCGTCGGCGGGATGCGCTCTGGCATGGGCTACGTCGGCGCGGAGACGATTCCGGAGTTCAAGGACCGCTCGGAGTTCGTCCGCGTCTCCGCGGCGGGCCAGCAGGAGAGTCACCCCCACGACGTGATGATCACGGACGAAGCGCCCAACTACAGCCCCGACAGCAACTGATCGACGGGCCCGGCGATGTAGCGGACCGAACTGCTTTTGAGCGGTCGTTGGCTACCCCGTGCCAATGAGAGTCCTCGTCGTCGGCGCGGGAGCGATGGGACGGTGGTTCGCTGACAGCGTCGCGACGGCCGACGACGAGATCGCGTTCGTCGACGCCGACGAGACCGCGGCGGCGGCGGCGGCCGACGCGCTCGACGGTCGCGCGCTGACACCGCCCGTCGAAGAGCGCTTCGACCTCGTCTGTGTCGCCGTCCCGCTCCCGGCGGCGGCGAGCGTGATCGAGGAGTACGCCGATCGAGCGGACCGGGCGATCTGTGACGTGACCGGGAGTATGCGCGATCCGATCGACGCGATGCGAGCACACGCCCCCGAGATCGAACGCGTCAGCCTCCACCCGTTGTTCGCGCCGGAGAACGCGCCCGGCAACCTCGCAGTGGTGACTGACGCCGACGGTCCCATCGCCGAGACGATCCGCGATCGGCTCACGGCGCGGGGCAACGAACTGGTCGCGACGACGCCGGCCGAGCACGACGAGGCGATGGAGACGGTACAGGCACGCGCCCACAC
Source organism: Halomicrobium mukohataei DSM 12286 (assembly GCF_000023965.1). Taxonomy (NCBI): domain Archaea; kingdom Methanobacteriati; phylum Methanobacteriota; class Halobacteria; order Halobacteriales; family Haloarculaceae; genus Halomicrobium; species Halomicrobium mukohataei. The sequence goes on along the minus strand of NC_013202.1, from coordinate 2,269,709 downwards.
GGCCGTGCTGGCGTTCGCGCTCGCGGCCGAGGACGTACCGGACACGTTCCAGACGCCGATCTCCGAGGCGCTGTTCGACCTCGTCGAGCAGTTGACCGACGGCGAAGCGCGGGTCTACGCCGACATCCAGGCGGCGTTCGAGGGAGCCGACGACGTGGCGGCCGCCGCACGACAGATCGCGCGGGCCGACGACGAGACGTTCACCGAACTGTACGAGAGCCTACAATGAACGACGAGACGAGAGATTCGATCCGCTCGAACGCGAAGTACCTCCGCCAGGTCCGCCCGATCGATCCCGAGGAGATCTGTGAATACGTCGACGGTCGGCCCCACCCCGCCGTGGTTCGACGAGTCCTCCGAGAGGAGGCGTTCGATCTGGGGCTGGTCGAACGCGAGGACGGGACGTTCGAACCGATCGGCGACGAACCGCCGTCACCGGCCTTCGAGGGAGTCGACGCGCTGCCGGCCGAGCACGTCCGCCGACTGGAGGACCTGCTCGTCGAGCGCGAGGGCGTCGGCTGGCCCGACGGCGAGAGCGGCGACCGGCTCCGGGACCGCATCCGGGCGATCAAAGAGCGGTACCTCCGGCAACAGCCCGTCGAGTACGACGACCTGACGGCGCTGGCGTACGCGATCTACCACCTGCCCGACTACTACGCCGTCACGCAGTACGTGATCGCGGACCTCCTGAGCGACGGGCTCCTCGACAGGCGGATTCGCGTCCTGGACGTGGGTGCCGGCGTCGGCGGCCCGGCGCTGGGGCTGCTCGACCTGCTGGGCGAGGAGTGTCTCGTCGACTACCACGCCGTCGAGCCGAGCGCGGCGGCGGACGTGCTGGAGGCGATGCTCGAAACGACGCCTCCGAGCGTCCAGACGACGATCCACCGGACGACCGTGGAGTCGTTCGAGCCCGACGACCAGTTCGATCTGGTGGTCTGTGCCAACGTCCTGAACGAACTCGACGAGCCGGCGTCCGTCGTCGAGGGGGCGCTCGACTGGCTGGCTCCGGCGGGGTCGCTGGCGGCGATCGAACCGGCAGACAGGAACACCGCGATCGGGCTCCGCGAGATCGAGCGGGCCGTCGCCGACGACGGGCCGGCGACGGTGTACGGCCCGACAGTCCGGCTCTGGGCCCACGAGTCTCCGACCGGCGAGTCGTGGTCGTTCGACGTACGACCCGACATCGACGTGCCGCCCTTCCAGCGCCGGCTGGACGAGGGTGCGAGCGGCCCGGACCACCAGCCCGGAGAGTTCGTCAACGTGGACGTACAGTACGCCTACTCGATCCTGCGGACCGACGGACGAACCGCCATCGACGCGCGCGGGAACCGCTCGCAGGTCGCGAAGATGGCCGAGGCCGACTCCTACGTCACCGACCGGATCAACCTGCTGGGCGTGAAGCTGAGCGGCGATCTCACCGAGGCGGGCAATCCCCTCTACCTGATCAGCGACGGGAGTCAGTCGACGGACCACTTCGCCGTCCTCACCGAGGCGTCGATCCTCAACGAGGATCTCCGCGACGCCGACTACGGCGACCTCCTCCTCTTCGAGAACGCGCTGGTGCTCTGGAACGACGACGAGGGCGCGTACAACGTCGTCGTCGACGGCGAGACCGTCGTCGACCGCGTGCCGGCGTAGCCGATCGACCGAGAGGCTGCCGCCGCCGGAGTGTTTTTCCCGCTCTCGGCCCGACGGAACGTATGAACGACGAGCCGTCGATCCTCCTGACTAACGACGACGGGATCGACAGCGTCGGTTTCCGGGCGCTGTACGACGCACTGACCGAGGTGGGATCGGTGACGGCAGTGGCACCGAACAGCGATCAGAGCGCGGTCGGGCGCGCGATCTCACACGAAGTCCCTGTCCACCAGCACGAACTGGGCTACGCCGTCGAGGGCACGCCGACCGACTGCGTCGTCGCCGGCATCGAGTCGCTGGTCCCCGAAACGGACCTCGTCGTCGCCGGCTGCAACCGGGGTGCGAACCTCGGAGCCTACGTCCTCGGACGGTCGGGAACCGTCAGTGCCGCCGTCGAGGCGACGTTCTTCGACGTGCCCGCGATCGCCGTCTCGATGTACATTCCGGTCCGCGAGGACGCGGCCTTCGCCGATGTCGAGGAGAACTACGACAGCTACGCCGAGGCGACCCGGGCCGCGAGCTATCTCGCCGCCCACTCGATGGGCGCGGGCGTCTTCGAACAGTGTGACTACCTCAACGTCAACGCGCCGGTCGCCGACCGGGGTCCCGCGGAGATGGCGATCACCGAGCCGTCACGCGTCTACCAGATGGGGGCCGAGCGAAACGGCGAGACCGTGACCCTCCACGACCGGATCTGGGAGCGGATGGCCGAGGGCGACATCCCCGATCCGGAAGGGACCGACCGCCGGGCCGTCGTCGACGGCAAAGTCAGCGTCTCGCCGCTGACGGCCCCGCACACGACCGAGCACCACGAGGCACTGGACGGACTCGCCGAGACCTACGACCGCTCGTGATGCTGCCGGCTGTAACTGTTCCACGATATTCGCGACCACGGGGTCGCAAAATCCTGTACAGACGGACAGCCGGCAGTACGAGAACGGTGCCACTACGATGAGCACACGCCGAGAGACGTTTCTGTTCGTCCTGCTGGCGATGCTCTGGGGGACCTCCTTCGTCGCGATCAAGGCGGGGCTCGAAGACCTGCCGCCGGTGTTGTTCGCGGCGGTTCGCTACGATCTCGCGGGCGTCCTCATGCTCGCCTACGCGGCCGCCACGACCGACGACTGGCTGCCACGCTCCCGAGCGGACTGGATCGCCGTCGCGATCAGCGCCACGCTCGTGATCGCACTATATAACGCCTTCCTGTTCGTCGGCGAGCGGGACGTGACCAGCGCAGTCGCGGCAATTCTGATCGCGACGAATCCGATCCTCGCGACGGCATTCTCGCGGGCGCTACTCCCGGACGAGCGCCTGTCGACTGTCGGAACTGTGGGACTGCTACTGGGCTTTGTCGGCGTCGGACTGGTCACGCGTCCGGACGTGACCGGCGGCCTCAGCGCCGAACTCGTCGCGTCCGGATTCGTCCTGCTGGCCGCGCTGTCGATCGCTCTCGGGAGCGTCCTGCTCCAGCGGGTCGACAGCGGGCTCGGGACGGAGGGACTCGTCGCCTGGTCGAACGGCGTCGGTGCCGTCCTCCTACACGCTATCAGCGGCGCGCTCCCGAACGAGTCCCTGGGGGGACTGACCCTGACGGCGGAGTCGGTCGTCGCGATCGTCTACCTCGCCGTGTTCGCCAGCGTGATCGGCTACTTCGTCTACTTTCGCCTGCTCGGACGGCTCGGTGCGATCCAGATCAACCTCGTCTCGTACGCGACGCCGGTGTTTGCCGCGGTCACGGGCTGGCTCCTGCTCGAAGAGACGATCGACGCCACGACCGTGACCGGCTTCCTCGTCGTCCTCGTCGGCTTCCTGCTCCTGAAGCGGGACGCGATCCGCGAGGAACTGACCGCGCTTCGATGACTCGGCGCACTCGATCTGTGGCAATTTAAGCGGCCACGGTCGATAGGGCGACACGATGAGCACCATCCGACGCGCTCGCCCCGACGACGCGACCGCGTGTGCGGACATCTACGCACCGTACGTCCGCGACTCGGCGGTCTCCTTCGAGGAGACGCCACCCGCCAGCGGGGAGATGAGAGACCGTCTCCGTGCGACCCTCGAAACGTACCCGTGGCTGGTGTGTGAACGCGAGGATCGAGTGGTCGGCTTCGCGTACGCCAGCGACCACCGGGACCGAACGGCCTACCAGTGGAGCGTCGAGCTCTCGATCTACGTCGACGGCGATCACCGCCGCGCCGGGATCGCGACCGCCCTCTACGAGTCGCTGTTCGCCGTGCTGGGCGAGCAGGGGTTCTACAACGGGTACGCCGGTGTGACACTACCGAACCGGGCGAGCGTCGAGTTCCACCGGGAGATGGGGTTCGAGCCCGTCGGAACGTACGAGAACGTCGGATACACTGCCGGGGAGTGGCAGGACGTGCAGTGGTGGCGCACACAGCTGCGCCACCCCGAGGACGACCCGGAGCCGCCAGTACCGTTCTCGGAGTTCCCGACCGCACAGTTCGAGGCAGCCGTCACCGCGGGCGTCGACTCGCTCGACACCTGATCCCGATTTTGGCGACGGATCTGAGCGTTCGCTCTCACCGGGCAGTCCAGCGACGCGACCAGCGACGAGACCGTCCCGCGCTCACTCGCCGTCGGACTCGGCGGGCAGCTTGTGCCGGAACGCCCGTAACGCGTTCCCCCCCGTCTCCGTCAGCGAGATCCGTTTGGTCCGTCCGACCGACTCGACGGCGACGTAGCCGTCTTCGAGGAGCGGCTCGACGATGCGGTTGTTCAGCAGTGCGAACTTCGCTTTGTCGTTGGCCGGGTCCGAGTCGCTGATGAACGCCAGCCCCTCCCGCTCGGCGAAGTCGATGAGCTCGCTCTTGTTCGGCGTGTGTGCGGCGGTATCGTGCTCGTCGACGTAGTTCAGTATTCGAACCTGGTCCGTCGTCGGCGTCTCCAGGGGATACGACGGGAGCTGCTCGGCCATGATCGTCTCGCCGGTCTGTGGCGTCTCGGCCACCGGGTGGAGGTGCTCGGCCGTTCGAACGTGGTAGCCGCTCGCGTCCGTCGCCATGCACGCCAGTGCAGCGCCGACGGTCGCGAGCTTCGGACCGCTGGAGACGTTCACCCGGACGATGTCTCCCTGGTGCTCGTCGATGAGGGTCGTGATCCGGCCCAGTACGTCGTACACGTCGTCGAGATCGGTCTCGTGGTACGCCAGCGCGACGCCGTGGTCGGTGAGTTCCCGCTCCAGGCGCTCGTGGTACCCGGTCGTCTCCAGCTCGCTGTCGGTCAACAGGTGGAGCGTGTCGACCCCGTACTCGACGACCGGGTCACCGATGCGGTCGTACTCGTAGCCAAGCGGTGCGATGTGTACCTCCTCGACAGAACGAAGCGAATCCGAGCCGTGCATGTCTGGCACGTATGTGCCTTCGATCGCTTCGTACAAATAGTTACGATAGTATCGATAGTTCAAATAGTATCGTAATAGACATGAATACGTGTTCGGGGCAACACCGAGTCGGGGCGCACGCGCGCCCGGATACATCGATGAGTAACTTTCCCGCTACCGATTGCCCGCTGTCTGGCCGACACTCCGAGGAGACGGACGATGCAACTCGCCCGACGGTTCCCGACGGGCAGGACCTGCTCGAACTGGTCGGCGATCCGTACACGTTCGACATACTGGACGCGATCGCCGACGAACCGATGGAGGCCCAGGAGATCGCCGAGACCACCGACGTGTCACAGCCGACGGTGTATCGTCGACTGCGACGGCTCTACCGGGCTGGCATCGTCGATACGGAAGTGAGCGTCGACGGGTCGAGCAACCACCCCACGCAGTTCGGGCTGGCCGTCACGCGCGTCACACTGGCGGTCGAAGACGACGGTATCGGTGTCGACGTCGAGTCTACCGAGGAACGGACAGCAGAGTGAACGAATCCGGTGGTACCGACGCTCTGGCTGCTCGACCGTGTTCAGGTCACGGACTGGTGTAACAGCATCTGGGAAAAATGATGTCTTCACCCGTCGGTGTCTGCAGAGATGGACCTCACCGACAAGGTGGCGAGTGTGGTGAAATTTACCACCCCCTCCACCTCGAAAATTGCTATTATGGCCTCACAAGAGAGAGATATTATCGACAGGCTTGGACGGGTCCTCGTTGTCGTCGCACTCGGATTTTTCGTCGTCCCGCTTGCGATAGGGTTTCTGCTCGCCACCCTCGGATTGAGTCTCCGACCGCTCTACGTTTTTCTGGTTAGCGGAAGTCTCGTGTACGGAATGTTCTATCTACAGTACGGCCAGCACCTTCACGAGGTCATTTGAGGGCGTCTAAAAGTTATTAACTCCAATAAATAGCGACGCAATCTTGCTGCTAGCTACCGACTCTCCCGCTGCTCCACTTTGTTCAGTTCGATCAGCAACCGGAAGATCGCTTTCACGAGGTTGGCGTCCACGTCGAACCGCTCGGCGTTCTCGCCGGCCCGGTCCATCACGGACTGTTCCTGGTCTTCGTCCGTCGTGGGCAGGCCCTTCTCGTCTTTGACCTCGGCGATCGTGTCGGCGACGTAGGTCCGCTGTGCGATCTTCTCGACGATCTCGCGGTCGATCGTCTGGATCTCTGTGCGCAGTTCGTCGAGACTCATGTCCTCTGGATTCGTGCTCATAGTGTGTGGGTTCCCTCCGTTTGGGTCGTGGTCAGCCAGGTGTTGCCGTCGCGCTGCTCCCAGTAGACCTGGACCTGTTCGAGCGCGGGTCGTGGGCCGACGGCGACGTAGGACGGGCCGGTGCCGGAGAGCGAGACGCCCTCGACCTGCCGCATCGCTTCGATGAGTGGCTCCGAGTCGAAGTCGAGCGCCGCACAGAAGGCCAGTCCGTTGACCGTCATCGCTCGTTCGTAGTCGCCGTCGAGCGCGAGGTCCTCGACTAGCCGGGCCATCGGAGCGACGTGCTCACAGCGGCGCACGTCCGCGTCGGCGCTGAACGCCTGCTCTGGGGGCGTGTAGACGAGCACGTCCCAGTCGATCTCGTCGCGTGCCAGTAGCTCGTCGGCGTCGTTGTCCGTGACGGTGACGCCCCCGAGCATCGAGGCGGAGGCGTCGTCGAACGCACCGGTGGCCGTGACGCCCACGTCTCGCGCCGCCATCACGCCGAGGCGGGCCATGTCCTCTCGCGTCATCCGGTCGGTCCCGTCGAGCGCGTCCAGCGTCGCCATGACGGTCGCGTTGGCGGCCGCCGAACTGCTCTTGAGACCCGAGGCCATCGGCACGTCGCTCTCGGTTCTGACGACGGCACCGGCCACCTCTGGTTCGCCGTGAGCGTCGAGGACGTACTCGACGCAGGTCTCGATCAGGCGAGTGTCGGCGTCGGGCGCGCCAGCGATCTCCCCGACGATCGCCTCCTCGTCGTCGTCGATCTCCGCCTCGGTGAACAGATCGACCGTCGCGTGTGTGTACTCGTCGATGGCGAACGCCGACCCGCGGTGGGTGGCGAGCGCGTTCAGCACCGTCCCGGCCGCCGGGGCCGCAGCCTTCCCCTGCATCGTCTCACTGTCCCACACGACCGTATTTACCTGTGGCGGTCTGGTAGCTGCCGGTGGAACGCGGCGCTTTTGCCGGTCCGAGGCGAACCGTCGCCAATGAGCGCCCGCAACGACGTAGCCCCCGAGACGCTGTCGGTCGAACTCACGGAAGACGGCGTCGTGGTCGAGTACACCGACGGCCGAGAGGTGTTCTACCACGGCGTCCCCGAGCGAGTCGAAGACAGCGTCGTGGCAGCACCGGCCAAAGAGGTCCACGTCCTCGTGACCGATCCCAACGAGACCGAGGGCGTGTTGCTGTACGTCAACGATCTCAACACCCACGACGACATCCTCGAAGAGACCGGCGTGGGCCGGATCATGCTCGACACGGGCGAGCAAGAAGAGGTGTTCCCCGGCGTGACGATCACGGACACGTCGATGCGCGTCGAAGTCGAGGCCGATCCCGAAACCGCCCGTGGGCGCGTCTTCGTGTTCGTCGAAGACGAGATGGGCGAGCGGAGCTACGAGATCGTCAGCAGCGAGTGATCTCCGGGGTTTCGAGCCATCCGCGGCCGCTGGGTCGCAAAGCGGTGCGCGGCCGCACGAACGCGTCGCTCTGACCGTCGAGGCGGTCGATCGACGAGTCGTCTACGGGAAGAAGCTCCGGGGCTTGACCCCGGAGCAGTTCACCTAATTCAAGGTGGAGGCCCCACCCTCAAGGAGTGCCGGGCTTCCGATACGTCGGAAGCACAAACGAGTAGGGTGGGGAGGACAGCGCGGAACTCCGTTCCGCGGGCCGTGCGAACGGCGAAGCCGTGAGCAGAAGCCGACATGGTACTGACTAGCCACCAAACTGTTGCCTGCTAACTCCCAACTATTAATTAACTACAGGTATATATGTGAAAATACAGTGGAGTACCGTCGTACTGCCGTTATCAAGCTCGACACGCCCGAAGGCGCGGATGCACACCTTCAGGAGACTGTCGAGCAATTCAAATACTGCGCCAACACCGCGAGTAGGTGGTGCTGGCACGGCGACGACGGCTACCACGTTACCTCGAAAGCAAAAGCCGAACGCGGCCTGTACGACCAGCTACGCGAGGACACCGAGTTGACCGCGAACCTCGTCCAGAAGGGGATTCGCCAAGCCGTCGAAGCCGTCAAAAGCGGCGTCGAACGGCTCACAAACGACCAAGATACGTCTCGCCCGACGTTCACTGCGGATACCGCAATCTACGACAAGCGAAGTGCCACGTTCCATCGTGACCACGTTTCGCTGTCAACAGTGGACGGACGAATCGGGTGTGACTATATCCTCCCTGACGACGCTGACGTACCACCGACGAAGTACGTCACAGACGAGGAGTACGAGTTTCGGCGGGCGACTCTCCATCGACGTGATGGCGACTGGTATCTCCATGCATCGATGCTCAAAGAGGACGACACCGACACCACGACCGGGCACAGAACAGTCCTCGGTGTGGACCTCGGTGTGAACCAGCTCGCGGTCGCTTCGACTGGTCGGTTCTGGTCGGCAGACGAGTTCAACCACTGGAAGCGAGAGTACGAGAAACGGCGTGGCGACCTCCAGCAGTGCGGGACACGGGCTGCACACGACGCGATAGAAGGAGTTGAACAGAAAGAGGACGGGCGCTTCGAGATATTCCTGCACCGTGTCGCCAACGAAATCGTCGCTGAAGCCGTCGAACACGACTGTTCGCATATCGTGTTCGAGGATCTGACCGATATTCGTGAGAACGTGCCAGACGCGTCGTGGCATCATCTGTGGGCGTTCCGTCGCCTCTATGAGTACGTCGAATACAAAGCTAGAGAGCAAGGCGTCGAATCCGTCCAAGTGGACCCACGCAACACTTCGAAGCGATGTTCGACCTGTGGGTTCACCCACGACGACAATCGCCATCAAGAGTCGTTCGAGTGTCTGAAGTGTGGGTACAAGAACCACGCGGACTACAACGCTTCCAAGAACATCGGTTTGCAGTATCTCCGGCGTCGGCAAAACGCAGATGCCGGAGGCGTACCCGTAGACGTGCGCTTGAATCGCGGGACGCTGAACGTGAGTGGAGAGTACGACCTTCCCGCCTCATCCGAGGCGTAGAACGGGAGTCCACGCGAAAGCCCTCCCCTCAACGAGCGAGCGGGGTAATTACCCCCGAGCGAAGTAGGGGAGGGTAGTTTACTGGATGTAGGACGGTTCTTCCGAGTCACAGTTGCGCTCGTGCTGGTCGGCGTCGCTCTCGTCGTCGAACATGAGCCCGCAGTGCTCGCACTCGTACCAGGTCATCTCGTCACGCTCGGTTTGAGAGACCATGTCATGTGTTCCACACGCCTCCGGTATAGGCGTTTCTCCGGGGCTGCGTTCGACAGACGACCACCAGATCGCCGTCGGTAGACACCGCGACCGCTGGACGCCACCCAGCTACCAGGCGACGGTATCAAGACCGTCGGACCTCTACCCGAGCGCATGAGTGGTCACCCGTCTGGCGGGATCGAGCTCGAAGTCGAAGGGGCCAACAAGCGCGACGCGGGGCGTGGCATCGCCCGGCTGCCGGACTCGGTCCGGGACGAACTGAACGTCCTCAGCGGCGACCCGATCATCGTCGGCGGCGACAGGAAGACCGTCGTCAAGGTCTGGCCGGCCAGCGACGACGGCGGCCAGTTCGTCAGAATCGACGCGGACACGCGGGCCAACGCCGGTGTCAACATCGGCGACACCGTGACGGTCTCGAACGCGAGCGTCGACGACGCGACGACGATCACCGTCCAGCCGGCAAAGCCCCTCCCCGGCAGCGAGTCCTACGAGCACGCCGTCCGCGACCGGCTCGTCGACCGACTCGTCCAGCGAGACGAGCAGGTCCACGTCGAGGGGCTGGGGACGTTCCTCGTACGCTCGACTTCGCCGGAAGGGTCCGTGCGCGTCGCCGACGACACCCGCGTCACAGTGTTGCCCTACAGCGGCGACCGCGAGGAGTCGGCGACCGCGTCGTCGGTAAATCCCCCGTCCGAGGACGAGGCGACCGAAACGGCCGACATCGACGTGAACTACGAGGATATCGGGGGCCTCGACGAAGAGCTCGACCAGATCCGCGAGATGATCGAGATGCCACTCTCCGAGCCCGAGCGGTTCCGTCGGCTCGGAATCGACCCGCCCAGTGGCGTCTTGCTCCACGGGCCGCCCGGCACCGGGAAGACGCTGATCGCTCGGGCCGTCGCCAACGAGGTCGACGCGTACTTCGACACGATCTCCGGCCCGGAGATCGTCTCCAAGTACAAGGGCGAATCCGAGGAGCGGCTGCGAGAGGCCTTCGAGCGCGCCGAGGACAACGCGCCGTCGATCCTCTTCATCGACGAGATCGACTCGATCGCGGGCTCTCGCGACGAGGACGCCGACATGGAGAACCGCGTCGTCGCCCAGTTGCTCACGCTGATGGACGGGCTGGAAGACCGCGGGCGGGTCGTCGTCATCGGCGCGACCAACCGCGTCGACACGATCGACGACGCCCTCCGGCGGGGCGGGCGCTTCGACCGCGAGATCGAAATCGGCGTACCAGACGAGCCGGGCCGGCGAGAGATACTCGACGTACACACCCGCGAGATGCCGATCGACGACGACATCCAACTCGACGACGTGGCGAGTCAGACCCACGGTTTCGTCGGCGCGGACCTGGCGACGCTGACCACGGAGGCCGCGATGACGGCGCTGCGACGAGAGAGCGACGACCCGGACGTGAATCGAGCCGACTTCGAGACGGCGATGGCGGCCGTCGAACCCTCGGCGATGAGAGAGTACGTCGCCGAGTCGCCGTCGGTCTCGTTCGACGACGTCGGCGGGCTCGACGACGTGAAAGAGCGGCTCACGGAGGCCGTCGAGTGGCCACTCGCCTACGGGCCGCTCTTCTCGGCGACCGACACGGATCCGCCCAGCGGCGTGCTCCTCTACGGTCCGCCGGGGACCGGCAAGACCCTGCTGGCCCGCGCGATCGCCGGAGAGAGCGGCGTCAACTTCATCCACGTCAACGGTCCCGAACTGCTCGATCGCTACGTCGGCGAGTCCGAGGAGTCGGTCAGAGAGATGTTCGAGCGAGCGCGCCAGACCGCCCCGAGCATCGTCTTCCTCGACGAGATCGACGCCGTCGCGGGCCAGCGCGGGGAGAGCAACGAGGTCTCCGAGCGCGTCGTCTCCCAGCTGCTGACCGAGCTCGACGGGATCACGGAGAACCCCAACCTCGTCGTCCTGGCGGCGACGAACCGCCGCGAGACGCTGGACGACGCGCTCTTGCGGCCGGGTCGGTTCGAGCAGCACGTCGAAGTGCCGAACCCGGACCGCGCCGCGCGTCGCGAGATCCTGGCGGTCCACACCGCCGACAAGCCCCTCGGCGACGGCGTCGATCTGGACGGGCTGGCGGCCCAGACGGAGGGGTACTCGGGAGCCCAGATCGAGGCACTCGTCCGGGAAGCCTCGATGCGAGCGATCCGAGCCGTCGCCGACGACATCGATCCCGACGACGTTGCAGCCAGCGCCGAATCGGTCGTCATCGAGACGGCCGACTTCGAGGCTGCGCTCGAATCGGTCTGACGCCAGCGACCCACACCCGTCTCGTGACATAGATTTTTGTCTACCGGGGGTCAAGTCCACACGCTCACATGACTCGAGACAGCGAGGTCCCCGGCCGCCACTACATCGACGGTGAGTGGACAGACGGCGACAGTACGACGATCTTCGAGAGTCGCGAGCCCGCGACCGGCGAGGTGCTGGCCGAGTTCCAGCGCGGAACGAGCGACGACGTAGCCAGCGCCGTCGCCGCCGCCGAGGCCGCCGCCGACGAGTGGCAGTCCCTCTCCTACATCGATCGCGCGGAACACCTCTGGGAGATCTTCCACGAGCTTCGAGACCGCACCGACGAACTCGGCGAAGTCGTCAGCAGGGAGTGCGGGAAAGAACTCTCCGAGGGCCGAGCCGACGTGGTCGAGGCCTACCACATGGTCGAGTGGGCCGCGGGCAACGCCCGCCACCCCCACGGCGACGTCGTTCCCAGCGAGGTCGCGAGCAAGGACGCCTACATGCGGCGCAAGCCCCGCGGCGTCGTCGGCTGCATCACGCCCTGGAACTTCCCCGTCGCCATCCCGTTCTGGCACATGGCGGTCGCGCTCGTCGAGGGCAACACCGTCGTCTGGAAACCCGCCGAACAGACACCGTGGTGTGCCCAGATCGTCGCGGAGATGTTCGACGACGCGGGGATCCCCGACGGCGTGTTCAACCTCGTTCAGGGGTACGGCGACGCCGGCAACGCCGTCGTCGAGGACGACCGCGTCGACACCGTCCTCTTTACGGGCTCTGCGGCGGTCGGCCACGAGGTAGCCGGCAAGATCGGCGGCCGGCCGGGCCGGAGCGCGTGTTGCGAGATGGGCGGCAAGAACGCGGTCGTCGTCACCGACACCGCCGACCTGGATATCGCGGTCCACTCGGCGGTGATGTCCTCGTTCAAGACGGCCGGCCAGCGCTGTGTCTCCGCGGAGCGCCTGATCGTCCACGAAGACGTGTACGACGAGTTCAAGCGCCGCTTCGTCGACCTCGCGGAAGACGTGACGGTCGGAGATCCCCTCGACGAGTCGACGTTCATGGGCCCGGTCGTCGACCAAGAGCAAGTCGAGAAGTTCGCGGAGTACAACGAACTGGCCCGACAGGAGGGTGCGACAGTGCTCGTCGACCGGGAGGAGCTGTCGCCCGACGCGATCCCCGACGGCCGCGAGGAGGGCAACTGGGTCGGACCCTTCGTCTACGAGATGGAGTACGATCCCGAACTGCGCTGTCTCACCGAAGAGGTGTTCGGCCCCCACGTCGCCCTGCTGGAGTACTCCGGCGGGGTCGAACGCGCAGTCGAGATGGTCAACGCGACGCCGTACGGCCTCGCCGGTGCGATCGTCGCCGAGGACTACCGCCAGATCAACTACTTCCGAGACAACGCCGACCTCGGACTGGCCTACGGGAACCTCCCGTGTATCGGCGCGGAGGTTCACCTCCCCTTCGGCGGCGTCAAGAAGTCCGGCAGCGGCTCGCCACACGCCCGCGAGGTGATCGAGGCGGTCACCGAACGAACGGCCTGGACGATCAACAACTCGAAGGAGATCGAGATGGCACAGGGGTTGTCGGCTGATATACGGACCGAGGAGTGAACGACGCAGGGAGGCGTTTCATCGCCGACCAGTGGTTCACTGCGAGCAGAGGAGTGATGCGCTCGACGAGCGGGACGAGCCGCGAGTAGCGGTGGCGTGTGCTCCGAGAGAGTTCGACCCGCGGGAGCGAGTCGACGAGAGGTTTGTGAACGTGGGACTCGAAGTGGCAGTATGACCGACGAGACGACAGCAGTCACGCGGCGTCGTTCGATGCTGGCCACGATCGCTACCGGCCTCGGCGGCCTCGTGGCCGGCTGTGACGGGCGGTCGGTCGGACAGCGATCACCGACCGAGACCGACGACGACGCCGGGGTCGCCGTCGATCGCGTCGCGGAGTCGTTCACGGCTCCGTGGAGCGTCACACCGTTGCCCTCGGGCGATCGGTTGCTCGTGACCGAACGGCCGGGTCGGCTCTGGCTGGTGTCGCTGCCGGACGGCGAGAAGAGCGAACTGACCGGCGTGCCGTCGGTCCACGCTCGGGGGCAGGGCGGCTTGCTCGACAGCGAACTCCACCCCGAGTTCGAGGAGACGCCGTGGGTGTACCTGACCTACGCCAGCGCGAACGACGGCGGAGAGTCGACGACGGCGCTGGCTCGCGGACGGCTGAACGTCGACAGCGGCTCGCTCGAAGCGGTCGAGCGGCTCCACGTCGCCGAGCCCTTCGTCGAGTCGAACGGCCACTTCGGCTCCCGGGTCGCTTTCGGCCGGGACGGCACAGTCTACCAGACGGTCGGTGATCGACAGTTCAAGGACTTCGGCCCCCAGCACGTCGCCCAGGACCTGACGACGGAACTCGGTGTGACGCTGCGCCTCGAACCCGACGGCTCGGTCCCGGACGACAATCCGTTCGTCGACGAGCCGGCGGCCGCCGACGCCGTCTACAGCTACGGCCACCGCAACGCCCAGGGCATGGCCGTCCATCCCGACACCGGCGCGATCTGGCAGAGCGAGTTCGGGGAGCAGGACGGCGACGAGATCAACGTCCTCCGGCCCGGGGGCAACTACGGGTGGCCCGTCGCCGACGAAGGCTGTACGTACGGTTCGGGCGATCCCATCGGCGTGGCACACGCGGACCGCGACGACGTGGTCGGGCCGGTCTACTCCTGGCCCTGCGGGAGCGGTGGCTTCCCACCCAGCGGAATGACGTTCTACACCGGCGCGGCGTTCCCGGAGTGGGACGGCGATCTGTTCGTCGGCGGGCTGGCCTCGCAGTCTCTCGCTCGCTTCACCGTCGACGGCACCGACGTGACCGAGGCCGAGCAGTTGCTGTCGGGACGCGGGTGGCGAATCAGAGACGTGGCACAGGGAGTCGAGGACGGACACCTCTACGTGGCCGTCGACGCCGACGACGCGCCGATCGTGCGCCTCTCGCCTGCGTGATGCTGCCGGCTGTCCGTCTGTAAACGAGTTCGCCACCACGGCGAGTCTCTCCCAGAGTGTCAGCCGACAGTGTGAGCGGCGCTCCGAGGACGAGAGAGGACGGTTGTGAGCGTCAAAAGGGCTGGAGACCCAACACGATGGAAGGACGCCGAGAAAGGCTGTCCGGACAGCCTTGGGCGATCGCCACCGTGGCCGAGCAGCGAGTCGAGCGAGCCGAGCTAGTTCGCCGGCAAAGACGTGAAAAGCGCCGTGCCGGCACTTGCTACTCTCGACCGAGCACGTATAAAGCTCAGGGTTGACGGCGATCGTCGAGCGCCGGGAACGACTCGCGGACGGCGGCGACCCGATCCGGATCGAGGTCGGCGGTGACGAGTGCCGGCTCGTCGCCCGTCGACGCGATCGGCGTCCCCCACGGATCGTACACCGTCGAGCGACCGAGCAGCGCCTCGCCGTCGAACGTGCCGACGCCGTTTGCCGCCGCGACGTACGTGAGGTTCTCGACGGCACGTGCCTTCGGCAGGACCGACCAGTGCTCGACGCGGGGGTAGGGCCACGCGCTCGGGACGAGCACGAGCGTGACACCGCGGTCGGCCAGTTCCCGGTAGAGCTCCGGAAACCGGAGGTCGTAGCAGGTCGTGACGCCGACGGTAAAACCCCCGATGTCGGCAGTCTGGATGCGCTCGCCCGGCTCCAGGAGGTCCTGCTCGGCCGAACCGTAGCCAAAGAGGTGGTGTTTGCGGTACACGCTGCGTCGCCGGCCGTCGCTGTCGAACAGTACCGAGGTGTTGGCGTACCCCTCCGTGGCCGGCGTCTCGATGCCGGCCGCGTGGCTGGCAGCCAGATCCTCGACGATCGACCCCGCGAGGAGGGCGAGGTCCTGCTCGGCCGCCGTCTCTCGGAGGCGCGTCAGCGTCGGCCCCGTCAGGGACTCGGCGGTGCGAGCGTAGGCGTCGAAGGCGAAGTAGCCGGTGGCAAACAGCTCCGGCAGCGCGACGAGTCCCACACCCCGGTCGGCGGCTCGTTCGATCATCGCCGTCGCTCGCTCGACGTTCGCCTCGACGGTGCCCGCTTCGACGCGGTGCTGTGCGAGCGCGATCTTCATGGGCGGTCCTCGATGTCGGCCAGCAGCGCGCGTTCGAGGTTCTCCAGCTCGGCGTCGAAGTTGCGCTTGAAGAACCGCTCGACGCCCGGGATTCGACCGTCGACGACGAACCGGTTCGTCAGTCGCGTCGCCACGTCCGCGTCGTCCCGCTCGATCGCTTCCAGTTCGTGTTCTCCCCGCACCGACATCACCTTCGATCGGCCGGTGAAGCTGACGTAGTCGGGAGCCCGCCGTTCGTCGTCGCTGGTCTCGACGGCGACCGTGCTGTCGATCAGCGGGATCGGGAGCGCGAGGTGCCACGTGGCCGAGCCGTCGTCGTGTGTCTCCCATCGCTCGATGACGCTGATCGGCGCAGCGCGTCGGTCCGGGTCCGCGATGAACTCCCAGACACGCTCGGGCGACGCCGGTACCGTCATCGTCCGCTCGACCCGGACAGTCATACGATGTCGTCAGGGGTACGTGGTCAAAAAGACGGCGAAGACGGCCACGGCTAGCTCAGCGTGACGCGCCACGTCGTCGAGCGGGATCGTCCCCACTTCTCGATGTCGACCTCGTCGGCCTCCTCGGCGAGTCGCGGCAACCGGGCACCGACCTGCTTCGACGAGAGACCGAGCTGATCGGCGATGTTCTTCGCGCGGAAGTAGCTCTGCCCGCGGGAGACGCTGTCCCTCAGGTAGTCGAGGATCTGCCGGTCTTCCTCGCTGATCTCTCCCATGCCTCCAAGTAGGGCCTTCGAAGTCTTAACCGTTCCTTTCCGAGCTATCGGAGCGGAGTAGACGGGTGGGCAGTGGGAACAAAAGGATGGTCAAGCGACGACTCGTCGGCCCGTCGATCAGTCGTCGAACGCGTGGATCGCGACGATCGCCAGGCCCGCCGCCAGCATCGCGACGCCGAAGGCGATCCCGCCGTTGACCTGCACTGCACGGGCGTGTTCCAGCGCGTACGAGTAGCCGAAGACCCCTGTCGCGACCGAAGCGACGACCGCCACGATCGAGAAGAGCAGCCCCAGTCCGACGCTCATGTCCGTCTTCGACGACGTTGTTGCCATACGAACTGCTATCCCGAGTGGCCACTTAATTCATACGGAGCGAGCGTCCCGAGAGCGACGCCGTGCCCGAAGATATATCCAGTCCGACGTGGAGTCGCTACTGTATGCGTCGATCGCTCACAGTCGGCCTCGCTGGCGTCCTGGGGATCGCGCTGGTCCTCGGTGGCGGCGTCGCGCTCGGTGTCCTCGGCACGCCCAGCCTCGCGGGCGTCGACAACCAGTTCGGGCCGGTCAACGAGACGACGACGGTCGTCCACACCGATCTGCACCTGCGCAACCCGAATCCGATCGGGGTCAGACTGGGGAACGTACGCGTCAACTACAGCGTCGCCATGAACGACGTGACACTCGCCAGCGGACAGCGAGACGGCGTCCGGGTGCCGACCGGGAACTCGACGCTGAACCTCACGACGGCGATAGACAACGAGCAGATTCCGGTCTGGTGGTACACCCACGTCGACAACGGAGAGACGACGGCGGTCGATATCGACGCGAGAGTCGAGACGCCGCTCGGCGAGGCCTCTCTGGGTCAGTCACGGGCGATCGAGACGGACATCGCCGGGCAGTTCGACTCGACGGAGACGCGACCGGTCGAGGCGAATCGCCCGTTCGTTCGCGACCCCGTCCTGTACATCAATCGGACGCGAGGGGCCTGGGACCGACCGAACGTGACGCGCCAGCAGACGCCGCTGGACCTCAGCTTCACCGTCTACAACCCCAAGTCCGTTCCCTACACCGTCTCGAAGGTCGGCTACGACGTCACGATGAACGGCGTCCCCGTCGGCGAGGGCG
The DNA here is from genome assembly GCF_000023965.1 of Halomicrobium mukohataei DSM 12286. Taxonomy (NCBI): domain Archaea; kingdom Methanobacteriati; phylum Methanobacteriota; class Halobacteria; order Halobacteriales; family Haloarculaceae; genus Halomicrobium; species Halomicrobium mukohataei. Next base: position 2,252,087 of record NC_013202.1, on the reverse strand, counting down.
AGACCGACAGGGGGTATCTCCTCGAACCGCGGACGACAGAGACGATCCGAGCGAACGCGGCGATCCGCAACGACAGACTCGACGAGTGGTGGGTCAGCCACATCGATCGGGACCAGGTCACGGATCTACGGATCGACTTCTATCTGCTCGTCGAGGTGGGCGAGGAACAGTTCAGGATCGATCTCGACGCGATCGATTACGAGCAGCGGATCGAGACCGACATCTTCGGCACCAAGGCGACAAACGAGAGTGCGACGACTGACGAGGCGACGCCGGCGTCAGCGTCGAACGACAGCGCCACGACAGGAGCAGATAGCAGAACCACAGAAACAGACTCCGACGACGGACTCGATCCGACGGGCTCGGAGGTAACAGAAACGACCGTCACCGGGACGGAGACGACGCCAACGGCAACGCCGACCGAGACCGACGACGGCATCCTCGATGGTGGATCCGAGACCGGCGACGGCGTGCTCTGACGGACGATTACTTGATCTCGGTGTGCTCGGACTCCTCGTTGAGCGCGAGGTTCGTCGCGATTTCGGCGTTTCGGACGGCGTACTCGGCGGTCTGCTGGAGGCTCACGAGGACTTCTCGCACCTGCAGGAGCGACTCGTTGCCCATCTCCGGCAGATCGTCAAGAATCTCGGTCTCCCGGTCGCCGATCTCGGCGTAGGTCTCGCGGACCTCGATTGCGGTGTCGTAGTCGCGCTCGACGGTGGCGGTCACCGCTTTCTCCGTGATCTCGTTGACCTGATCGGTGAAATCGCGGATCCGACGCATCGTCGACGACTCGACCGTGAGCGTGTGATCGTCGGACTCCAGGGCGATCTCGGCGATGTCCTCGGCGTTGTCGGCAGTCAACTCCAGGTTCTTCGCGATCGATCGGTACCCGATCAGCGGGAAGCCGTCGTCGAGGCCGACCGCCCGCGCCAGATTGGGGTTCTGGTAGGAGGTGAAGATGAGCCGAAGGAGGAGCACGAAGATCTTGTTGGCCTGGCGTTCCCGGTTGAGTGCGCGCTGTGCGAGGTCGGGGTTGCCGTGGGCCAGCGACTTGACGGCCTCGTTTCGCATGGTGCTGCCGGTCGATTCGAGCCGTTCGAGGAGGTTGTTCAGCGTGAAGTCTTCGGGGTCGACCGAGCACCGGATGGCGATGCGTTCCGGGCGTTCCTCGATGACGCCCAGCCCCATCAGCTGGGTCTCGGCGTTGTAGACGGCGTTGATGTGTTCCGAGGGGAGCGTCTCGCCCTCGCCAGCGTCGATGTGGATGATCCGGCGGCCCAGCACGTACTGGGCGACGATCGCTCGCTCGACGGCGTCGGCGTCGAGATTGGCGGCGTAGATGATCGCCTCGGACTCCTCTGCCTGCACCGATTCGGGCAACACGGTGAGGGCACCGTTGCCGCTGATTCGCAGCGACACTTCGTCGCCCTTCTCCACGTCGTGGGCGCTGGCCCACTCTGCCGGCAACGTCATCGCGAGCGTCGAAGGGCCCAACCGCTGTACCTTTCGGGTTTCCATATGTCCTTTACTTGTCCCAGCTCACCTTAATGTTGTCCATACGGACGAATACATTCCGCGAATAATAATATTGAGATTCGTTGCCGGGAATCGGTGGACGAACATCCACCGATCGTCGCGGCGTCAGGCGACCTCGACGAGACGGCGCTCGAAGGCCCCGACGCGCACCCGGAGCCAGCCCCGCAACTGCTCGTCCAGTTCCGGATCGCCGGTGTCGACGCGCAACACGCCGATGTCGTCGAGCTTGGCCCGCGATGCGACGACCTCGATCTCACAGCGTTCGATGACGGCCGGCGACAGCTGTTGGTTCCCCCGGCCGAAGACGAACCCCTGTCCGCCGATGGGCGAGACGATCACGACGTTGTCCTCGCCGAGCGCGTCGACGATCTCCGCCTCGCCGCCGTCCCTGACGAGAACCGCCCCGTCTCGCCACACGTCGACGCCCAGGGTCGTGCCGTCGAACCCCAGCGCGGACTTGATCGCGCCGACGGTGCTGCCGGGTCCGAGGACGTAGGTGACTCCCGATCGTGCCTCCTCTGCGACGGCCTCGGCCAGCGTCTCGACGGTGCCGCCGCCGAGTTGCTTCGCGGACTGGCGCTCGTCTGCCTGTGGGACGCGAACGACGGCCCGAAGCTCGGTGACGACCTCGCCTCGGCGGTACTCGTCCTCGTCGATGTCGTTGACCTCCGCCCGTTCGGTGTCGGTAAAGCGGGCGGCGATACGGCCGGCCGCACGCGGTGAGACGCCGAAGACAGACGAGTACACCTTGACGCCGGCCGGTACGCCGAGCATCGGCGTCTCCTCGCCGAGTTCCTCGGCCACGTCGACAGCGGTGCCGTCCCCGCCCACGAAGAACACGAGATCGACCCCGTGCTCGCGGAAGGCACGTACGGCGGCCCGCGTATCCTCCCTCGTCGTCTCGTCGCCCGCTGGCTCCCCGAGCACGACCGGCTCGAACCCCGCGTCCCGAGCCGCCCCGGCACCCATCGGCTCGCCCCAAGTGAGCACCTCGATCTCGTCGCCGTACTCCCGGAGTGCGGCCAGCGCGGTGGCCGCACGCTCGGGTGCGCGGGGCTCGGCCCCCCGCTCGCGAGCCGCTTCGACCTTGCCGTCCGTCCCTTTGAGTCCGACCCGCCCACCCATCCCAGCGATGGGGTTGACGACGACACCGATTCGGCGCATACCACGCGTTCGGTCGCCACTCGCAAAAGCCACCCGGGAACGAATCTTTGAAGCGGGAGGGCGATGGACGTAGTCGTATGTTCGTTCCGCTGCAAGAAACCGTACAGCCCGGGATCATCGACGCGGCCGGCTACGTCATCACGCTCGGCGGGATCCTCGCGACGGCGCTCTGGCTCAAGTTCCTCGCGCGCTAGTCGTCGACGGAGTCGACCCGCGCTTCGAACCACGCCGCCGCTTCCTGTACGAGTTCCCGATCGGTTCCCTCGAACTTGACGCTGACACGCTCGCCAGGGTAGCTGCCGACTTTCACCGGGAACCGCTCCTGGACCGCGGCGAGGCGATCCAGCAGCGCGCTCTCGGGTTCGTCGGTCTCGACGACGGTGACGTGTCGCCCGTCCCCGTCGAACGCGTCTTCGATCTCCTCGAACATCCGTTTCATCTCTGCGGGGACACCCGGCAGTACGTAGCAGTTCTCGACGATACAGCCCGGCGCGACGCCCTCGTGGTTGGGCAGCACACGCGCCCCTTCGGGGACGTGGCCGGTGCCGTCGGTGAGATCGGCACGCTCGTAGCCGCCGTGTTCTTCCAGCCACGACAGCGCTTCCTCGCTCTCGACCACGTCACGGCCGAAGGCGGCGGCGACGCCCTCGATCGTCTTGTCGTCGTGTGTCGGTCCGAGCCCGCCGGTGACGACGACGGCGTCGTACTCGGCGTGGTACTCGTTGACGACGCGGGCGATGTCCGCCAGCCGATCCGGGACCACCGTCGTCCGTTCGACCGACACTCCGCGGTCGGCGAGCTGGCGGCCGAGCCACGCGGCGTTCGTGTTGACGGTGTCGCCAGCGAGTAGTTCGTCGCCGACCGTGACCAGCGCGACGTGCATGTCGCGGCGTTGGTCGTCACCGAGTAAAAGCCTCTCGTCGTCGCGGCTACCGCATGCCCGGCGGCGGCCCGTCGTCGCCGAAGTCGTCGCCGTCCGTGTCGATGTCGATGGCGGTCTCCTCGCGCTTTCGTTTCAGCGACTGGATCTGTCGCCAGTAGTAGACGCTCCCGCCGATCGCCAGGACGATCCCACCCCCGAAGACCGAGCCGAAGATCAGCAGGTCACGCTGGAGGTAGTAGCGCACGCGGATCGTCTGGGCGGTCACGTTCTCGTAGGTCAGCGTCATCCGGTTGTCCGTCACCGATCGCTCGCCGGCCGGTGGGTTCACCTGCGAGAGCAGCGGGACCCCGACGCGAGCCCCCGGCGGAAGGGTGAGGTTCGTCGCCCCCTCGACGAACACCGGCGTCGAGTAGCGTTTGCCCTGTCGAGGCGCGGTGAACGCGACCTGTCCGGCGGTCTCGTTGGGTACGTCGATGATGGTCCGCTCGCGGGTCTGGCTCACCGACAGCGCCGAGTGGTCGGCGGTGACGACGGTCCCGTTCGGATATCGGTACTGGAGCGCCCTGATTTCGAGGTGGGTCTCCTGGCCCAGCGCGTCGCGCTCGTACACACGTAGCTCCGAGCGGTTCTCGGTACCGTACACGTGGGCAGAGGCGTTCTTTTCGAGAGTGATGGAGGCGTTGACGCTCGAATCCCAGTCGTAGTCGGCGGATTCGTTGAGCTGCTGGGGGTCCGGTTCGCCCGGCCCGAGAAGCGAGGTACAGCCACTCAGGGCGACGAGTGCGAGCACCGCAGCGAGCACGAGACCCCGACGCCTCATGGGACGATACAGAGCAGCTCCGAGGGCAGGTACTGGCCGATGCTGGACACCAGCCCCGGCGGATCGGTCTCGTCACGGCAGACGATACTCTGTTCAAGCAGGCCGACGCGCTCGACGGTGACGATGTCCTGGGCGTGGCCGGCGCGGTTGACGGTCGCTCGAACCTCTGCCCGGGTCGCGCTGTTGACGTTGACGCGGCCCTGGCCTCGGGTCCACTCGTACAGCTCGTCCTGGGCGGCGTCACTGAGCCGTGGCGGATCGTCGTTGACGAACTCCAGCGGGAGATGCTGGACAAGTCCGAAGCGGGTCCGGACCTGTTCGGGACTCCCCCGGCCCAGTCCGATCTCGTCGGCCGGAATCCGGACGGAGTCGCCGTGGCCGACGTCGAGGACGAACCCGTCGTCGTCCCAGGAGTCGAGCGTGCCGACGTAGGTCTCGCCGGCTTCGAGGGTCGGGACGATCTCGCCGAACTCCTCGCCCAGGAGGTTCCGGGCGATCGTCTCGTCTGGCCCCGTGATCGTGACGCTCGGGAAGTCGTCGTCGCGGATCCCCACGTCGTACTCCACGTCCAGATCCGCGAGTTCGTTCCCCACGAGCGAGGTCAGCGAGTCGAGCGCACGCTGGCGAGCGTCGCCGTCGACGTACAGCTTCGTTGCGAGTACGACCATCAGGCTTCGGCGTCCTCTCGTTCGTGGTCGACGTTGAGTTCGTCGCGGAGCTTCGCGATCCGTTCGTCCATGGCGTCGACGAGTCGCGTGTTCTCCATCGATTCGACCTGGTCACCGCACTCGGGACACTGGAAGCCAAACTCCATCGCCTCGTCGAACTCGAAGCGGATGCCACAGCGCTCACAGAGGTAAAACTCGTTGTCTCGCTCGTACGATTCGCGGTCTTCGAGCGCGTCGAGCAGGCGGTGCATCTCCTCTTCGAGCTTCTCCGGGATGTTCTCGTACTTGAACGTCCAGAGGTAGGTGAGCCACCCCGAGTCTTCGTCCCGGAGTCGCCGATACGACGCCAGGTCGTTCTCGTAGAGAATGAACAGCGCCCGACGCACGTCGTTGAGCTCCAGTCCCAGCTCTTCGGCGAGTTCTTCGTCGGTCACTTCGCCGTCCGGCGGCGCGGCGGCGACCGGCATCCCTTTCGGTCCGACGAGTTCGTGGAGGTATTTCTGTATCACAGGATCCTCCAGGAGGTCCTCAAAAGCCATTGTATGCTCTTCGGGCCGTCGTCCGGTTAAGTTTTAGCTTTCCCGTACGACTCCCGGGGTCGAAACCGCAAGTACGATATATTTTTAGGAGAGCCAAAGTCCATGGGTGGCAATCGAGCCAGCAGCAGGGGGATCAGTCGCCGTCGGTTTCTCCGACGGAGCGGTGCGATCGTCGGCGTCGGCCTCGTCGCCGGTTGTACGGGATCGAATCCGAACGACGGCACTCGAACGACGAGCGAGGGCGGTACCGACACGCCGGCCGGCCCCGCGGCGCTCGGATACGATCTCTCGGTGACCCACGAGCTCACAGAGTGGGACCGCTACGATCCCGACTGGGAACCGCCGAGCGACTCGCCCCGAGAGGAGTACACCGCGGAGGTGCTGGCGACCGGGCTCGAAGTGCCCTGGGACCTCTCGTTTGCGGGCGAAGACACGCTGTTCGTGACAGAGCGGACCGGCCGTATCACCGAGTTCGACAGCGGGACGCTGCGGACGGTCGCCGAGCCGTCCGACATCATCGACGCAGCCGCGATCGAGGCGGGCTCCGACGAGAGTCGGTGGCGGCTCACCGGCGGAGAAGGCGGTCTGCTCGGCGTCGCCGCCCACCCGTCGTATCCGGATCCGCCGGTCGTCTACGTCTACTACACGGCCGAGACGAGCGAGGGGAAGCGCAATCGGGTGGTCGCCTTCGACGCCAGCGCACCAGCTCCCGACGAGACTGTCGTCCCGGTCGTCGACGAGATCCCGGCCGACACCTACCACAACGGCGGTCGGATCGCGTTCGGACCGGCCGACTACCTGTGGATTACGACCGGCGACGCCGATCCCGGACTCGAACACACGGAACAGACGAGAGACCCCGCCTCCCTGGCCGGGAAAGTCCTCCGCGTTCGGCCCGACGGGTCGCCACCACCGGACAACCCCGACAGCACGTCGGACGCCGACCCGCGCGTGTTCACCTACGGCCACCGGAACCCCCAGGGTATCGACTGGCTCCCGGACGGGACCCCGATAATCACCGAGCACGGACCCGGCGCTGGAGACGAGCTCAACGTCCTCAGGCCGGGCGTCGACTACGGCTGGCCAGTGGTCCGGAACAGCGGCGATCACGAGCGATACCCAGAGACCGAGTTCCAGTCGCCGGTCGCGGACGCCTCGTCGTGGGCCCCGGCCGGGGGCGTGTTCTACACCGGCGAGAGCGTTCCGAGCCTGCGGAACCGGTTCGTGTTCGGTGGCCTGATCAGTCAGCGAGTCACGGCCGCGACGATCACGCCCGCCGACGGGCCACAGCCCGCAGACGGACACGAGCGACGCCACGATGCCTCGTGGTACGACGCCGACTACCGGGCCGGGACCAGCGGGCTCCTGAGCGAGGAACTCGGCCGTGTCCGCCACGTCGAACAGGGACCGGAGGGCGATCTCTACGCGATCACGTCGAACCGTGACGGCCGCGCGAACGGACCGTTCCCGCGCGACGACGACGATCGACTGGTCCGGATCCGTCCGGCCTGACTCCGGGGACTGTCCGCCGAGGCGCTGGCCCGAGTATACGGACGGTCGTCGGAACGTACCGGCGAGCGTCTCCGTCCCGTGGAACGATACGGAGACGGGGCAGTACGAGCTGGGAAGACGGTAGTAGAGGAGCGGTACCAGCAGACGAGGGCACGGGAGAGTTCTGGAGCGAGGGACGGTCCCGGCGCGACAAATGGTATATGTGTCCAAGACACGTACGAGACGGTGTATGTTTGACAACGGCCCTCGGAAGACGGGTCTGGACGAATGAGCGGCGACGAGCAGCCCTCGCCCGCTCAGAGCTCGTCTGATCCCGTCGAGAGTGGATCTTCGGTGTCGCTGGGAGAGCGGTACTCACGTGTCGTGGATCAATTCGTCCACGGAGTCGAACTCGCTGCCGCGACGGTCTTTGCACTGCTCTTTGCGGTCGGGGTGTTCGACCTGATTCTGGAGATACTCGATACCGTGCGATCGGGCAGGATCACCGATCCGCTCGTCGTCATCAGGTTCATCGACACCGGGCTCCTCCTGTTGATCATCGTCGAGGTGTACCAGACGGTGCTGGCCTACGTCGAACAGAACGACACCCGGAGAGTCGTCAGACTGGTCATCTACACCGGTGTCATCGCGATGGTTCGGAAGGCCATCATCTTCCGCACCGGAGAGTACGCCACGCTGGAGGACGCCGTGTTGGCCGCCGGGTCGTACGCGATCATCATTCTCGCGCTGGTCGCGCTGCTCTTGGTCGAACGGGTCTACGGGAACGACTCCCTCCAGTTGTCCGACGGCGAGTCCGCGTAGCGAAGGTGTCGACGAGAGCCGGCCACCGAAGTGTCAGGACACCGCTGTGACGGGCCGCCAGACTTTTCCACACGTCCCGACCGAGGTCACGCATGGTCGCTGTCACTGTCTGGAACGAGTACGTACACGAGCGGGAGAACGACGCCGTCGCGGAGATCTACCCCGACGGCATCCACGAGACGATCGCCGACGCGCTGGCCGAGCGCGGCCACGAGACGCGAACGGCGACCCTGCAAGAACCCGAGCACGGCCTCACCGAGTCGGTGCTCGACGACACCGACGTGTTGCTCTGGTGGGGGCACGCCGCTCACGACGAGGTCGCAGACGACGTGGTCGAGCGGGTCTGTCGCGCGGTCACCGACGGCCTCGGCCTGCTCGTGCTCCACTCCGCGCACTTCTCGAAGCCCTTCCGTCGACTGCTGGGGACGCCCTGTACCCTGAACTGGCGAGAGGCCGGCGAGCGTGAGCGTCTCTGGGCGATCGATCCCGACCACGCGATCCTCGACGGCATCGAGACGCCGATCGTCGTCCCCGAGGCCGAGACCTACGGCGAGCCGTTCGGGATCCCACAGCCCGACGAACACGTCCTCAGCTCCTGGTTCGAGGGCGGCGAGGTGTTCCGGTCCGGCGTCTGCTATCGCCGCGGCAGCGGCCGGATCTTCTACTTCCGGCCGGGCCACGAGACGTACCCGATCTACCACGACGAGACGATTCAGGACGTGCTCGCGAACGCCGTCGAGTGGGCCGCACCGACGGATCGCGGCGTCACGCAGTGGGCCAACGTCAACGTCGACGCCAGCGAGTGAGCGCGACCGGCGGCTCCCCGCCCTCGGCGACTACTCGTCGGCTGTCTCGGCCGCTTCCTCGGCCGGGACGACCCGCTTTCCCTCCGGCTGGGGCTGGACGACGCGATCCGCGTCTTCCCACTCGCGGTCGAGTTCGCGCCCCTCGAAGAGTCGATCGAGGAAGACCGCCAGCCCGGCGACCTCTGAGTGGGGCTGGTTCGTCACGCCGACGTTCCAGTCGGCCCGCTCGTACACTTCGAAACTGACCTTCTCCGCGCCCACGACCAGCAGCAGCGGCTCGCTGCGGTGGGCCGCGCGGATCTCGCCTTCGACCTCCTGCACCGGGAGGCCGTACATGGTGAGGTGGGCGATCGAGCCCGACCAGTCTTTCAGGAAGCGGTTCGGTTGCTCGGTGACCTCGACATCGAAGGGGCCGCCGAAGCGGTCGGTGATGTCCTCGACGGTGTCCTGCCGGCTCGCGCCCGCGTTCGCGAGGACGAGCCGATCCGCACCCAGGGCCCGAGCCGTGAGTCCGACGTGGGTCGTCATCCGTTCGTCCCGGCCGGGACGGTGGCCGAGTCGGAGGACGGCGACCTCGGGTTCGCCTTGCATACCCGAGAGGAGGGGCGTCGGCCGTTAAGTGCTGTCGGACTGGGCCGCGTCGATCGCGGCGCTGAGTGCCTCGTAGCTGGCCTCGACCTTCTCGCCGTCGACCAGCGCCGTCGGCGTCCGGTCGACCCCCGCGTCGATGCCGCCCTCGCGATCGGCCTCGATGGTCGCCTCGTAGGCCTGCTCGACCGCTGCGGTCTTCACCGTGGACGGGTCCGCGTCGACCTCCCGAGCCAGCGACGCGTAGCGGTCCGGACCCAGCGAGCCCTGGTTCTCGAACAGGAGGTCGGCGTACTCGAAGAACGCCTCGTCGCCGACGCCGTCCTGTACCGCTCGGGCCGCGTTCGGAGCCTCCAGAGAGACGCTCTGATCGACCGGCAGAGGGAAGTCGTGGTGTTCGTACCGGATCGCCCCGCTGTCGACGTACTCAGAGCGGATGTCGGGGTACACTTCCTGGTTGAAGGTCGCACAGTGTGGACAGGCGAAGTCCTCGTAGACGGCGACCGTCACGTCGGCCTCGGGATCGCCCGCCACCGGCGTCGAGATCGAACCGGTCGTCACCGTCGCCGTTCCGTCCGGTTGCTCGGAGCCACCACTCGAGGAGTCGAGACAGCCCGCGAGCGAGGCGGCCGCCGCACCGCCGGCCAGCAACAGCGAGCGCCGCGTCGGAGAGTGCTCGTCCATAGTCGGCAATCGGGGTTCGCGCACTTTAGTTTCGCGGTCTGTGTGCTGTAGAATCCGCGCCGAGAGCGGGGGCGAGTCCGACGCGGGCGTCGGGGACGGCGACGATCCACGGGTATTTTGCCCGCCACCACGTAGCCGCCGCCGTGCAAGTCGTCGGCTATCGCGCTCGCGTCGACGAGTCGGCCGCGCTCCTGCTCGGTACCGACGGAACCGTTCGAACGGAACCACTGGAGCCCGGCCAGCAGGTGTCGTACTCGCTCGGCGAGCGCCACTGCGCGGGCACGATCGACGAGGGAACGCACGTCGCTTGCGAGGAGCCGACGGCACCCTACTGTGACAGACACACTGACCGCTGGCCCTGTGCGCGGTGTCGCGGGGACTGTGCGATGCCACTGGAGAGCTGTCACGAGGAACACGCCGTCTACCTGGCCGCCTTCGCCCCCGCGACGTTCAAAGTCGGCGTCACCCGCTCGTGGCGGCTCGAACGGCGACTGCGAGAACAGGGGGCTGACCGGGCGGCCCACCTCCGGACCGTCGCGAACGGACGAGTCGCTCGCCAGATCGAGGCCGAGATCGCCGCGACGGTGGGCGACAGCGTCCGGGTGCAAACGAAGATCGAGGGGCTACACCGATCGGTCGAGGAGGCCGCCTGGCGGACGCTGCTCGACGAGTTCGAGCCGATCGAGACGTTCGAGTTCGAGTACGGGCTGGCCCTGACCGACCGCCCGATCGCCGAGACGCTGCTGTCCGGTACCGTCGTCGGCACCCAGGGGCGTCTCCTCGTCGTCGAGAACAGCGGCGGAACCTACGCCGTCGACCTCCGGGACACCGTCGGCTACGAGGTCAGCGAGGACAGCGCCGATCGGCAACTCCAGGCCAGCCTCGGCGCGTTCAGTTGATGCTGGCGTCGGCGTCAGCTGGGACGGTGGTACTCGCGGTCCCGTTTCGTCCCGTGTAGAGCCGGGCCACGCCGCCCGCGAGGAGGCAGGCGGCCCCCAGGACGAGCCAGTACGGTTCGGCACCCAGTACGAAACGTCCGGCGTCGCCGCCAGCGACCGAGAAGCCGGTGTACAGCGACCTGTCGGCGGCGTAGTAGCCGACCGCTTTCGCCGCGTAGAACAGCACGACGCCGCTCGCGGCGACCGCTGCGAGCGCGGCCCGCCGCCACCGGAGAGAAGCGACGACACCGAGAACGCCGACGACGGCGACGCGTGCGAGCAGGCGCTCCTCGTGATTGAGCGGGCCGCCCCAGCCGGTCTCGACGGTCGCGTCGTACATCGGCCGGAACTGCAGCAACTCCTGGTGAATGCCGACGACGACGGCGGCGAGGCCGACGACCGAGAGGGCGATCGAGAGGGCAGTTCGTCCGTTCATGTCGTTGGGGTCTCACTGCGACGGCATGAATTTTGCCCCCACCGACCGAATTGCACACCGAGTCGGTTAGTCAGAAAACATTTATGACTCCGTGGAGGGCACTGGGACGTGCAACGCGAAACGATACTCACCGGCGGCATGGTCGTTCTCGTCGTCGCCATGCTCGTCACACCGCTCGCGGTTCCCGGGGTTCTCGACGAGCCCGACGACGAGAACGTCCGTCCGAGCCACCTCCACCTCCAGACCGAGGACTCGACGATCAACGTCACCTCGGTGCCCGGTCGGACGGCGAACCTCCAGCTCGACACCCGGCTCGTCCATCGCGGCGGGCCGGCGCGAAACGTCACGCTCGAAGTCCGCGCGATCGACGCCGAGTCGGGCCTGCTGGAAGATCAGGTCCACGAGTCCGTCGGGAACGTGACGGGTGAGCGATCGATCTCGGTGCTGACCGACCTCTCGGTCGAGCGCCAGGGCGGCTATCGCATCGAGACGATCGTCTACGAGGACGGCGACCGCGTCGCCCGCGGCACGCGGACGATCAGCGGCGTCCAGGCACTGACGCCCGACTACGCCGACTCGACGGTGACGTTCGAGCGGTACGAGAACTCCCCGGCAGACATTCCGACGATCGCCGTCGATCCGACGACGACGAGCGACAACCGCTCGGAGCTGTCGGTGACGGCCGCACTGACCAACGACGGCGATACGGAAGCCGGCGACGTGACGCTGCGACTCCGGGCCCGCCAGGCCGAGTCGAACCTCGTCGCCGCACAGTCCCGACAGGAGGTCGGCTCGATCCGTCCGGGCCGGACCGTCGAGCCCGGCACGACGCTGACGGTCCCCGACGGCTACAACTACTACATCGACGCGATCCTGCTGCGTGACGGCGTGGTGATCGACACCGCCATCGGCGTCGCCAACCTCGATCCGACCCGCGTCGTCGAGGCCAACGAGACGCGCCGAGAGGTCGAGTTCGACACCGGCGACTTCGACGACGAGACCACCGACGGGGGAGACGCTGGCCGACGGGAAGAGACCAGAACGACCACTGGTAGCGGTCCCGGCTTCGGCGTCGCCCTCGCCCTCGTGGCACTGCTCGCAACCGCACTGCTGACTGCACGGAGACAGACCAATGAGTGACGACGACACCGGCGGCGCGACCGAGGCACAGCACGACGACGAGCCGTTCGAGAGTCCGGCCCAGCGTCGCAACGACGACGAGGACGACGAGACGGCGGCGTCCAACACCGGCCAGCGAGTCATCGACGCGCTCCAGTGGGCCGCCTTCGCCATGCTGATCCTCGTGGCCCTGATCGCGACGCTGCAGTTCTACTTCGCGGCCTCGAACGCGATCCGGAACTTCGTCACGCCGGACTACCGGCCGCTGTTCCAGGCGATCTTCAATCTCGTGATCCTGCTGGCCAGCGCGCTGGGCCTGTCCGTGCTCGTCCGTCGGATCACGTAGACGACAACCCTTTTCCGACCCGCACGCCAACGGCCGTCCATGGCAGAAGACGACCCTGAGGAGAACGAATCGCCGGCAGACGAACCCTCCGACGCGGGCGGGGACGAGGAGAAGTCCTTCCGCGAGCGCGTCGAGGAGATCCGTCAGGAACGGGCAGAGGAACGCGAGGGCGAAGACGGCGAGATGAGCCGCGAGGAGCGCATGGAAGAGATGATGGGCGGTGGCGGCGGCCCGCCCGGCATGGGCGGCGGCGGTGGCGGCGGGAACCCCTTCGCACAGATGATGGGCGGCATGATGGGCGGCGGTCCAGGCGGCCCCGGCGGTGCCGGCGGCATGGGACCGGGCGGTCGAGAAGAGGAGAGCGGCGACAACGAAGAGCTGACCCGCGAAGTCCGAAAGCTGCGCGACGAGGTCCACGACGTGCGCCGCACGCTCGACCGGATCGCCGACGCGCTCGAAGACTAGCGCTTCGAACAGTCCGTTCTGCGTTTTGCCGTTCGAGAAGCGGCGCTACTCGTTGTACGCGAGGCTCATGACCCACTGCGAGAAGGCGTCGCTCCGGGCGTCGACCTCTTCGTCGCCGATGAACGGCGAGAGCTGATCGCCGGCCATCAACAGCGAGAAGTCCAGATCCCTGGGTGCCGGCGTGAGGTGGTACGTGTTGTGCCCCTCGTAGATGGTCTCCTCGCGCTGGATCAGTTCCTTGTCCGCCAGCGAGTCGACGATCCGACTCCCCTTGCGCGAAGACACGTCCAGTTCCTTCCAGAAGTCGCTCTGGTGGATGCCACCGGACTCTCTGATGAGTTCCAGGCCGGCACGCTCGTCGTCCGAGAGCTCCTCCTCGATGGCTGCCATGCTCATATACTCCGTTATGGGAGGGTCGGCCGCTTAAACCTGACCTTCGACCGGACGATACGCAGTCTCACAGGGCGGTCCGTCGGCGTAGCGGAACCACCGCTCGTCGCCGAGGACGACGAGCGACGACGAGCGGGTGCCGAACCCCTCACCGTGGACGCAGACGCCGTAGTCGTGGTCCGCGACCGTCTCGGCCGCGCGGTCGAGCCACGAGCCCCCGTTCTCGTCTGGTTCCGGCTGGAGGGCCCGGACCAGTCGACCGGCGCTGTCGGCCTGGCGCTGTGCCGCCGCCCGTCGATCGTCGGGCATCCGGTAGTCGCCGTCGGCACCGACGTTGACGACCACGTGGACACCGGGAGTCAGCGTGCGAACCGAGAGGGTCCCGTCCCACTCGGTGTAGACGGCCGCGGACGCGTCGGCGACGACGAGGTTGAACCCCTGATACTCGTCGGCGTCGACGGCGCGCTCGACGAGACGAGCAGCGTCCTCCGCGGATCGCTCGCCCAGCGCGTCGCGCACGAGCAGGCCCCGAGAGCGCTCGCCCGCGAGGTCGGCGTCCGTCCAGCGGTTGGTGACTGCGACGAAGACGCCGTGCTCGTTGTAGCCGATCCACGTGCCGCCGGCTTCCGCGTCGGTCGGTGCGACGGCCCGTGCGCGCCAGTCGCGGACGGCGGGCGGATTCGACTCCCGGTCGAGCCGTTCGTCACGGTTGGCAGCGACGACGAGTGGCTGTTCGAAGACCTGCCAGGCGAAGACGAGCGTACACACGACCGGAGGTAGGGTCCCCGAGGGCTAAAGGGTGCTGTCGGTTCCGTCCTCGTCGACCGGCTCGGCCGGCGCACCGACGACCGTCGTCTCCGGCGGAACGTCTGCCGTGACGACGGCGTTGGCACCGACCTTGGCGTCGTGACCGATCTCGACGCCGGGGAGGACGATCGCTCCCGCGCCGATCATCGCGCCCTCGCCGACGACGACCTCACCGGTCCGATACTCGTCTCTGAGGAACTCGTGACACAGCAGCGTTGCGTCGTAGCCGACGACCGCGTGGTCCTCGATCGTCAGCAGTTCGGGCCAGAACACGTCCGGAGTGGCCGTCAGCGCCAGCGAGACCCCCTCGCCGACCGTCGCGCCGAGTCGACGGAGCAGCCACCGCTTGAGCGCGAGGCTCGGAGAGTACCGCAGGGTCCAGACGACGAGGAAGTTCACCACCAGCCTGAGCGGGTGCTTGGCCGACGGCCAGTGGTGCAGGGAGTTGTGCGGCCCCGGTGTCGCCGTCCGGTCGAGGCGGTCGTGTCGTCGTGGCCCAGTCACGACCGACCGTTCGTCAGGAGCCGTCTAAAAACCCGCGTCGTCGCGGACGGTTCGATCTCGGCCCGCGTTACTCGCCGCGCAGTTCGTTCACGTGGTCGATCCGCTGCTGGACGAGGTCGGGCTTGCCGATGTCGTGGCGCATCCGGACCCCGTCCTCGCCGGCAGCGTCGAGGGCCGCCTCCGCGATCTCCTCGGCCTCGGTGATCGTCTCCGCCAGGCCGACGACGGCGAACGACCGGGACGTCGTCGTGTAGATGCCGTCGTCGCGCTCGTCGACGCTGGCGTAGAACAGGAGCGCGTCACCGGCGCTGTCTCGCGGCTCGTCGCCGCTCGACCGTTCCGTGGCTTTCGCCACGCTGTCCTCGTCGATTTTCACTTTCGCACCGGCTTTCGGCTCGGTCGGGTAGCCCTCGGGGACGGCGTACTTGCAGACCGTCG
The DNA here is from genome assembly GCF_000023965.1 of Halomicrobium mukohataei DSM 12286. Lineage (NCBI taxonomy): Archaea > Methanobacteriati > Methanobacteriota > Halobacteria > Halobacteriales > Haloarculaceae > Halomicrobium > Halomicrobium mukohataei. The sequence goes on along the minus strand of NC_013202.1, from coordinate 2,236,640 downwards.
CCTTCGGGGCGAACGAGAGCTGTGGCAGGGGCTCGTCCTCGCGGGCCGCCGTCAGCACGTCGAGGAAGTCGGTGTTGAGGACGGGCAGCGTGTTCATCGCCTCCGGATCGCCGAAGCGAGCGTTGAACTCGACGACCTTGATCCCGTCGGCGGTGAGCATGAACTGCCCGTAGAGGACGCCCTTGTAGTCGTCCAGCGCGTCGACGACCGCCCGGAGCACGTCGACGGCCTCCATGTAGTCGTCTTCCGACATGAAGGGCAGCTCCAGTCCGGCGTCGGAGTAGCTGCCCATCCCGCCGGTGTTAGGCCCTTCGTCGCCCTCGTAGGCGCGCTTGTGGTCCTGTACGGCGGGCGTGACCCGGAGCTGACCGTTGGCGACGAACGCCTGGACGGTGAACTCCTCGCCGACGAGGCGCTCCTCGAGGACGACCCGATCGTAGTCCGCACTCCGGAGATGCTCTTTTGCCTCCTCGGCGGTGACCTGGTCGCCGATGACTCGGACGCCCTTGCCGCCGGTGAGCCCGGCCGGCTTGACCGCGAGGTCGCCGTCGTAGTCGTCGATGTACGCGCAGGCGGCCGCCATGTCGTCGAAGGTCTCGAAGTCTGGACAGCCGGGAATGTCGTGTTCCCGCATGAACCGCCGCTGGAAGGCCTTGTCCGTCTCGATGCGAGCCGCGTCCTGCCGGGGACCGAACGTGTACACGCCCGCCTCGTCGAGCGCGTCGGCGACGCCGGCTTCGAGTGCGGCCTCGGGGCCGACCACCGCGAGGGTCGCGTCGACCTCGTCGGCGTAGGTCCGGACCGCCGTCGGGTTCGTCGTGTCCAGCGTCTCGAACCCGTCGGCCAGCGCCGCGATTCCGGGGTTCCTGTTGCCGGCACACGCGTACAGTCGGGCCTCTGATTCGGCCAGCGAGCGGGCGATCGCGTGCTCGCGGCCCCCGCCACCGATCAGCACCACGGTCTCTGTCATACCTGAGGGGGCGACTGGGAGGGGCCTAAACCTTGCCTTTCCCCTCGCGTCGGCGGCTGCTCCGTATCTCACGGCCGCCTTCCCGGACACCGACGATACTCCGTCTCATACTACCGGCTGTCCGTCTGTGACGAATGTCGCGACTCCGTATCGCGAATCTCGTGACACAGTGACAGCCGGCAGTATCAGTCCAGGCTGTCGGGCGTGTCGTCGCGAGCGAGCCACCGCTGCATCGCCGTCAGCAGGCCGTCGTCCTCGTCGGTTCCCGACCCGCAACGTTCTCTGTCCGCGGGATCGACCGGCGTGTCGTCTCGATCGTACCACAACTCCATCGCGGTCGGGTTCTCGGTCGTGTTCTCACACTCCCACGCCGGGCCGTCGTCCGAGCCGTCGTCCACGAGGTCGCTGCGCCAGAGCTCTCGGTCGTCCGAGTAGTGCTGGTTCGTATCGTAGTCGTCACCGCCGCCATCGTCTCCGTCGTCATTGTCGTCATTATTGTCATCGCTCCCGTCGCCATCGTCCGCACCACCGTCGTCACCGCCGCCATCGTCTCCGTCGTCCTCGTCGCCATCGTCCACACCACCGCCGTCTGGGTCGTCTCCGTCCGAGCTATCGTCGCCCGTCTCACTGCCGTCCGTCTCGTCACTCCCATCGCCGTCGCCGCCGTCGCTGCCGCCATCGGTGTCGTCGCCGTCCGATCCGCCACTGCCGTCGCTGCCGCTGTCGCCGTCGACCGCGTACGTCGTACAGTCGCCCCCTGCCTCGACGTGTCCTGCGCACACGCCACAGGCGTCGTTCTGGTCCAGGGCCGCCACGATATCGTCGACGCTGTCGTAGGCCGACGCGGCGCAGTCGTTGGGGTTAACACACAGGCTACACGAGCCGCTCGAATCGGTAGTTCCGCCCCGGACGACGTTCTCTTCGAGCAGCCCGACGATCGCCTCGTCGGCCGACGCCTCGTAACAGTAGCTCTGCCAGCTCCAGGGCACGTCGACGCCGCTCGTCGCCGTCATCGGGCGACAGGTGAAGCTCCCGTCGACGGCGACGACGGCGAAACTGCCCTCCGTCCCCGTACAGACGCGATCACAGCCCTCGAACTGGGCCTCGTGTGCCGCTGCAGTGCCGCTGGCGGCGAGCAGCCCCGCGGTCGCCGCTCCGATCGTCTTCAGCACGCGTCGTCGGTCGACGCCGTTCTCGTCGGTCGCGTCGTCTGTTGGACTCATCGGTGGTACCCTACTCGGCGTATCGATTTCGTAATGGGTCGTGTACGGCCGGTAAGTCCGCCACTAATCGGTCAGTTCAGTGACCCCAGATCGAAGGTAGTCGGCTATCGATCGGACCAAACTGTAGCGGCCATGAAAGCCAACCGACAGCCGATCGTGGGGCGACAGTGCGACCGAGAGACATCGTGTCACCGGTCACGTTCGGACGCGGATCGACGACCCCAGAGACGGACAGGCTTTCCCGTCTGCCACCCGGACGGTCGGCTATGAGCAGCGACTCGGGTCCGACGGACCGGAACCGCCTCGACGAGGCGGAGAGTCCCTACCTCCGCCAGCACGCGGACAACCCCGTCAACTGGCAGCCGTGGGACGAACAGGCACTCGAAACCGCCAGAGAACACGACGCGCCGATCTTCCTCTCGATCGGGTACTCGGCGTGTCACTGGTGTCACGTCATGGAAGACGAGAGCTTCTCCGACCCCGAGACGGCGACGCTACTCAACGAGCACTTCGTCCCGATCAAGGTCGACCGCGAGGAGCGCCCGGACCTCGACGCCATCTACATGAGCATCTGTCAGCAGGTGACCGGCCGCGGTGGCTGGCCGCTGTCGGCGTGGCTCACTCCCGACGGGGAACCATTCTACGTCGGGACCTACTTCCCACCCGAGGAGCGCCGCGGGATGCCGGCGTTCGGTCAGCTGCTCGAAGACATCGCGGGTTCGTGGTCCGATTCGGAGCAACGCGAGGAGATGTACAACCGCGCTCGGCAGTGGACCGACGCCATCGAGAGCGACGTCGGCGACGTGGGGCAGCCGGGCGACGTGCCCGACGACGAGGCGCTGCAGGCGGCCGTCGACGCCGCGATTCGGGCCGCAGACCGCGAACACGGCGGCTGGGGGAACGGCCCGAAGTTCCCACAGCCGGGGCGACTCCACTACCTCATGCGCGAGGTCGCCCGTTCGGACCGCGACGACGTGCGCTCGGTCGTCACCGAGACGCTCGATGCGATGGCCGACGGCGGGCTCTTCGACCACGTCGGCGGCGGCTTCCACCGCTACTGCACGGACCGGGAGTGGGTCGTTCCCCACTTCGAGAAGATGCTCTACGACAACGCGACGCTCCCGCGAGCCTACCTCGCGGGCTACCAGCTCACCGGCGACGAGCGGTACGCGGAGGTCGCTCGGGAGACGTTCGCCTTCGTCGAGCGCGAACTCACACACGAGGACGGCGGCTTCTTCAGCACGCTCGACGCACAGAGCGTCCCACCCGCCGGCCGTCGCGAGGACGCAGACGCCGAGCCCGAGGAGGGCGCGTACTTCGTCTGGATCCCCGATGAGGTCCGCGCGGCCGTGGACAGCGAGACGGCGGCCGACCTGCTGTGTGACCGCTTCGGGATCACCGAGTCGGGCAACTTCGAGGGCAAGACGGTGCTGACCGTCGACGCCTCCATCGAGGCCCTGAGCGAGTCCAGCGGCCTCGAAGCGAGCGACGTCGAGCGCACGCTGGCAAGCGCACGCGAGCAGGTCTTCGAGGCACGCGAGGAGCGGCCACGCCCCGCACGCGACGAGAAGGTGCTCGCGGGCTGGAACGGACTGATGATCACGGCCATCGCGGAGGGCGCGATCGTCCTCGATGATGTCGATCCGGACCCGGCCGCCGACGCCCTCGCGTTCGTCCGCGAACACCTCTGGGACGAGAGCGAGCAACGGCTGGCGCGGCGCTACAAGGACGGCGACGTGGCGATCGACGGGTACCTCGAAGACTACGCCTTCCTCGCTCGCGGCGCGCTGACGCTGTTCGAGGCGACCGGCGAAGTCGAACACCTCGCCTTCGCTCTGGACCTCGCCCACGCCATCGAGCGAGAGTTCTGGGACGCGGACGACGGCACGCTGTACTTCACCCCGACCAGCGGCGAGTCGCTGGTGGCCCGCCCACAGGAGCTCACCGACCAGTCGACGCCCTCCAGCACCGGCGTCGCGGTCCAGGCGCTGCTCTCGCTGTCGGCGTTCGTCCCGCACGATCGCTTCGAGACGATCGCGGCGGGCGTCCTGGAGACACACGCCAACAAGATCGAGGCGAATCCGATGCAACACGCCTCGCTGGTCGTCGCGGCCGACCGGTATCTGCGGGGCGACCTCGAACTCACGCTGGTCGCCGACGAGGTCCCGGCGGAGTGGCGAACGACGCTGGCCGAGACGTACCTCCCGGACCGACTGCTCGCGTGGCGGCCGCCGGGCGACGGCGACCTCGACGCGTGGCTCGACGTGCTGGGGCTGGACGATGTCCCACCGATCTGGGCAGATCGGACCGAGCGCGACGGCGAGGCGACCGTCTACGCCTGCCGCCAGTTCACGTGTTCGCCGCCACAACACCACCTGCGGAACGCGCTCGACTGGGCGACAGAGCAGGCGTGAGACGGCGCACCGTCTCCGGATCGTCTCCGTCGGCGTGGCCGCCTTCGAGCGGTGCGTAACGTGCTCGACCCCTTCTCACTGCTGACCGAAGACGATGCGTCGCCGGACGTGACGGCTGCGACCGTCGGCGAGGTCTCGCGGGGGACGTTCTGGGCGTTCGTCGCCGCGCTGGTGCTGTCACAGTTCGGGCTCGCCGCCGTCAGCCTCGGCGCGCTGTACGGCGTCGTCCTCGGCCAGTGGTCCCTGGCCGGTGCGCTGGTCGCCGTCGGTGTCGCCGCGCTCGCCGGTGTCGGCGTGCTCTACTGGTGGCACCGGACCGGGAGGAGCGAGTAGGAAAACCAACCCGAATCCGCCACACCGTCGTCACGGCCGTCCGACGATGGTCGCCGGCAACAGATCCACCGACGCGCGGGTCACTCTCCAGATCGCAGGCCCCTGCGGGACAGTTGAACCGGACGGTCTAACACTGCCGGCTGTCACAGATGGACAGCCGATCGTACGAGGTGGCGTTCGCTGATACGTAGCACTCAAGAGAGACACCCACAAAGGCGAACGTAATGGGTCAGAGCGCCCTCCAGACACTGTTCGGCGATCCGTTCGCGGTGATGAACACGATCGGTCTGGTGGCGTTCGCACTCGTCGGGGCCTCGAAAGCGATCCGCGAAGAGTTCGACCTGTTTGGCATCACCATCGTCGGATTGGCGATGGCGTTTGCTGGCGGGGCGACACGCGATCTACTCGTGACCCGAATCCCGCTTGCCCTCCAGTCGCCAGTCGAAATCGGACTGGGACTGCTCGGCGTTGGCCTGGCCGTCACGCTGAGTATCGTTCTGCCGACGCCAGATACGCATCCGGTGACGGTCGTCTCAGATGCCATCGGCTTGGCGGCATTTACGACGGCGGGGGCGATCGTCGCCACCGAAGCCGGCGTGTCAGCCTTCGGTATCGTTGCTATCGGGACGATAAACGCCGTCGGAGGCGGAGCATTTGCGGATATTTTACTCGACCGACCGCCGTTCATCCTCTTCGAAGACTTCTACGCGAGTTGCGCAGTCCTCGGTGGCATCGCGTACTGGCTTGCGGGCACGGTCGGTGTGGCCGAGGGCACTGCTGCTGGCGTGTGCGCGGGGGTAGTTGTGGTAACGCGGTTGGCTGCGGTTACCTTCAGCTGGAATCTCCCGACCGTCCAAACGCTCAGATGCAGCGAGTGACAGCCGGCAGTATCAGTCGAGTGCCGCCTGGATCTCCTCGGCGAGAGAGACGGCAATCGGAACGTCGGCGTCCTCGACGAAGCGTGCGATCTCCTCGCCGTCGCGTTCGACCACCACGGTCGGGATGTACTCGATCCCGTACTCCTCGACGCCCGGGCCGGTCTTCGAGCCGTCGTCTTCCTTCTCGGTCTCGTGGTGGACGACGTTCTCTTCGGGGACCTCGGCGGCGTCTAGCGCCGCGCCGAAGTCGGGCAGTTGCGAGCGGCAGTCCTTGCACCAGTCGCCGCCCCAGACCTTGTAGACCAGTTCGTCGCGGTGCTCGGCCAGCACGTCGACGGTGTCCTCGTAGGCACCCTCCGACCAGACGGGGTTGGGTTCCATCGTTGTCAGTGGCATACCCCGGAGTAGCGCCCGGAGTCGCTTAACGCTCGCGCTCTCTCATACGGTTTATTGTAGTTGCTTACCGGTGATCGTCGCCACGGAGTAGACGATCACCGGTAAATCGCTACAATAATCCGTATCAGTCGTCACCGGTAACGGCACGCCATGCTGGTGACGGGGAGGGTTTTAACCGGGGACCGTCAAGAGGGCGGTAATGAACGAGACAATCCTGGAGACGCTGGGGTCGCCGCTCGTCTCGGTCGCGGCTCCCGAGGGAGCGACGGTCGCAGCCAAGGTCGAGTCGTTCAACCCCGGCGGTTCCGCGAAGGACCGACCGGCGCGGTTCATGATCGAGGCCGCCGAGGAGGCCGGCGAGCTGACCGAGGGCGACGCGCTCGTCGAGCCGACGAGTGGCAACACGGGGATCGGGCTCGCGATGGCCGGCGCGGCCAAGGGGTACGACGTGCGCCTCGTGATGCCGGGCTCGAAGTCGCCCGAGCGCCGCCAGATAATGGCAGCCTACGGCGCGGAGATCGAACTCGTCGACGGCGACATCTCCGCAGCGAAGGACCGTGCCGACGAACTCGAAGCCGAAGAGGGGTACGTCCAGCTCCGGCAGTTCGAGAACGAGGCCAACCCCCGGGCACACTACGAGACGACGGGGCCGGAGATCGTCGAGCAGGTCGGCGACCGGACCATCGACGCGTTCGTCGCCGGCATCGGCACGGGCGGGACCGTCACCGGCGTCGGCCGGCGGCTCCGCGAGGCGTTCCCGGACGTGGACATCGTCGGCGTCGAGCCGGCCGACAACGCCGTCCTCTCGGGCCAGGAGCCCGGGACCGGCGAGGACAGCTTCCAGGGGATGGGGCCGGGCTTCGTCAGCCCGAACCTCGACGTGGAGCTGCTCGATTCGGTGACGACGGTCGAACTCGCCGACGCCGAAGCCGAGTGCCGACGGCTGGCGCGCGAGGAGGGGATCCTCGTGGGCCAGTCCTCCGGGGCGTCGAACCTCGCCGCCAGAGAGAAGGCCGCCGAGTTGCTCGACGAGGGCGTCGCGGACCCGCTCGTCGTGACCGTCTACTGGGACAGCGGCGAGCGCTACATGTCGACGGGGATGTTCGACGAGTACAGTAGCGATTGATACGGACGGTTGTAGGAATTTACCGGTGAGCGTCTACCCCGTGGCGACGCTCACCGGTAAGCAACTACAACGTTCCGTATGAACGGATTCACACACCGATCGCACTGCCGTCGTGCGGTCGGGTCTGCATCGACGTTCGATGGCCGCGACAGTCCCCTCCGAGGTCGCCTCGACCGCGTTTTGAGCCTCCACAAGGAGTTTATCAGTACGGACGGCAGGGACGGGTATGCAACGATCTCGCCGCCGCGTCCTCGCAGCCAGCGCCTCGCTGCTGGCGGCCGGCTGTGTCGGGACCGATCCGGAGAGCGACCGCCGGGACCAGCGATCGCCGACTTCGAGCCCGAACGGCTCCGAAACGGACAGCTGTACGTCGGGGATCGTCCTCACGACCGGGCCGTACGCACCGGCCGCCGACCTCCCGGCCAACCTGAACGAGACGGAGCGGTCGATCGTCGAACGGGCAGCCAGCGACGGGCCCGCGTCGTACACGACCGACGGCGCTAGCCCCCTGCGTGACGGCGTGATCGTACGCCACGACGGCGCGTTCTACCGGACGAAATCCGAGATCGTCGCCGTCGATGCGATCCCGGCCTACGAGATGGACGTGTCCTGGGAGGAGGGACAGACCGCGCCCGACGGCGCGACGGTCGTCCACTTCGAGGAGCTGCCCGAATCTGACCGGGCCGCGCTCGAATCGGCAGCGTTAGATCCCGAGTCTGAGGGCGAGGGAGACGGGCTCCCACAGCGCCAGCTCTCGATCCGAGCGTACCCGGCACCCTACCCCGACGGCGAGACGGACTCGCGGCTCGTCGGAAGTCGAACCTGGGTCCGGTGGCGAGACCGGACGATGCGCGTCGACGTGGCCGGCGACTCCGAGGGGACCAAAGAGCGGCGAACGTTCGAGTACACTCTCGAACGGGTCGCCGCGGACGAGTCCGCGCTCCGTTCGTTCGCCGCCGAGCGGTATCTCGTCGCGCTCGACGACCTGCCCGAAGCCCAGCGGTCGATCCTCACCGCCGCGATTGACGGCCGCTACGAGGAGTGCGCCCCGGCGTCGACGGCGCTGTCGGCGCTCCAAGAGCGCCTGTCCGAGGTCGAGCAGCTCCCCCACCCGAACGACGACGCGTGGTACGTCGCCCTCGACGGAGAGCGGTCGCTGCTCCAGAGCAGAGAGTGGGTCCGCTGACGGTCGCCGGCAGTCTCACGCCCCGAACTCGTCTCTCGACACCCTGACGACCACCGTCTCGTCGACCGCACGCAGATCGTACTCGGGGATCGAATCGCCGGTCCGCGTCACCAGCATCGGCTCGACGAGCCGGGGTTCAGCGTCGTCGTCCTCGGGCGGTTCGACGCCGTACACCTTCAGGAAGCGGTCGCGTTCGTCCTCGTCGACGGCGTCGTCCCGCATCGCCGTCGCCAGCGACCGCGAGAGCCACTCCGTCTCGCTGACCGACGGTTCGAGCACCATCGCAGCGTCGGTAAAGCGGACGAGATACCAGTTGAGGTCGTTGCAAAGCGCCACCGCGGCCCCCAGGCTGACGGTCTCGACGGCCAGGGTGTTGGCGAACGGCTCCCGAATGTCGTAGGTCGCCAGCGCTTCCCGTGCGGTCTCGCGCGAGAGCAGTTCGTACCGGAGGTTGCAGTCCTCGGAGCCGACGAGACACACTCGCGCCATCGTGCTATCCGAGACCGTCGCCGGGGATAGTGGTTTCGCTCTCAGCGGTCGAGGGCGACGACTTCGGCGCGGTCAGCGACGGCCCTCGCACGCTCGAACAGGTCGTCCGGTTCGCGTTCGCGGACGGCGTGCAGGTCGGCGTTCGTCTCGGGCAGCGACGGCGCGACGCGGTTACAGCCGGTCGGGATCGTCGACGCCTCGAAGGTCCCGATCTCGCGGGCCAGCTGCGTGATGTCGGCCTTGTCGGCGGTCAGGTTCGGCCGGAAGACGGGACAGTCGACGGCCACGTCCGTCACCGCGAGGTTGGCGCTCGTCTGGCTCGACTTCTGTCCGATCGCCTCGCCGGTCGCCACGCCGACGGCGTCGGTACGCTCGGCGACCCGGGCCCCGACGGCGAGCATGAACCGCCGCAGGGCGAGCATCCGCCGTGCGTCCAGCTCGTCTGCGAGCCGCTCCACGACGGCCCCTCCGTCGGCGACCCGCACCGAGAGGTCGACGTTCGGGACGTAGCTGGCGAGCGTCTCGGCGGTCGAGAGGGCTCGCGCGCGGTGGTCCGGACCGCCGTACGCCCCGAGATCGACGTACACCGGCACGACGGGACAGCCGCGCTTGAGCAGCTTCCAGGCCGCGACGGGAGAGTCGATTCCCCCGGAGAGCAAGACGACGACGGGCTCTTGAGTCCCGACGGGAAGCCCGCCGGGACCCGCCTGCTTGTCGAGAAACAGGTACGCGACCTCCCGACGACACTCGACGTGGAACGTCAGGTCCGGCTCGTCGAGATCGACCGCCGGATCGCCGCCCGCCGCTTCGATCGCGGCCCACACGGCAGCGCCGCCGTCGGACTCGATGTCCTCGCTGGAGAAGTCGTGGGCGGACTGCTGGCCCGCCCGGCGGGCGTCGACGGCGAAGGTGCCACCGTCGAATCGCTCGCGCGCGATCGCTGCCAGCCCCTCACAGATGGCGTCGAGCGTCGGCTCGGTGCGGACGGCAGCGCTGGCAGAGACGACGCCGAAGGTGTCTGTCGCGGCCCCGACGGCGGCGCTGGGCTCGTCGCTGTGGACGAACAGCCGCGTCCGTTCGCGCTCGACGGAGCCGTCGACGCCGCGATCCGCGAGCAGGGCCGAGAGGTTCCGCGCCAGCCGCTCCTCCATGGATCGACGGACCTGCTCGCTCTTGGTCCCGATCTCGCCGTGGCGAACGAGGACGATGTCGGCTCCCGGCGGGTGCATACCGATGTTTGACCGATCCGCGATAAAGGAATGTCGCCTCAGACCGCGCTCCGCGGGTCACTCCGTTCTCTCCTGCTCGCAGTTTTCGAGGCCCGTCGCTCCCGTCAGTCGCTCCGCGCCTCGCCGCTCGCGTGTCGTCCGCTTCGCTCACTCCCGCTCGCAGTTTTCGAGGCCCGTCGCTCCGCGCCTCGCCGCTCGCACTCGGAGACTCCTCCCGTCGGTCGGAGTCTCCCTTAGAACGTCGACAGCTCCCCATCGACGACGCGTCGGGTGACGTTGGTCACGTCGGCCAGTTCGTCGTCGATCGCGGCCTCGACCTCGTCTTCGATGTCGGCGACGGTAACGCCGTCCTCGGTGACCAGTTCGGCGTCGGCGACGTGGGGTTCGTCGATCGGCGATCCGATCTGAGAGAGCAGTCTGATCTGGAGTTGTTCGATGCCGTCGACCTCGTCGACGACGCTCTTTGCGATCTCCGTCGAGAGGAGGTTGTAGATCTTCCCGATGTGGTTGACCGGGTTCTTGCCGGAGGTGGCCTCCATACTCATCGGTCGGTTCGGAGTGATCAGGCCGTTCGCGCGGTTGCCGCGGCCGACGGAGCCGTCGTCGCCCTGCTCGGCGGAGGTGCCGGTCGTCGTCAGGTAGATCGACCCCTCTTCGTAGTCGTCGGCGGTGTTGACGTGGACCGTCACCGTGCGATCGGTGAACTCCGTGGCGAGGTCTTCGACGTATCGGCGGACGCTGGCGACGGCGTCCTTGTACGCTTCGAGGTCCTCGATGTGTCGATCCACCATCGCCGCGGCGACGGTCACGTCGATGTGGTCGCCCTCGCGCTTGCCCATCACCTTCACGTCCTGCCCGACTTCCGGGTGGTCGACGGAGTACTCGCCGTTGAGCCGTTGCTCGGTGGCCTTGACGATCTGCTCGGTTTCCGAGAGCGGTGCGTGCCCGACGCCGTAGCTCGTGTCGTTGGCCATCGGCACGGAGCCCTCGTCGCCGAACACGTCCTGGAGGTCGCCGCTGCCCTCGCCGAGGCGAACGTCGACGACGATGTCCGTCCCGACGTCCAGATACGGGAAGTTCGCTTCCAGGTAGTCCCGGGCCGCTTCGAGCGCGATCGTCTCCGCGGGAATGCGCTCGCCCTCGTAGGACTTGGTCGCGCGTCCGACGATCAGCAGATAGATCGGCTCCAGTACCTCGCCGCCGCCGAAGGCCGGAGCGGCGGTCCCGGCGACGAGCTGGCTCTCGTCGGTGTTGTAGTGCAGGACCGTTCCGAAGCGGTCGAGGTACGTCTGTGCGAGGGCCCGCGAGACCGTCTCCGCGACGCCGTCACAGATCGAGTCCGGGTGACCGATTCCCTTTCGCTCGACGATTTCGACGCCCTGTTCCTCGACTGCCAGCCCAGAAGACGGCTGCACGTGGATGTTCCGATCTGTCATTGGTACTGCGTTCGATGTCCCCGGTTCTATAACTTGCGGAAACCAAACCTCCCTATCTGATTACTCTCCTGCATCACCGTCGTCGAGCAACAGCCCGAGGTACGAGGTCCGGATCTGCTCGTCGGGATCCAGTCCGAGATCGCGAACGAGATCGGCTGCCCCCTCGCGCGCGGCGTCGATCTCCTCGGCCTCGGTCTCGACCTCGACGAACGAGCCCGCGCCCGCCACCGTGTCCAGCGTGACCGTGTAGCCGTCGAGCCGATACCGGTCGCGCTCTTTGCGAACCGTCGCCGCGGCCGCGAACCCGACCGACTCGAAGATCGCCGCCGCGTCGTCACCGTCACCGACCGCGGTCTCGATCTCCTCGCGGGTCTTCGACGCCGCGTCGACTTTGGGTCCCTTGTAAGTCATCACCGCCGAGGACTCGCCGTCGACGGTCTCGCGACGCACCCGCAGTGCCTCGTCGGTCTCGGCGAACTCTCTGTGGGGCGCGTCGTAGTAGGTGTCTGCCTGTTCGACGGTGCCCAGGAACGTCGCCCCGAGCTCGTCGAGTCGCTCGCGCACGGGCTCGTGGTCGGTCTCGACCTTGAGTTCGACCTCGTACATACCCCGCAACTGACCGCCAGGGGATAAAACGCATTCGAGAACCACGAGAGTGTGTGCGATATCTGGCTCCATCCGCCCAGGTCACGCAGCCGAAACGTTGTTCTTAAGAGTGCAACGCCAGACCGATAGGGTATGAGCAACGAATCCGAGGCCGACGCGGAAGAAGAACTCGAAGAGCAGGACGCAGAAGAATCAGCGGCCGATGAAGAGGAAGCCCAGGGCTTCGAAGCGGGCGACTTCGTCGAGATGGCCTACACCGCACGCACCGTCGAGGGCGGCGACCTCGTCGACACGACGGACCCGGAAGTCGCAGAAGAGGAAGGCGTCGGCGAGGACCAGGAGTTCGCACCGCGAACGATCGTGCTCGGCCAGGGCCACCTGTTCGAGGCCGTCGAAGAGGACGTGTACGGTGAGGAAGTCGGACACTCCGGCACCGTCACCGTCCCCGCGGCCGAGGCCTTCGGCGAGTACGACGAGAGCGAGGTCCGAACCGTCGCGGCCGACAAGATCCCGGAAGACGACCGCTACCCCGGTGCACACGTCGACGTCGACGGCGAGCACGGCCACGTCGAGACGATCATCGGCGGCCGCGCACGCGTCGACTTCAACCACCCGCTGGCCGGCGAGGACATCGAGTACGACTACGAGGTCCTCAGCGAGGTCGAGGACCGCGAAGAGCAGGCCCAGGGCATCCTCTCGATGATGCTCGACATGGAGCTCGACGTGTGGTTCGAGACCGACACCGTCGAGGAAGAGCAGCTCGTCGAGTCCGACGAGGACGACGAGGACGCCGAACCCGAGACCGAGACCGTCGAGGTCGAGAAGGACACGCTCTACATCGAGGCGACGCCCCAGCTGACGATGAACCAGCAGTGGATGATGGGCAAACAGCAGATCGCCCAGCAGCTCACCCAGCTGCTCGACATCGACCGCATCATCGTCCAGGAAGAGCTCGGCGGTGGCGGCATGGGCATGCCCGGCATGATGGGCGGCATGGGCGGTGCCGGCGGCGCTGACATCGAGGAAGCGCTCGAGGACGCCGACGTCGACGCCGAGGAGATCATGGAAGAAGTCGAAGGCGCGGCCGACGAGTAAGTCGCTCCGATCACTCACCCTGTTTTTTCACGTCCCCCAGTCGCGTCGCTGTCGCGCAATCTACCGGTCGTTCCGAACACCGACACCGAGAATCGAGCGGCGGTATAGTAGCCATTGAAAATCAATGCACACCCGATCGCACGACGGCAGTGCGATCGGTGTGTAAATCGTTTCAATCGTTACTATATCAGCGGCGTTCGACGAACCGCGCGTCGGCGGAGGTCCGGCCCTCGTTGAACGAGAGCACTTTCGCCTCGATTATATCGCCCTCCGAGAGCCCGTCCGGAATGTCCTCGACGAAGAGGACGAACCCCTCGACTTTCCCGACGGCGTTCGTTTCACCGGAGTGGTGCTCGCTGAAGTCCGTGATACCGAACTCGTAGGTCTCTCCGATCTCTACTGGAGGGTCACGTTGCTGGGCGGCTTCGTGGGCTTTCTTCGACTGACGGCGGTCCGAGGAGCCGCGTCGACGCCACCAGATCGCGACGAACGCCAAGACGAGCACCGCGGCCCCGCCGATCGCGAGCGGGGCCACACCGTCGACCGGAAGCGAGTTCATACCGACGACTGGGGAGGGTGCCGCAAATAAGTTGGAGGTATTCGGCTGCAGGCGGACGCTGGCACCGCGGCGGTGCTAACTTACCAGAATGTGGGCGGCGATGTCCTCGCGGATGATCGTGTCGCAGTACTCACAGCGGACGCCGTCGTCGAGCACCTCGAACGCGGAGTCGACGGGCTCGGACTCGGTCGTGATGCAGTTGCGGTTCGGGCACTCCAGGACGCCCTGTACGCGGCCGGGGCGCTCGACGCGGTGTTTCTCGGCCACGTCGAACTCCCGGACGATGTTGATCGTCGCGGCGGGTGCGATCAGCGACAGCACGTCGACCTCGTTCTGTGAGAGCTCACGGCCCTCGACTTTCACGATGTCTTTCTTGCCCAGCCGGTCCGAGGGGATGTTCATCGCGACGGAGACCTCCTCGCCGCTGGTCCCGTCGATGCCGATGATTGCCAGCACGTTCAGCGCCTGGCCGCCGGGAATGTGGTCGATCACGGTGCCGTTGCGGATCTTGCTGACGCGGAGCTCGGGATCGTCGCTCATCGTGATTCCTCCAGAACCATGTCCAGGAGCGCCATCCGGACGGGGACGCCGTTGTGTGCCTGCTGGAAGTACTGTGCGCCGTCGAGTTCGTCCACGTCGTGGTCGATCTCGTCGACTCGCGGGAGCGGGTGCATGACCGTCAGATCCTCGTTGTGCTCGCGGATCGTCGCCGCGTCGATCTGGTACTCCCCGGCGACCTCGTGGTACTCGCTCTCGTCGGGGAACCGCTCTTTCTGGATCCGGGTGACGTAGAGAACGTCCAGTTCCGACAGCACGTCGTCGAGGTCGGTGTGCTCGCGGACCTCCGCGCCGGATTCGTGGAGGTCGTACCGCACCGAGCGGGGCAGTTGGAGGCTCTCGGGGCTGACGAAGTGCTGGCGAGCGTCGAAGACCGTCAGGGCGTGTGCCAGCGAGTGGACGGTGCGGCCGTACTTCAGGTCGCCCATGATCCCGATCGAGAGGTCGTCGAAGCCGGCGTTCTCGCGGATCGTGTACAGATCCAGGAGCGTCTGTGTCGGGTGCTGGCCCGCACCGTCGCCCGCGTTGATCAGCGGCGCGTCGACGAACTCGCTGGCCATCTGGGCCGCGCCCTCGCTCGGGTGGCGCAAGACGAGCGCGTCGGCGTAGCCCTCGACGACGCGGACGGTGTCTGCCAGCGACTCGCCTTTCTTGACGCTGGAGGACTCGACCGTGCCCATGTCGACGATGTCGCCGCCGAGGCGTTTCATTGCGGCACTGAAACTCATCTTCGTCCGGGTACTGGGTTCGAAAAAGAGGAGGCCGAGCAGGGACCCCTCGTGTCGGTCCGCGTAGGCCGACGGATCCGCCGCGATCTCGGCAGCGCGGTCCAGCACCGCCTCGATGTCCCGGCGGGAGAGCTGTTTGGCGCTGATGATGTGGTCCTGGCGCATCGATAGGTACCGTGGCCGCGACGGCCTTGAATCTCCCGAACCGTCCCGAGCGTTCAAGACGGATGACGAGACAGGCCCCGCCATGCTCGCGATCGCAGGCGGGAAGGGCGGGTCGGGAAAGACCACGACGACGGCGTGTCTCGCTCGCGGACTGGCGGGCGAGGGGCCTCCTCCGATCGCCGTCGACGGCGACTGTGACATGCCGGACCTGCACCTCGTCGCCGGAACGTGCCCACGGCCGGGCATCGGTGCCTACGAGGACGGAGCGTCCCTCGACGAAGTCACGCACTCGGCCGTGGAGTTGCCCGGCGTCGAGGTGCTGCCGGCGGGTCGTGGCGGCGTCGGGGCACTCGAAGCGACCCTAGAGCAGTTGGCCGCGACGCCGCGGCCGGTCGTCGTCGATACGCCGGCCGGCGCGTCGCCGGTCGTGGCGACCGCGTTGCGCGCGGCCGACGCGGTCGTCGTCGTCTCGACGGCCACGCCGGAGAGTCTCGAAGACGCAGCGAAGACCGCGGCCATGGCTCGCACGCTGGGGACTCGCGTCCTCGGTGCGGTGGTGACCAGGAGCGCGGGACAAATAGAGCCGGAACCGCTGCTGGGCTGCCAGACGCTGGCCCACGTTCCGGACGTGACAGCGCCGCTGACCGACGGGACCGTGGCGGCGCGGTACGACCGCGTCGTCGACGAGGTGGTCGAACGGAATATTTAATCCGTGTCGGGACGTATCTCACAGTGGCATGGTGAATCGTCTGCGGACGGGGATCGACGTTCTCGACCGCAAACTGGATGGGGGAATCCCGGAGGGGAGCATCGTGGCCCTGACGGCGGATCCAGCGAGCCAGGCAGAGCTGTTTCTGTACGAGTTGACCGCGACGCGGGGGACGCTCTGGCTCTCACTGGATCGAACGGCCACCGCGGTGCAGGCGAGCATCGAGCAGACCCCGGCAGAGACCGGCGACCCGACGGTGCGACACATCTCGGGCGAAGCGCCGCTGGACAACGCCGGCAAACTGGTCAGTGCGCTCCCGGAGACGTCGAACCTGATCGTCGACCCGCTCGACGTGCTGGAGGCCCAGGAACCACACTCCCGGTTCCGTGCCTTCATGAACGACCTGCAGACACACATCGTCAACACGGGCAGCATCGCCATCCTCCACTGTCTGGACGGCCGCGAGGTCGCGTCGTTGCGAGACACGACCGAGCACTTCGCGGACGTCGTCTTCCAGCTCGACACCACCGTCTCCGGCGACGAAGTCGAGAACAGGCTGGCGATTCCGAAGTTCCGCGGCGGCCGCGCCCCCTCGGACGTGATCAAGCTCGATCTGGTCGAACAGGTCAGCATCGACACGTCCCGAGACATCGCGTGACCGGCCACCGGAGTTCATTTGCCGACCCGCCGCCCAGTGTCGACGATGACAGTCGTCTTTGCCGGTGTCGGAGCCGACGACAGCAACGTCAACGCCCACGCGCCGCTGTACCCGGACGGCCGCTTCGAATACGTCCCGATTCCGGAGAAGACGCCCGACACCGACGAGCCAGAGACCTACGGTAGCTGGGCGCTGCGCTACGACGGCCGGGTCGCCGCGGAGCTGACCGACCGCCTCGACACCTACCCGGAGGACGGGAGCGCCGAGACGGTTCGCGACGAGGCCGTCGCGGACTGGCCGCTGCACCGCGACCCCAACTTCGAGGCGATGACCTACGGCGAGCACCGCGAGGGGTTCGGGCAGTACGTCTCGCGGCTCTCGGGCCTCGGCGAGGGCGACGTGGTGGCGTTCTACACCTCGCTGGTCGAGGAGCGGTCGGAACGCAAGCACCGCTATCTCGTCGGCTACTTCACCGTCGAGGGGCGTACCGTGATCGAACCGGGCGATCCGACCGAACTGAAGCGTGAGAAGCTCGCGCGCCACTCCGAGAACGCCCACGCGAAGCGCGCCGTCGAGGGCGTCCCCTTCTACGACGACAAGCGGCTCGTGTTGCTCGACGGCCGGACTCCCGGTGGGCTCTTCGAGCGCGATCCGATTCGGCTGAGCGAGTACCGCGACCGCCCGGACGGCTCCGGCGGATACTACCTCGACTCGGCCGTGGCCGAGCGCTTCGCCGTCTCGGAGGGGTCCGACTACATGACTCGAAAGCCCGCACTGGTGAGCGAACTGGACGGCGAGGAGTTCGTCGAACGAGTCGGTCGGCCGGGCGACCGTTGACGGCGGCCAGCGTTCGTTCTCGTCGGGGCGACGGCCCTACTGACGAGACTGGGAACTTTTATAATCTAGTGATATAACTAGCTTATCTATGACGACCCAGCTCCAGCGTGCACGAGACGGAGAGATCACGTCGGCGATGGAACGGATCGCAGAGCGCGAGACCGTCGACGCCGAGTTCGTCCGCGAGCAGGTCGCGGACGGACAGGCAGTGATCCCGGCGAACGTCGGCCACGAGACGCTCGACCCGATGATCATCGGCCGGGAGTTCTCGACGAAGGTCAACGCCAACATCGGCAACAGCGAGGAGACGAGCGACCTCGACGGCGAACTGGAGAAGCTCCACACCGCGGTCCACTACGGCGCGGACACGGTGATGGACCTCTCGACGGGCGCGAACTTAGACGAGATCCGCGAGGCAAACGTCGAGCATTCGCCGGTTCCCGTCGGGACGGTCCCGATCTACGAGGCCGTCAAGCGAGCGGGCAGCCCCGAGGAGATCACCCACGAACTCCTGCTGGACGTGATCGAGAAACAGGCCGAGCAGGGCGTCGACTACATGACGATCCACGCGGGCGTGCTGATGGAACACCTCCCGCTGACCGACGGCCGCAAGACCGGGATCGTCTCTCGCGGCGGATCGATCATGGCCAAGTGGATGGAGGAAAACGGGATGCAGAACCCCCTCTACACGAAATACGAGGAGATCTGCGAGATCTTCCGTGAACACGACGTGACCTTCAGTCTCGGCGACGGCCTGCGGCCCGGCTGTATCGCAGACGCGAGCGACGAGGCGCAGTTCGCAGAGCTGGACACCCTGGGTGAACTGACCCGAAAAGCGTGGGACGAGGGCGTCCAGGTGATGGTCGAGGGACCGGGCCACGTGCCCATGGACGAGGTCGCGGACAACGTCGAGCGCCAGCAGGAGGTCTGTGACGGCGCGCCGTTCTACGTCCTCGGCCCGCTGGTGACCGACATCGCGCCCGGCTACGACCACATCACCAGCGCGATCGGCGCGACCGAGGCCGGACGCGCGGGCGCGGCGATGCTGTGTTACGTCACGCCCAAAGAGCACCTCGGCCTGCCAGAACGAGAGGACGTGCGCGAAGGGCTCGCGGCCTACCGGATCGCCGCACACGCCGCCGACGTTGCCAACGGGCGCGAGGGGGCCAGCGACTGGGACGACGCCCTCTCGGAGGCCCGCTACGCCTTCGACTGGTCGGAGCAATTCGAGCTCGCGCTCGACCCCGAGCGCGCGAAGGCCTACCACGACAAGACGCTGCCGGGTGACAACTACAAGGACGCCCGCTTCTGTTCGATGTGTGGCGTCGAGTTCTGCTCGATGCGGATCGATCAGGACGCGCGGGAGGGCGACGAGATGGCGTCGATCGCCGACGAGACCGACCTCGAAGGATCGGCCGCCGCGTCGGTGAACCGACCGCCCGTCGGCACCCACGACAGCGACGCCGAGTTGCACCACCACGAGGGGCGACCGACAGTCGTCGGCGACGACGACTGATACGGAAAGTTGTCGGTCTTTTCCGGATCTCTCACAGTCCGTCCGACACTGCGGCGAGTGGACGACGCTCTCGGCGGTGATCCGCGATCGATCGCCCGGAACGACGGTCGCTCCCCGCGACCCGAACCTATAAGGTTCCGTCAACTGCCACCTAGCATGTGGTTTACGAGACAGGTAACCGAACGATCGACGACGCTGTCGCCCGCGTGATCGACGGCGAACAGTTGGATCGCCGCGACGGGCTCGCGCTGCTGGCCCAGCCCGTCGGCGAACTCGCAGCGGGGGCCGACTACGTCCGGTCACAGTTCGGTGACGGGACCGTCGACGCCTGCTCGATCGTGAACGCGAAGGCCGGCAACTGCGCCGAGGACTGTGGCTTCTGTGCCCAGTCGGTCCACTTCGACACCGGGATCGAAAACTACGGCTTCCTCGATCCCGAGGAGATCCTCGCCGCGGCCAAGCGCGCCGAACGCGACGGTGCCCAGCGCTTCGGGATCGTCGTCGCCGAGAAGGGCGTCTCGAAAGAGCACCGCCCCGAGGAGTGGCAGGAAGTCCTGCGAGCGATCAGGCTGGTCCGCGACGAGACGGCCGTGGAGGTCGACGCGAGTCTCGGCATCCTCACGGAGGAGGAAGCGGCCATCCTGG
This sequence comes from Halomicrobium mukohataei DSM 12286, assembly GCF_000023965.1. Classification (NCBI taxonomy): domain Archaea; kingdom Methanobacteriati; phylum Methanobacteriota; class Halobacteria; order Halobacteriales; family Haloarculaceae; genus Halomicrobium; species Halomicrobium mukohataei. The sequence continues at coordinate 2,216,884 of NC_013202.1, read as the reverse complement.
CCGAGGAGGGACTCAACCACTACAATCACAACATCGAGACCTCGCCGCGTTTCTTCCCCGAGATCGTCGACTCCCACAGCTTCGAGGACCGCGTGGCGACCCTGGAAGTCGCCAAGGAGGCGGGTATGGACCTCTGTGCCGGCGTGATTCTGGGAATGGGCGAGTCCCCGGCGGATCGCGTCGACGCGGCGGTCGCCCTCCAGGACATCGGCGTCTCCTCGCTCCCGGTCAACATCCTCAATCCGGTCGCCGGGACGCCTCTCTCGGAGAAGCTGAACGGGACGGCCGACATCACGACCGAGGCAATCGTCGAGACGATCGCAGTGTACCGATTCCTCCACCCCGAGGCACGGGTCCGACTCACCGGCGGCCGGGAGGTCAACCTCGACGAAGACGAACAGCATCTCCCGTTCGAGGCGGGAGCTGACGGGATGCTCACCGGCGACTATCTGACGACGGACGGCCAGTCGCCCGGTGACGACATCGAGACCGTCGAGCGGGCGGGACTGGAGCCGAACATGGCCGAAAACGAGTTCGACCCGGCGGCGGTCAAGGAGCGCGGCAACGACGCTGCCGATCCCGACGGCGTCGTCGAGACGGCGGCGGGGACGGCGACCAGCGAAGCGGAATCCGGAGACTGACACCATGGACGACATTCGATTCGCAGTACTCGGAACGGGTGGTATCGGCAGACGAACGCTCGAAGTCGCGACCCACAGAGACGGCCTCACGCCCGTCGCGGCGTGTGATCGCAACGGGGTCGCGATCGACCACGACGGGCTCGACGTGGACGAACTGCTCGACGCCACTGAGGGCAACATCGCGAGCGGGCCGTCAGACGAGCGAGACGTGGCCCCAGACGGCGGGGCGGCGGCCGGCGGCGTCAAACAGCACGGCGAGCAGGCGGGGATCGTCGCCAGCGACCAGGGCCGGGAGACCGAGACGCCGATCGACGACGTGATCGCCGAGGCCGACGAGATCGACGCGGTCCTGATGGCACTGCCCAACCTGGAGCACGACTTCATCCCCCGGGTCGCCCAGCGGTTCGCAGACGCCGACTACGAGGCCGTCCTGATCGACGTGCTCAAACGCTCGCGCGTGATCGGGATGCTGGAAGACCGCGAGCAACGGCTCGTCGACGCCGGCATCACGTTCGTCTGTGGAGCCGGTGCGACGCCGGGGCTGCTCACCGGGGCGGCGGCGCTTGCCGCCCAGTCGTTCGTCGAGATCGAGTCCGTCGATATCTGGTGGGGCGTCGGCCTGAAGTCGGGCTACGAGGACAACCGCGGCACTGTCCGGGAGGACATCGCCCACCTCGACGGCTACGACATCGAGTCGGCCCGCGAGATGAGCGAGGCGGAGATCGAGGCGCTGATCGACGAGCACGACGGTCGCCTGGAGTTCGACGACATGGAACACGCCGACGACGTGTTGCTGGAGCGGGCCGGCGTCTGTGACGCCGAGGACGTGACCGTCGGCGGGATTCTCGACGTGCGTCAGGACGAGAAGCCGACGACGACGACCGTCAGCGTGACCGGCAGGACCTTCGACGGCGAGACGGGGACCAACACCTTCCAGCTCGACGACGCGACGAGCATGGAAGCCAACGTCAACGGCCCCGCTATCGGCTACCTGAAGGCCGCCGTGTTGCGAAATCGTGCGGGAGATTACGGCGTCTACGGGCCGGCAGAACTGATGCCGACGTTCTGATGACACACGGCTTTTCGCTCGGGAGACGGCTCGAACAGCGCGAGGAGCGCGGCCTGCGACGCCACCTGAACCCGGCTGAATCGGTCGCCGGCCGGACCCGGTTGGCCGACGATCCGGGCGGTGGAACCGCCGACTTCGGCGAGCCGGAGCTGGTCTTCGCCGCGAACAACTACCTCGGACTGGCCGACGACGGACGGGTCCAGCGAGCGGCCGAGACCGCGGCACGGTCGATCGGCACCGGTGCCGGCGCGTCCCGGCTCGTCACGGGGGATACGACGCTCCATCGAGCCCTGGAACGCGACCTCGCAGACAGCAAGGGAACGGAGCGCGCGCTCGTGTTTTCGTCTGGCTACGCTGCAAACGTCGGTGTGATCGACGCGCTCGATCCGGACGTGGTGTTTTCCGACGAACTGAACCACGCCAGCATCGTCGACGGCTGTCGGATCGGGGCCGACGAGACGGTGGTCTACGACCACTGTGACCCCGCGGATCTCGCGCGGCGGATGGACGCCCGAAGCGGCGACGCCGACAGCGAGTCGTGGCTCGTCCTCACCGACAGCGTGTTCTCGATGGACGGCGACCGCGCGCCGCTGTCCGACATCTGTGACGCGGCCGAGCGCCACGGCGCGTGGGTGATGGTCGACGAAGCCCACGCGACCGGTGTCGTCGGTGCCGACGGTGGCGGTGTCGTCCAGGCACAGGGCGTGAGCGACCGGATCGACGTACAGCTCGGGACCCTCTCGAAGGCGCTGGCCGCACAGGGCGGGTACGTCGCCGGTGCGGAGACGCTGATCGAGTTCCTGCTCAACGAGGCCCGGACGTTCGTCTTCTCGACCGGACTCGCACCGCCGGCTGCCGGAGCGGCACGCGAGGCGCTCCGGATCGCACGCGAGGGAACTCGACGGGAGCGGCTCTGGGAGAACGTCGAGCGGCTCCGGGACGGTCTCGAAGCCGCCGGGTTCGAGGTGCTTGGCGACACGCACATCCTCCCGGTGGTGGTCGGGCACCGAGACGACGCGATGGCACTCGCGACGGCCGTCCGCGACCGGGGCATCGTCGCACCGGCGATCAGGCCGCCGACCGTCCCAGCCGGCCGGTCGCGGCTCCGAATCGCGCCGATGGCGACCCACGACGAGGCGGCGATCGACCGCTGTCTCGACGCCTTCGAGCGTGCCGGAACGGAGTGTGGGCTGTTGTGAGCCTGTTCGTGGTCGGCACGGACACCGGCGTCGGCAAGACGGTCCTCACGGCCGGCATCACGGGCTGGCTGCACCGTGACGGGATCGACGCGACCGCGGTCAAGCCCTGCCAGACCGGTGTTCCCGAGGACGACGACGCGCGCTTCGTCGAGCGCGTCTGTGGCGACGAGGCGGCCGCGACCTGTCTGGAACGGCTCGGCCCGGCGCTAGCCCCCGCCGTTGCGGCCCGCGAGACGGGCGTCGAACTCTCCTACGACCGTCTGCTGTCCGGCTGTCGCGCAGCCGTCGAGGACAGCGAGGCGACCGTCGTCGAGGGGATCGGCGGACTCCGGGTCCCGCTGACGGCGACCCACGAGGTCGTCGATCTCGTCGCCGACCTCGACCTGCCGACGCTGGTCGTCGCCCGCTCCGGGTTAGGGACGCTGAATCACACGGCTCTGACCGTCGAGGCGCTACGTCGTCGGGGAGTCTCCGTTCGAGGCGTCGTCCTGAACGAGTACGAGGGCGCGACCGTCGCCGAGCGGACGAATCCGCGCGAGATCGAGACGGCCAACGACGTGCCGGTGGCGACGCTGCCGCCGGTCGACGTGGCGGACGGCGAGGCGCTCGTCGACGCCGTGGCGTCGGCGCTCCCCGAGCGATTTCGCGGCGTCGAACGGAGCGGCGACTGATACGGATTATTGTAGCGATTTACCGGTGATCGTCTACTCCGTGGCGACGATCACCGGTAAGCAACTACAATAAACCGTATGAGACCGCTGGCTTGCGTACCGCTGACCCGCGGTCGGTAAAGGAGAGCGGTAGATCAGAGATCGACCGAGAGCAGCCGTTCCACGTCGACGCCTTCGGCGAGGAGTTCGCCCATCCGATCGACGGTGTCTCCGGTTCGGGTGCGGCCGGCGTGGAGAACGTCCTCGACGCGATCGATCGTCGTCCGGGTGTCCGACTGGACGAGCAAGATCGGGACGCCCTCTTCCTGTGCGCGACCGAGGACGGCACTGGCCGGTCGGAAGCCCCCGGTCAGCAACAGCGCCTTGATGCCCGCCGCTTCCAGCGCGGCCGTCTGGACCTCCGAGCGGTCGCCGCCGGTGATCATGACCGCGTCTCGTGTCCGCCGGAACTGGTCGAGCGCGCTGCTGCCGCCCATCGCCCCGACCGTGAACCGCTCGACGTGTCTGTCGAGACCGATATCCGGCGTCAGGACGTTACAGCCCAGGCTCCGGGCGAGTTCCTCGACCGTGACGCCGGCCAGCTCCGGGACCGTCGGGAGCGCGCCGAACACCGGCACGTCCCGCCCGTCGAGGAACGGGATCACGTCGTCGTTGAGCTCGTCCATCTTGGCGTCGGCGACGCCGTTGAAGACAACGCCTTCCAGCCGGTCGCCGGCCGTCTGTGCGCTGCCGAGCACCGCGTCGGTCGTCGCCACGGAGTCGTACCCCGTGACCAGCAACATGCGGGCGTCGAGGGCCTCGGCGATGTCCACGTCGTCGAGGTCGACGATGCTCCCCGTCGAGAGGTCGCCGCTCCCCTCGACGATCATCAGGTCTTTGTCCTCGGCCAGGTCCTCGAAGCTGTCGACGACCCGCTCGCGCAGCTCGTCGGGATCTTCGCGCCCGCGGATCGCCTCCTGAATGAACGTCGGGGAGTAGACGATCGGCTCCATCTCGTGCATCTCCGCGTCGAGATCGAGCAGTTCGCGCGCGAGCATCGGGTCCTCGTCGCGGGTCTTGCCGACCGCGCTCTGGAGCCGCGTGCCTTTCGGTTTCATGTACCCCACGTCGTAGCCCGCCCGCTGTGCGCGCCGAGCGAGCGCGAGGGTGATCGCCGTCTTGCCGATGCCGTCGTTCGTCGAGGTGACCAGTAGCGTGTTCATAGTTCCTCCTGATCGAGGGTCAGCCGCAGGTCGATCGCCGCGACGCCGTCGTTGGTCGCGACGAGCGGGTTGATGTCCAGTTCGACGATCGCCGGGAACTCCGTGACGAGCTGTGACAGGCGCTGGATCGTCTCGACCAGCGCGTCCTCGTCGACCGGATCGCGACCGCGTGCGCCCCGCAACAGCGGGGCCGACTCGATGTCGTCGAGCATCGAGCGGGCGTCGGGCTCCGAGACCGGCGCGACCCGGAGCGTGGTGTCTTCGAGCACTTCGACGAAGATGCCGCCGAGTCCAAAGAGGACCAGCGGGCCGAACTGTGGATCGCGGTTCACCCCGAGGATCGTCTCGGTGCCCGCGTCGACGTCCAGCATCTCCTGGACCTGGACGCCGAGGATCGTCGCGTCCTGCTGGTAGTTGCGTGCTCGCACGACGAGGTCCTCGTAGGTGTCCCACACGTCCTCCGGTGAGACGCCGACCTCGACGCCGCCGATGTCGGACTTGTGGAGGATGTCCGGGCTCACGATCTTCATGACGACCTCGTCGCCGATCGATTCCGCGACCGACTGGGCCTCCGACGGGGAGTCGACGACCTCGCCCTCCGGCGTCGGGATCCCGTAGGCGTCGAGCAAGTCCATGGCCTCGACGCCGAGGCGGTTCTGGTTTCGGTCCGCGGCCGACTGCAGGATGTCTCGCGCCCGCTCGCGGTCCACGTCGAAGGTCTCGGGGTCGGTGTACTCGCGGGACTGGATGTCGTCGTAGCGGGCCAGCGCGTCGAGGCTGTCGACGGCGCGGGCCGGGTCGAAGTAGTTCGGAATGCCCGACTCGGTCAACGTCGAGGCAGCGGGGCCGACGCTCTGGCCGCCCATCAGCGTGGTCGCGACGGGAATGTCGTACTCCTGCTGGCAGTCGACGACGACCTCCGCCAGCTCCTCGAACGAGAGGACCGCGGTCGGACAGGCGACGACGACCGCCATGGCGACGTTGTCGTCGGCCATGACGGTCTCCAGGGCCGCCTCGAACCTGGCTGCCGGTGCGTCGCCGATGATGTCGACCGGGTTGTAGATGTTGGCCTCGTCGGGCATCGTCTCGGCGAGGCGCTCGACCGTGTCGTCGGTCAGGTCGGCCAGTTCGAGGCCGCTGTCGCCGACAGCGTCGGTGGTCATCACGCCGGGTCCGCCCGCGTTCGTGACGATCGCGACTTCCTTTCCCTCCGGGAGGGGCTGGTCGGCGAGGATCTGTGCGTAGTCGAACAGTTCCTGGACGGTCTCGACCCGGATCGCGCCGGACTGTTCGAGACCCGCCTCGTAGGCCGCTTCCGAACCGGCCATCGCACCGGTGTGAGAGGCGGCGGCGCTGGCACCGGCGTCGGTCCGACCGGACTTGACGAGCACGATCGGCGTGTCCTGCGTGACCTCGCGCGCGGTCTGGACGAAGCCCGCGCCGTCCTCGATGTCTTCGAGGTAGCCCAGGATCACGTCGGTGTCGGGGTCTGTCCCCCACTCGTCGATGAAGTCCCGTTCGTCGAGGATCGCCTTGTTGCCCAGCGAGACGATGTCTTTGAATCCCACGTCGCGTTCGGCGGCCCAGTCCAGGACCGCCGTGACGAACGCGCCGGACTGGCTCATAAACGAGATGCCGCCGCTCGTTGCCATCTCGTTGCCGAACGTGGCGTTGAGTCCCGTCGGCGTGCTCATGATGCCGAGGCTGTTCGGGCCGACGAGGTTGAGGTCGTACTCGGCGGCCGTCTCTCTGAGATCTTTCTCGCGTGCTGCGCCCTCTGCGCCGGTTTCGCCGAAGCCGGCGGTGATGACGACGACGTTCTCGATCCCCGCCTCGCCTGCCTCGCGGATCGAGTCGACGGCGACGTCGGGTGGGACGACGATCACCGCCACGTCGATGTCTGCCTCGACGTCGGCCACGGTGTCGTGGCAGTGCAGACCCAGCACGCTCTCCTTGTACGGGTTTACGGCGACGATATCACCCGCGAACGACGCCTGCAAGTTTTCCGTGATCGCGCGACCGACCGCACCGTCGGAGTCTGTCGCACCGACGACGGCGACCCGGTCGGGCGAGAACAACGTTGAGAGGCGTCCCATGCAGTTCGACCTTCCCTGCGTGACGGGATAATTCTGCTGGCGGTGTCTCGGGCGGTGAGAACGGACCATCGATTGTTGAGACTTTTGTGCATCGAGTGCGAACGTCGCGCGATGGAGTCCGCCGACAGCGACCTGTTCGACACCGCCGCAGTCGAGCGATCGGCCAGCGAGTTCGAGGTCGATCCAGCAGCGTTGACCCAGCGACTCGCCGACCACCAGGCGGCAGTCGAGGAGTTGCCCGGCGTCGAGAACATCGTCTACGAATGGCGCAAGCAGTACGAGGACCCGCTGATCGAGCGCACGGCCGGGGTCTACTACCTGCGAGTTCCGTCGACCGTGTGGGACGAGTTCGGGGACGCCCTCGGCGTCGGCGACGCGATGCTCGGTGCCGTCGTCGACGTACACCGCCGGACCGTCTCGACCGCGAGTGGCGTGTCGTCGACGCCACCGGACGGTGTCGCGTACGTGGCGCTCGACCGCACGCTGTAGGTCGCGACGCGGCACCGCCGGAGACGACTTTCTGGGACCGTCGTTCTCGATCAGACAGCAGATCGTCTCGGCCGATCGGCTCCCACGGAGTGCGGGAAAACACTACATCTAGTTGCCACGTTATGCAGGATTCGAGAATTAGGTTTGCCAAAACCAAAAAGTAGTTTCTGGAATCGCGAAGGTTTTAAGTGCCGTCCGGTAGTAGTCGCAGTTGCCATGAGCAAACAAACGTCCGTCCAGCAGGAGTTTGGCACCGTCGGTGACAACGAGCTTCGCCTCGAACGAGACAAGTCCGAGCAGATCATCGACGCGCTGAACAGCGACCTGGCGGCGACCTACGTCCTCTACCACCAGCTCAAGAAACACCACTGGAACGTCGAGGGCGCGGAGTTTCGCGACCTCCACCTGTTCCTGGGCGACGCCGCCGCAAACGCCGAAGCGGCGGCCGACGAACTCGCCGAGCGCGCCCAGGCACTCGGTGGGACGCCCGTCGCCGGACCGGCCGCACTGGCCGACCACGCGCCGGTCGACTCCGAGGACGAGGACGTGTACGACATCCGGACCTCGCTGGCCAACGACCTCGAGATGTACGGCGAGATCATCGAGTCGCTGCGTGACCACGTCGAGCTGGCGACCAACCTCGGCGACCACGCGACGGCACAGATCCTCCGCGAGATCCTGGTCGAGACCGAAGAGGACGCCCACCACATCGAGCACTACCTCGAAGACGACACGCTCGTCACCGAGAACGCGATGCAGTAGCGTCGCAACTGACGGTATCGAGATCGGGTAGCGAGGAGAAGAGCCGCGTTACTCCCAGGGTTCGACCGTGAGGTCGGTCGCGATCCAGGCGTCGGAGTTTCCGTCTTCAGTGAAGACCGTTCTGTCGGGGGAACTCTGGTGCGCGCTGACCGACGGTTCTGTCCGAGCGTCGTCTGAATCTTGTTCGCGTTCCGAGACGGGTGCCATTAGCGGACGTTAGGTATGCCTAAAGCTAAAAGGATTTTGGTTCGCCTAATCCGACCGCGGCTGGGTTTTTATAGCTCACACTGCAAGGGCGCGTATGAGCAGCTCCGACGACGATCTTGCGTCCCTGGTCGGCGAACTCGTCACGACGTTACAGCGGCTCGAAACCGAGTTCGAGCCACGGGACGACGACGATCGGCTGCGTCCGCCGACGCCGCGCGAACTGATGCGGTTGACCAGCGACGTCGCCATTCCCGCGACGATCCTCCTGTTGCGGACCAACATCGAGGCCCTGAAGCTCCTCCAGCGGGCGCTGCGGATGGCGGACGGTCGAGCACCGACGGCGGACTCGGAGGGGAGCGACGTGCGGGCGCGCGCCGAGCGCCTCAGCGCGACCACGCTCTCGAAGCTCGACGGCGCGCTCGCTGATCTCCAGGACGCCGTCGAGGGCCAGCCCACGGACGACGAGGCGCGCGAGCTCCTGACCGAAGCCCGTCGCCTGCGAGCGGACATCGAGTCCCGCATCGAGGAGCGATCCAACGGGAGCCCGGAGGGAGGATCGGCGGCCAGCCTCGAAGCCGACGGCGAAGACGAGAGCGAGGACGTGCCCGTCGACGTGGACGCGGAACTGCGTTCGCTGAAGGACGACGTGAGCGATCAGACCGATTCGGACGACGACGACGCTTCCTGATACTGCCAGCTATAGTAGCCATTGAAAATCAATGCACACCCGATCGCACGACAGCAGTGCGATCGGTGTGTAAATCGTTTCAATTGTTACTATATCACTTCGTGACGATATTCGCCGGTCAGTGTGTCGAACTGCGACACGGGCATCCACCCGACACTGTGAGCGTAGATCGAATGGAAACGTCTCGATGCCAGAGTTTACCAGCGGTAACTTCCCGCTCCTGTACTGCGTTCGTGTTCGTCGCCACTACCCAAATACATATTCTGAAAAACATCATGTTTTATTATGCGTGGGCTGCTACGGAGAGACACCATGCCCACGACAGAGCAGCCGGGGGGAGTTCGGGCGAGGCTATTCGTTCGGGAGACCCTCCCGACACCGGCGACCCAGAGCAGCCAGCGGACCATCGCTCGGCTGGAGCGACTCACGTCGACGGGACTCCTCGACGACTACAGCGTAACGTCGTGGGACAAGCGGCTGCCGGTCGACGGGGAGAACGCGCCCGAACAGCGGCGTCGGTACAACGAGTTCAGCGACTGGGCCCGGTCTAACGGTGCCCGCCTGACGCCGTTTTTCGACACCCGAGAGTGCTACTCGATGGAGACCGGCGAGAAGCGCACCGAGCTGGTCTTTCCGGCGATCTGTCTCGCACTCTACGAGAACGGCGACCTCCGGACCGTCGCACCGCACGCGGCGGGTTCCGAGACCGAATCCGTCGCGGACTGTCTGGACCGACTGGCCGAACAGTCCTCCGACGAACCGGTTCGACGGACGATCGTCACGGCCGACTGATTCGGTTTATCGTAGTTGCTTACCGGCGATCGTCGCCGGTAAATCGCCACAATAATTCGTATGACACTGATCGGCGTCGCCGTTTTCCCGGTCGACCGCACGACGACGAGACGCCTCACTGGACTGCTCTCACCGATCGCTTCCGACCAGTTGATCGACGACGAGACGCCTCACTGGACTGGTCGGAAGCGATACCCGTCCCAGTCCTGACTCTCCGGTTCCTTGATCCCGATCTCGGGATCACGCAGTTCCTCGACGTACACCGGTTCGACCACGTCGCCGGTCTCGACGTCGTCGGTCGTGACCTGGCCGAGCGCGCGAACGACGGTGTCTGCCACGTCGAACTCGACGATCGCCAGCGTGTTCGGTTCGCGCACGCCCGGCGGCGTCGCCGTCGAGTGAGTCCAGGTGACGACCTCGCCGCGGCGTTCCGAGAGGTCGACCGTCTCGGTCTGTTTCTCTCCACACTCCGGACAGAACGTGTGGCCGGGATACGTCACGTGACCGTTCTCACAGCGGTGTGCATCGAGGGTCACGCGAGGTCACCCCCGTGTGACCGAGTGTGACATCGTTGCGCGCGACACGAGCCGCCGACGAGTGAGTGTGCAACAGCAGTCATTCTGCAGCCTCCATGATCGTGGTGATGACACAGTTCCCGAAGCCACCGACGTTACAGGCCAGTCCCACGTCGGCCTCGACCTGTCGCGGTCCGGCTTCGCCGACGAGCTGTTCGTAGATTTCGACGCCTTGAGCGACCCCGCTCGCGCCGAGCGGGTGACCTTTGGACTTCAGTCCGCCAGAGGTGTTGATCGGCAGTTCGCCGTCTCTGTCCGTGTAGCCGTCCATCGCGAGTTCCCAGGCTTCGCCCTGCTCGGCGACGCCGATCCCCTCCAGCTGGAGGAACTCCAGGATCGTGAACATATCGTGGAGTTCGGCCACGTCGAGATCGTCGGGACCCAGACCGGCCATCTCGTAGGCCTGGTCGCTCGACTCGACGACCCCGCCCATCACCGTCGGATCGTCGCGCTCGTGGACGACGTGGGTGTCCGTCGCGCCGCCGATCCCGGAGACGACGGCGTAGTCGTCGGTCAACTCGGCCGCCCGCTCCTCGGTGGTAAAGAGCATCGCAGCGCTGCCGTCCGTGATCGGACAGAAGTCGTACAGGCGCAGCGGGTCGGCGACGATCGGCGACTCCAGAGCCGTCTCCGTCGTGATCTCCTTCTGGAACTGCGCGTTGGGGTTGTCGACGCCGTTGCGGTGGTTCTTCACGGCGACCTTCGCCAGCGATTCGCGGGGCGCGTCGAATCGTTCGAGGTAGTGACGCGCGGTCAGGCCGGCGAAAGACGGCAGCGTGACGCCGTGTTTGTACTCGTCGGGATGGGTGATCGAGGCGATGATGTCGGTCGCTTCCGGGGTGGTCTTGTGGGTCATCTTCTCGCCGCCGACCAGTAGCGTCATCTCGCTCGCGCCGGAGGCGATCGACTGCCAGGCCTCGTAGATCCCCGCACCGCCGGAGGAAGACGTCTGATCGACCCGCTCGCTGTAGGCCGGTAGCAGGCCGAGATCGTGAGCCAGCCAGTTCATCACGCCTGTCTGTCCCTCGAACTCCCCGCTGGACATGTTCGAGACGTACAGATGCTCCACGTCGTCGTTGTCGATGGGTGCGTCGGACAGACACTCCTCGCCCGCCTCCGCGAGTAGATCGCGGAGCCAGGCGTCGCGCTGGCCGAACTTCGTCATCGACGCTTCGATTACGGCGACTCCCATGTGGGTGGGGACTCGCGGGGGTATTGTGTTCGTTGTGGTTCCAGTTGTCTTTGCCCTGACCTGTCACTCTAGTTGTCGTTGTGGCCCGTGTTCCCGGCGGTCGAGAGCCCGGACAAAGTATATGAGTGTGCCACTGTCACACGAACACATGCAGGAAGCCTGGATACAGCTCCAGTGTCCCGACTGCACGACCGAGTGGGAACAGCGTCTCTCCGAGCTTCCGGCGTCAGGAGAGCGGTTCCAGTGTGATCACTGCGACGCGTACACTCCCACCGCAGAGTTCGCGAAGACCACCCGCGACCTCGAAGTGCTCCGAGAGATGAACGGCGAGGAGTAGCTCCTACCGATAGAACGACCGACCGGCCGCCTTCCACTCGTCGCCCTTCTCGACGCGCTGTGGACGGCGGCGCTTGCCGAAGCGTTCGAGACGCCCTTCGAGTACCCACTCGTTGGCGTACTCGGGTCCGTCGTCGCGCGCCGCTGCCGCGGCGGCCGCAGCGCGCTGGCGATCCGTGACGTGGGCACTGATCGCCGAGGCGATGGCCGCGGCCTCGGACGACGACGCGTCGTCCGGGAGCGACACGTCCAGTTCCCGGTCGCCGGCAGTGACGGTCACCGTCGTCTCGTCGGCGTCGTCGGTCGGTTCCTCGTCGTCAGTTGGTTCGAGTGACGACATCGTTACAGTGGGATGTTGCCGTGGTCTTTCGGCGGCGACTCCTCGCGTTTGCGTTCCAGCAGGTCGAGGTCGTCGATCAGTCGTTTGCGCGTGTCCTTCGGTTCGATCACGTCGTCGAGATAGCCCCGCTTGGCCGGCCCGTAGGGGTGAGCGAACTCCTCGCGGAACTCGTCCATGAGCGCCTGCCGGCGGGCGTCGGGGTCGTCGGCCTCGGCGATCTCGTTGCGATAGAGGATGTTGACCGCGCCGCGCGGTCCGAGCACCGCCATTTCCGAACCCGGCCAGGCGTAGTTCACGTCCGAGCCGAGGAACTTCGAGGACATGACGATGTAGGCCCCGCCGTAGGCCTTCCTGACGACTACGGACAGCAGCGGCACCGTCGCCTCCGCGTAGGCGTAGATGAGCTTCGCGCCGCGACGGATGATCCCGTTGTGCTCCTGGTCGGTCCCGGGCATGAAGCCCGGCACGTCGACCAGCGAGACGATCGGGACGTTGAACGAGTCGCACATCCGGATGAACCGGGCGGCCTTCTCGGCGGCGTCGATGTCCAGCGTCCCGGCGCTGACCCGGGGCTGGTTAGCGACGATCCCGACCGAGCGCCCGTCCATGCGGGCGAAGCCGACGACGACGTTGCGCGCCCAGCTTTCGTGAACCTCGAAGAACGAATCCTCGTCGACGATGCTCCCGATGACTCTCGTCATGTCGTAGGGCTTGCGCGGGGCGTCGGGGACGATGTCCGTGACCTCCGGCACCTCGCGGTCCGGTTCGTCCCACGGTTTGACCCGCGGCGGGTCCTCCATGTTGTTCTGTGGGAGATACGAGAGGAGCCGTCGGATGTTCTCCAGTGCGGCCTCCTCGCTCGGGTACGCGAAGTGGGCGACGCCGGACTTCGAGGAGTGTGAGCCCGCACCGCCGAGTTCGCCCTTTGAGACCTGTTCACCGGTGACCGTCTCGATCACGTCCGGCCCCGTGATGAACATGTGGCTGGTGTCCTCGACCATGAAGGTGAAGTCCGTCAGCGCGGGCGAGTAGGTCGCGCCGCCGGCACACGGCCCCATGATCGCCGAGATCTGCGGGATCAGTCCCGAGGCCTCCGTGTTGCGCTGGAAGATCTTGGCGAAGCCGACGAGCGAGTCGACGCCCTCCTGAATGCGCGCGCCGCCGGAGTCGTTCAGCCCGATGACGGGCACGCCGTTCTCGATGGCCTTGTCCATCACCTTGCAGATCTTGTCGGCGACGACCTCGCCGACGGAGCCGCCGAGGACGGTGAAGTCGTGAGCGAACAGAAAGACCTTCCGCCCGTCGACCTCGCCGTAGCCCGTCACGACGGCGTCGCCCGCGAACTGCTTTTCTTCCATTCCGAAGTTCGTCGATCGGTGTTCGACGAACGGATCGATCTCGTTGAACGTGCCGTCGTCGACGAGGAAGTCGATCCGTTCGCGGGCGGTCATCTTCCCCTTGTCGTGCTGGGCCTGGATGCGGTCCTCGCCGCCGCCCAATTGGGCCTCGCGTTTGCGTTCCCGAAGCTCCTCGATGGGGTCCGAGACCGCGTCGTCAGTCACCTGTTCGTCTTCCTGATCCGCGTCGTGCTCACTCATCTTACCACTCCATGCCGCCGTTGACGCCGAGCACCTGTCCGGTCATGTAGCTCGATTCTTCGCTGGCGACGAACCGGACGATCCCCGAGATGTCCTCGACCGTGGCGAACCGGTTCAGCGGAATCTCTCGCAGGATCTTCTCCTGGACGCGCTCTGGCACCTCTTCGAGCATGTCCGTGGCGACGAACCCCGGCGCGATGCAGTTGGCCGTCGAGCCGGTGTCGGCGAGTTCGAGCGCGAGCGTGCGCGTGAACCCGAACAGACCGGACTTCGTCGTCGCGTAGTTGGCCTGCCCGTAGTTGCCCTGCTGGCCGACGACCGAGGAGATGTTGATCAGCCGTCCGGTGTCCGACTGTTCGATGTCGTCGTAGAAGGCGTTCGTACAGTTGAACACGCCGCCGAGGTTCACGTCGATGACCGTCTCCCAGTCCTCGCGGGTCATGTTCTCGAACTTCTTGTCGATGGTGATCCCGGCGTTGTTGACGAGTACGTCCACCGACCCGAACGTATCGTGTACCGCCGCGGCCATCGATTCCACGTCGTCCTGCTCGGAGATGTCGGCCTGTGCGGCCATCGCAGTGCCGCCGTCGTCTTCGATATCCTCGACGACGGCCCCGGCTTCGTTTTCCGACGATCGGTAGTTCACTACGACGTCGCCCCCGTGGGCGGCCAGGTCTTTGGCGATACCGCGTCCGATCCCGCGCGACGACCCGGTTACGACGCAGGTCTGGCCATCGAGATTCATGGCTGGCCGCGCTCACCCCCAGTAGTTCGTCTGTTCATGGTACTGGAACACGCCGCGGGCAAGCAAATAATAGTTCTCCTTGCCCAGGCGATATTTACTACATACATTCATTACCGATCGGCAAATTATCTCTGGACTTCCTTCGTGGGTGGTAGCGGACAACGACAAGTATTTTAGGGTTGCCTAAAGAGATGTGGGCAACTAATGACCGACATCTGCGTCGTCGTTCCGACGATCAGGGAGTACGAGTGTATCGAGGCGTACGTCGAGAACGCGCGTCGACACGGCTTCGACACCGACCGCCTGTCGTTCGTTCTCGTGACAGAGGACTTCTGTGACACCGACGAAATGGCCGCGCTGATCGACGATCTGGGCGTCGACGGCGAAGTGTTCGACGGCTCGCGACGCACCGAGTGGTTCGAACGGCAGGGCGCGGGCGAGTACGACCACCTGATTCCCGAGGCCAGTCACGCACAGACCTCCTTCGGCCTGCTGTACATGTGGGCCAACGACTTCGAGTACGGCGTGTTCATCGACGACGACACGCTCCCCCACGACGACGTGGACTTCTTTGGCACCCACATGCGAAACCTCGACCACGACGGCGAGATCGAGCAGGTCCGCTCGGACGAGCAGTGGGTCAACGTCCTCTATCAGTCCGACCACGACCTCTACCCGCGTGGCTACCCCTACGCCGCCATGGACGAGACCGTCGAGACCGAGACCGCCCACGTCGACGAGGTCGTCGCCTCACAGGGCCTCTGGACGAACGTCCCCGACCTCGACGCGGTCCGGATCCTGATGGACGGCGACCTCCAGGGCCAGGCCCAGACGCGCACGACCAGCGAGGACTACGGGACGGACTTCGTCGCCGCACCGGGCCAGTACCTCACCGTCTGCTCGATGAACCTCGCCTTCCGTCGGGAAGTGATCCCCGCCTTCTACCAGTTGCCCATGGACGACAACCGCTGGGACGTGGGCCGCTTCGACGACATCTGGAGCGGTCTCTTCCTCAAACGCGCGGCCGACGTGCTCGGCAAGCAGGTGTACAACGGCGACCCGCTCTGTGAGCACAACAAGGCCCCGCGCTCGACGTTCTCGGACCTGACCAACGAGGTCCACGGACTCGAACTGAACGAGCACGTCTGGGAGATCGTCGACGAGGTCGGCGACGACGCTGACAGCTACGCCGGTGTGTTCCGAGCGATGGCACGGGCCCTCGCCGAGGGCGACTTCGACGACTGGGAGAACGGGCCGTTCCTGAACTACTGCGGGGAGTACATGCTCGACTGGCTGAGCTGTCTCGACGAGATCGACCCCGGAAGCGTCAGCGAAAAACCGGCGGCCGTACCGGCGGACGATTAGAAAGGTATAAGTCCTTTAGGAGGGCCTAAATCCAATGATGGAACACAACGCTGACGACGCCGACCGATCGGATCGAGATCGCTCGCGTCCGTCGTCACGACGCGGATTCCTGGCCGCCAGCGGCACGCTCGCTGCCGGCGCGCTCGCCGGATGCACGGATATGCTCCCCGGTGGAAGCGACGGCACGAGCGCCAGCGAGCTATCGCTCGGTGACTTCCGTGGCTCTGGTCCGCTCGTCGAGCAACGCTCCGCCCCGGAGGGGACCAGCATCGACGACCTCCCGGACCTCTCGGGCGAACTGACGATGTATCTCGGCGGCGGCGAGAGCGGTCTCTACCTCGACCTGGTCGATCTCCTCGAACAGATCTACCCCGATTTCAGTGTGAGCGCACAGCAGGAGTCGGCGAGCAACCTCGCCAACCGGATCGCAGAAGAGAACCGCGCAGGCAGCACGCCGGCCGACGTGTTCATGGCCGTCGACGCCGGTTCGCTGGGGTCGGTCGCCGAGGACGGTGCCGCCGTGTCGATGTCCGCCGAAGTGACAGATCCCGTTCGCGACGCCTTCAAGGACAGCGAGGACCGCTGGGTCGGCTTCGCCGGCCGCGCCCGCGCGATCCCGTACAACACGAACGAACTCTCGGCCAGTGACGTGCCGAGTACGGTCGCGGCGTTCCCCGAGACGAGCGCCTTCGGAGACTCCTTCGGCTGGGCACCCAGTTACAGCGCCTTCCAGTCGTTCGTGACCGCCATGCGTGTCATCGAGGACGACGAGACGACTCGTCAGTGGCTCCAGTCCATGCAGGACCTCGGGGTCACGACCTACGACAACGAGTTCGCCGTCTCGAACCGCGTGGCCGACGGCGAGATCTCGGCCGGTTTCGCGAACCACTACTACTCGCTGCGGGTCCAGAGCGACCGATCCTCGGCCCCGATCGACCTCGCGTTCACCGAGGGCGACGCCGGTGCGCTGGTCAACGTCTCCGGTGCCCAGATCCTCGACGGCACCGAGAACAAGGCGCTCGCGGAGAACTTCCTCCGACACGTCCTCTCGGCGGAGGCCCAGGAGTTCTTCGCCACCCGGACCTACGCCTACCCGATGATCTCGGGCGTCGAGCCGGTCGGCGACCTCCCGACGATCGACGAGCTGAATCCGCCGGACATCGATCTCGGCGAGCTATCGGATCTGGGCGGGACGGTCGACATGCTGCGTGAGGTCGGCGTCCTCTGATGGCCACCGGAGATCGCGACCGCATCGCCGAGCAGACCCAGGGAGCGACCACCGAACGCTCCGCCTCCAGGGTGCTCTCCGGCGTCGCTGTCGCGATCACGCTCCTCGTGCTCTCGCCGCTCGCCTGGCTCGTCCTCCGGGCCGGCGAGATGGATGCCGTGCGTGCGATCGAGTTGCTCACCAGCCAGACGACGATCGAGGTGACGGCGAACACGATCGTGTTGGTGGGCAGCGTGACCCTGTTGTCCGCGCTCGTCGGCGTTCCGCTGGCGATTCTGACGGTCCAGACGGACCTCCCCTTCCGCCGGTTCTGGACGGTCACGAGCGCGTTGCCGCTGGTCGTCCCCAGCTACATCGGCGCGTTCGCGTTCGTCTCGGCGTTCGGGCCGCAGGGCCACCTCTCGGACCTGCTCGCACCGCTTGGCGTCGACCAGATTCCTGCGATTTACGGGCTGCCCGGTGCGACGCTGGTGTTGACGCTGTTTACGTACCCCTACATCTTCCTGACGACACGGGCCGCCCTGCTGTCGTTCGACGGGACGATCGTCGAGGCCGCACGGTCGCTCAATCACACGCGCTGGGAGGCGTTCAAGCGCGTCACGCTCCCCCAGATCCTGCCGGGGATCGCGGGCGGCGGACTGCTCGTGGCCCTCTACACGCTGGGCGACTTCGGGACGCCGTCGATCATGAAGTACGACGTGTTCACCCGGATGATCTTCAACGAGTTCGGGGCGCGCCGGATCGACTACGCCGCCGTGCTCTCGTGGCTGTTGCTCGCGATGGCCGTCGTCATCCTCGCCGTCGAGTCCAGGATCGAGGCCGGTCGAGACGGCGCGTACGTCAGTCGCGGCGCGCGCCGCCCCGGCGAGATCAAACTCGGCGTCTGGAAGCTCCCGGCGACGCTGTTCTGTGGCGCGGTCGCGACGCTCGGACTCGCGCTCCCGATCGCGATCCTCCTGCAGTGGCTCGTCAGGGGCGGCGTCGGCTACTCGGGTGCTGGCCGGCCCTTCGAGCTGGGCTTTGCCTGGAACTCGCTGACCGTCGCGGCCGCGGCGGCGGCGGTCAGCGTCGTCGTCGCGCTTCCGCTGGCGTACCTCGCGGCCCGTGGCGACTCGCGGATCAGCTCGCTGCCGGACCGACTGAGCTACGTCGGCTACGCGGTCCCGGGCGTCGTGCTGGGCCTCGCGCTGGTCTTTCTCAGCCTCAAGTACGTCCCCTTCGTCTACAACACGGTGTTCCTGCTCGTGTTCGCCTACGTCGTCCGGTTCATGCCACAGGCGGTGGGGACGACGAAGTCGTCGCTGTTACAGGTCGATCCCAGCTACGTCGAGGCCGCTCGGTCGCTGGGATATCCGCCGCTGACGGCCTTCCGGAAGGTCGTCTTGCCCCTGGTCGCGCCCGGTATCGCGGCCGGCGGCGCGCTGGTCTTCCTGACGACGATGAAAGAGCTCCCGGCGACGCTGATGCTGCGGCCGCTGGGATTCGAGACCTTCGTCACGTACATCTGGCGGGTCCAGGAGTCCGGCTACTACGGGCAGGCCGCGGTCCCGGCGCTCGTACTCGTCGTCGTCTCCGGACTGTCGATGCTCGTCATCCTCGGGAGGGAACAACAGAATGGAACCTGACATAGACACGCGCAACACGACAGCAGCGTTCGACTCGGTCGAATCGGCGGTCGACGACCCGTCCGCGACCGTCGTCGAACTCGACGGGATCACCCGCGAGTACGGCGCGGAGACGGCGGTCGACGACCTCTCGCTGTCGGTCAACGACGGGGAGCTACTGACACTGCTCGGCCCCTCGGGCTGTGGGAAGACGACGACGCTGCGCATGATCGCCGGCCTCGAACGCCCTTCGGGTGGTTCGATCCAGATCGAGGAGCGGGCCGTCGCCGACGGATCGACCTTCCGCAAGCCCGAAGAGCGAAACGTCGGGATCGTCTTCCAGGACTACGCGCTCTTTCCACACCTGAACGTCGCGGAGAACATCGCCTTCGGGCTCCGGGACGCCGACAGCCGCGAAGCGGACGAGCGGGTCACGGAGCTGCTGGAGCTCGTCGATCTCACCGACCACCGCGAGAAGATGCCCAGCAAGCTCTCCGGCGGCCAGCAACAGCGGGTCGCGCTGGCGCGGTCGCTCGCGCCCGAGCCCGACGTGTTGCTGCTCGACGAGCCGTTCTCGAATCTCGACGTGCGCCTCCGGGTCGAGATGCGCGAGGAGGTCCGGAAGATCCTCAAGCGAGCCGGCGTGACCGCGATCTCGGTCACGCACGACCAGGAGGAGGCCCTGTCGATCTCCGACCGCGTCGCGATCATGAACGACGGCACGATCGAGCAGGTGGGCGACCCCGCCGAGGTCTTCGAGAACCCCGAGTCGCGCTTCGTCGCGAGCTTCCTCGGGCAGGCGAGTTTCCTCTCTGCCCGCGTGGCCGGCGACGACATCGAGACCGGGATGGGGACGTTCAGGACGGCGCGGCTCAACGGCCCCGTCGAGGCGTACAACGGCGCGACCGTCGACGTGCTCGTCCGGCCCGACGACCTGCGGGCGATCCCGACCGCGGAGTCGACCGCCGACGGCTACGTCACGCAGCGCCAGTACAACGGCCCCTCCTTCGTCTACCGGGTGACGCTTCACAGCGGCGACGTAGTCCACTGTCTGCACAACCACAGCGAGTCGTTCGAACCGGGCGAACCGGTCGAGATCGACCTGACGGCCGACCACCCGCTGGCCTGGTACCCCACCGAATGACGCCCCGTCGCCACCGGCTCGCGGTCGCGGGGGTGGCGGTGACGGCCGCGATCGTCGTCTACGGGCTGGCGACGCAGGTGTTTCCCTACCACACGACCAACCACGACGAGGCCGTCTATCTCCAGCAGGCGGCCATGTTGCTGGAGGGGCGGCTGTTCCTCGATCCGCCCGTCACCGACGCCTTCCGACCGTGGTTCTTCGTCGAGGCCGGCGACGGCCGGCTGTACCCAAAGTACTCGCCGGTTCCGGCGGCGATGTTCGCCGTCGGCAAACTCCTGGGCAGCGCCCGAGTCGCGCTCGCGCTGGCGGCCGGCGGCGTCGTCGCGCTGACGGTTCGGGTCGGTACCGAACTGTTCGACCGTCGGCGGGGACTGCTGGCCGGCGTCCTGTTGCTCGGGTCGCCGCTCTTTCTCGTCGACGCGTCCGTGTTCCTCCCGTACGTCCCGACGACGCTCTGGAACCTCGCGTTCGCGGCGGCGTACCTCCACGCCGACCGGACCGAGAGCCGGGCGAGCGCGGTCGCGGCGGGCGTCGCGATCGGGATCGCCTTCTTCGCGCGCCCCTACACCGCGGTTCTGTTCGCCGCGCCGTTCATCGCCCACGCGCTGTGGACGCTGCGGGAACTGGAGCGCGAGCCACTCGTGCGACAGGGACTGACGGCGGCACTGGGGATCGTCGGCGTCGCCGTGGCGCTGGGCCACAACGCGGTGATGACCGGCGATCCGCTGCGCTTTCCCTACCAGGTCTTCGCTCCCATGGACGGACCGGGCTTCGGCCTCCGAGAGATCGCCGGCTACAGCCGGGAGTACACGCCCATGCTGGCGCTGCGATCGAACGCCGAGGCGCTGTGGGTGTACGCGACCAGGTGGGTCGTCGGCGGTGCGCTGGGGACGCTGGCGGCCGTCCTCGGCTTCGCGGCGGCGACCAGGCGGGGACTGACGCCGCAACAGGCGACCGTCGCCGGGATCGCGGTGACGGTGCCCGTCGGGAACCTCTTCTTCTGGGGCACGCTGAACACGCTCGGCGAACTGGATCGGGCCGGCGACGGACTGGTCCACACGCTCGGGACGTACTACCACGTCGACCTCCTCGTGCCGACGGTCGTCTTCGGCTCGGTCGGGCTGACCGTCGCGTGGGAGCGGCTCCGCCAGACGGTACGGCGTCGCTCCTGGGCGAGCGCCCGACACGTCGCCGCGGCGCTGGTCCTCTCCGGGACGCTCTGTACCGGTCTGGGCGTCGCCATGGTCGCGGAGCCGGTGTCGGACAACGCCGCCGTCACCGACCGCTACGAGCGGGCCTACGAGCCATTCGAGGAGCGGGCGCTCGACGACGCGCTCGTCTTCTTGCCGACGCCGTACGGCGACTGGCTGGGCCATCCCTTCCAGGCCCTGCGAAACGATCCGGGCTACGACGACGGGACGGTGTACGCGCTCGGCGAGCGGCAGTTCGCCGTCGTCGACGCCTTCCCGGACCGGGAGATCTATCGGTACACCTACCGCGGGCCGTGGTCGCCCACGACCGGCGAGACCGTCGAGCCGCGACTCCAGCGCGTCGACCACGCCAGCGGCGAGACGGTCCGTCAGGAGACGACGCTCGGGGTGCCACGGTTCGCAGAGCGGGTGTCGATTCGGCTGGCCAGCGAGAACGGGAGCGGCTACACGACGGCCGACGCGGCCGGCCGTGAGTCGCTGTCGCTGCAGTTGACCCTCGACGGGGAGCGGGCCGCGTTGACCGGCGAAGGGCTCGACCGGACGGTCGTCCCCCTCGCGGACCGCGAGCGACTCGTCCTGTCGGCGTTCGTCGACTACGGCACCGGTGCGGGTTTCACGTACCGGTTCGAACTCCCCGTCGAGGCCGACGACGGACGCGTCCGCGTCCTGACGCCGTACGCGGAGGTCTGTCGGGACGGGCGACTCTGTGGCGGCGAAGCTGCGTACGTCCCCGGCAGCCACGAGGACGGCGTCTGGATCGAGACGACGCTTACGACACCATGACCGACTACGAACTCACGCGACGCGACGCGGTGATCGCACTCGGCATCGGCGGCGTCGCCGCCGGGAGCGCGTTGACCTGGGATCGGCTCCGTCGGGACGACGAGCAGTCGGGGCTATCGGAGCGACAGCGCGAGACGCTGCTCGCGCTCGCAGACACGATCTACCCCGACGCCGTCGACAACGTCGACGCGTTCGTCGAGCGGTACGTCGTCGGGAAGATCACCGACCGGCCGGCGTACGGGCGTGGCGTGGCGACGGCGCTGGACGACCTCGAATCCTACGCCCAGACGTGGGAGGAACAGTCCTTCGCAGCGCTCGACCGGGCCGGGAGAGACGGGTTGCTCCGGGAGTTCGGCGTCGACACTGCGGATCCGGACCCAGACGGACGGCCAGAAGAGCGAGTCCGGTACTACCTGATCAACGAACTCCAGTACGCGCTGTACTCGTCCCCGACCGGCGGCAGGCTCGTCGGCCTGGAAAACCCGCAGGGGCATCCCGGCGGGACGGAGAGCTACCGACAGCCGCCCGGGCGGTGATCAGCGGACTCTCTCTTGGAGGCAGACTTTGACGATCGACTTCGCGATGGCTGCACCGCCCGAGAGCGGGTCGAGCTTCGTCTCGCCGGCTCGCTCGGCGTAGGCGATGGGCTCCTCGCGCACGTCGTAGCCCCGCATCAGCGGACGGATCAACAGCTCCGCCGAGAGGCCGGTGTTCTCGGTCCACTCGATCTTCTGGACGACCTCGCGGCGGTAGGCCCGCATGCCGGTCGTCGTATCGTGGACGCGCTCGCCCATCAGGACACTCGCCAGGACGGCGAAGGCGTGGTTCCCGAAGCGATTGAACGCCGGCATCGGATCGGCACCGTGGTAGAGCCGGTCGCCGCTGACCACGTCCGCGCCGTCGTCGATCAGATCGAGAAAGTCGCCGAGCCGATCCATCGGGTACGTGTCGTCGCAGTCGGTCGTGACCACCACGGGCCGGTCGGCGGCCAGCACCGCCTCGCGGACGGCGACGCCGTACCCCTGTGGCTCCTGTTCGATGACGCGGGCACCGTGGTCCCGGGCGATCTCCGGCGTGCGGTCGCTCGACCCGTCGACACAGATCACGTTCGCGCGGCCGTCCGTCTCGGCGTCGATGTCAGAGAGGACCGTCCCGATCGCTTCGGCCTCGTTGTACGTCCCCATGACGACCGTCAGGTCGTCGAAAGTGAACCCATCCTCCCCGTCTGAAACCGTCTGTTGGCTCATTAGATAGGGCTCTCTGCCGGACGTACTTGAGATTTAGGTTACCCAAAAGGGAACGCGAGGGAGTGACACACGTCGTCTCGCTACGTCGTGGGCGGTTCGTCGCGGCCGACGCTGATCGTGAACGCTTCGATATCTTCGTAGGCGGCCACGCGGTCTCCGACGGCGACGCGTCCGTCCTCGCCGTCGACCGTCAGGGTCGCGACCTCGCGGTTGCGGCCGAACTCCGCTTCGACGATTCGGCCCTCGACGACGCGCGGATCGCCACTCTCGACGTCCCGTCCCTCGATGGCCGCGTAGAACTCGCCGTCGAGGGCCTGCAGGTCTGAGATACACCGTCGGATCGTGCCGTAACGCCGGGGAAACGACAGGTCCTCGCCGTTGCCGACGATCGTCTCGGCGGTCGTCCACAGCACCGTGTTGAGAAAGCCCGAGACGAGAAAGCCGAGCTCAGAGCGGTTGAAGATGACGCCGTAGCGGTCGTTGTTCCCGCGCACGCTCTCGCGGGTGGCGTACATCGAGTAGTTGCCGTCGGCGACGGCGACCACCGGGGTCGTGATCCCGCGACGCCCTTTGACGGTCGTGGCGAGGCCCCGGTAGTCGAACTCGCCGGCAGGCGGGGCTTTGGCGGCCGGCGAGAGGACGATCTCGATGGCGACGCCCTCGTCGTGGACCGACCGGAGCGCGTCCTCGAACCGATCGAGCAGCCGGGGGGTCAGCGACAGCATCAGCTCGTACTCGGCGGCGGTGATGATGTCTTCGAGATAGCGCAGTATCGTCGGCCGGGACTTCACCAGCGAGACCGCCTCGGGCTTGCGCGTCGGCGCGGTGTAGCGCCGCGAGAGGTCGTCGACGAGGGAGTCGAGCGAGGACTGCACGTCGTCGAAGGCCTCCCGTGGATCGATCGCGAGCACCGTCATCGGGCGGCTGTCTTTCAGCTCGACGAGGCCAACGTCGCTGAGACTCCGGACGGTGTCGTAGACCCGTGGCTGTGGGATGTCCGTGTGTTCGGACAGCTCCGACGCGGAGAGCTCGCCGTGTTCCAGCACCGCGAGGTAGGCCGTGACCTCGTACTCACCGAGGTCGAAGACGGTGATGACCTGCTCCAGTGCGTCCCGGAGGTCGTCGCGGGGCATACGAATCGGTTGACCGACGCGCCAACTAAGTCTTCCGACAGCTACGTTTCCAGACCGCGATCGCTCCGACAACCGTCCGTCTCAGGGCGACTCGAACTCGACGATCGCCTTGATCTGGTCGTCGCCGTCCTCGAAGGCCGGCTCGACGTTCTCCGGGTCGGTGACCGTCGTCACGAGGTGATCGAGCAGGTCGTCGGGCATCGCCTCGACGACTGCCGCCCCCTCCGCGAAGTGTCGGATACCGGCGTTGACCGAGCCGAACAGACACTTGTTGTGGAGGACGATGTCGTTGTGCAGCGAGCCGCCGTCGATCTCGAAGTCCCAGGAGCCGGGGATGCCCAGCAGCGCGCCGACGCCGTTTGGCGCGAGCGCCTGGACGGTCTCGAACGCGTGGGGCGCGTAGCCGGTCGCCTCGTAGATGAAGTCCATCCCCTCGTGCTCGTCGGGGATCTCGTCGACCGGCGTCTCGCGGGAGTCGATGTACGTCGCACCGACCTCGTCGATGAACTCGATGGTCGGGTCGGGCCGGTCGCGTCGACCGAGACAGTAGGTACGATCGAACTCCTGGGTGAGCTGCCACAGCGTCAACAGACCGAGCGGACCGTTGCCCAGCACGGCGGCCGACTCGGGGTACCAGTCGAACGCAGAGCGGGTCGCGCGAGCGTGTTCCAGCGCCTTCTCCGTGTTCGACAGCGGTTCGACGAAGATGCCGTACGGCGCGATCTCCGCCTCGATGGGGATCAGGAAGTCCGCGGGACTGGTGAAGTACTCGGACATGTAGCCGTGCTCGCCGACGATCCCGCGTTCGAAGTACTCGCCGTCGGGAGCCATGTCCGGCTCGTTGCGGCGGAAGTACTCGTTTGTCTCGCCGTTGGGCTTCCGACGGACCGTCGGAACGACGTACTGGCCCTCGTCGAGGCCGGTGCCGTTGGGATCCTCGACGACCCCGACGGCCTCGTGGCCCATCACCATGTGGTCCTCGCCCTCGGGGAACCCGCCGTGGGACCCGCTCAACACCTCGTGGTCGGTGCCGTCGACACCGACTCGGAGCGTCCGAACCAGCGCTTCGCCGTGTTTTGGCTCCGGCCGTGGCTTCTCGATCAGTTCTGGCTCGTCGCTCCCGCGACGGATTGCGACAGCTTTCATACGTGGTCGGAAGATGTGAGCACCGGGGATTAAGTCTTCCTCTCTCGCGCGGTCCGGCGTAATTTGCGCCTTTCGCGCCGACAGACAGCGCCGTCGCTGCTGACAGCGCGGGTCGCCGTCGGGAACGGACCGCAATCCGGGGGAGCTACTCCACCGAGACCGCTTTGCCGGCCTCGCTGGACCGATAGATCGCGTCCATCACGCGCTGGACGGTCAGCCCCTGCTCGATCGTGTTCATCTCGGGGGTGTCGCCGCTGGCGACGTGTTCGAGGAAGTACTCCTGTTCGAGTCCGTGAGCCTCCTGGTCTGCGGTCTCGATCTCGGTGTCACGGTGGTGGGCCGCGCCGTCGTCGGCCGTATCGAGCACGGTCAGGGAGTCGTCGGCCATGTCGAGGTGCGCGCCGCCTCCGTCGCCGCGAACGACGAGTTCCTGACTCGGGTAGCGGTTGCTCGCCCACGCGACCTCCAGCGAGATCGTCGTGCCGTTCGCACAGCGGACGAACGCCGTGGCGGAGTCGTCGACGTCGAAGCCGCCGGCACCCTCGTCGTAGCCCCACATGTTCAGATACGTGTAGTCGTCGTCCGGACCGAACTGCGCGCGGGTCTGTGCCGAGACCTCTTCGATCTCCGGGAAGCCCAGCAGGTGTAGCGCCACGTCGATGGCGTGGGTCCCGATGTCGATGACCGCGCCGCCGCCGGAGACCTCCTTCCGGGTGAACCAGCTGCCACGACCGGGGACGCCGCGTCGGCGGATGTAGTTCGCTTCGACGTGAGAGACGTCGCCGAGTTCGCCGTCCCGGCGGTACTGGTCGAGGACCTGGACCGGCCCCCGGAAGCGGTTGTGGAACCCGACCATGCAAAAGCCCTCGGCGTCGGCCGCCACGTCCGCGATCCGCTCGGCACTCTCCAGAGAGTGGGCGAGTGGCTTCTCGACGAGCACGGAGAGGCCCGCTTCGAGCGCGCTGGTCACGTACTCCTCGTGGAACGTGTTGGGCGTCGAGACGACGACGGCGTCGACGTACTCGTACATCGCGCCCTCGTCTTCGTACACGTCGGCGTCGTAGGCCGCCGCGAACTCCTCGCGAGCGTCCTCGTCGATGTCGGTCCCGGCGGCCACCGTCCCCCCCACGTCGAGTACCTGGTCCGCGTGCAGGTGTGCGATGTTGCCGAGTCCAACGAAGCCGAGTCGAACGTCTTCTATGTCAGTCATTCTCTGTCCGTGCCTCCGTGGGACGGGGATAAAAACGCTCGGGAATTATTCAGTACAGCTGTTGTTCCTTTTCTTCTCGCTCCTGTTCGCGTTCCCGTTCAGCTTTGCGCTTGCGGCGGCCGCGTCGGTACTGGAGTACCCCCGGGATGATCTTGTTTCGCAGGTCGAAGGCGAACGACACGATGCCGTAGACCCAGAAGAAAAACAGGACGACCATCCCGCTCCAGTACACCACGGCGGCGGTGTCGGCGACCATGGTCAGTCGTCACTCTCCGCGCGCGTCCCCGTCGATCCCTCGCCGGTCACGTCGACGATTCCGTGGGCGATGGCGTCGCCGGTCGCGTCGTCGAACAGGTGGATCTTTCGCCGGTCGAGCACGACGCTGACCGCCTCTTCTTCCCGGAGGTCTGAGTCCGGTTCGATGCTCATGAGCAACTGATCGTCCGTCGCGGCCTCCTGTGACATCGATGTCTCGCCGTCGCCCAGCAGGAGGTACGCGAAGATCTCGTCGCCCATCGGCTCCAGCACGTCCGAACGGGCCTGGATCGCGGCGGTGGGGTGGGCGACGTCGTCGGCCACCGACTCGGGATACACGTCTTCCGGCCGGACGCCGACGGTCACGTCGTCGCCAGGTGCCAGCCCGTCGACGCGGGCGGGATCGAACTCGATCGAGAAGTTCGGCGTCTCGATCGCGTCGGTCCCGACGGTGCCGTTGAGGAAGTTCATCGACGGGGAGCCGATAAAGCCCGCGACGAAGAGGTTCGTCGGTTCGTTGTAACAGACCAGCGGCGGATCGATCTGCTGGAGTTCCCCGGTGTCGAGGACGGCGATCCGGTCCGACATCGTCATCGCCTCGGCCTGGTCGTGGGTGACGTAGATGATCGTCGTGTCCAGTTCCTTGTGGAGTCGCTGGAGTTCCGTCCGCATGTGGACCCGGAGTTTGGCGTCGAGATTCGCCAGCGGTTCGTCCATCAGGAACACGTCGGGCTCCCGGACGATCGCACGCGCGATCGCGACGCGCTGGCGTTGGCCGCCGGACATCTCGTCCGGCATCCGTTCGAGCATCCCCTCCAGTTGCACGATGTCGGCGGCCCGCTCGACGCGGCGATCGATCTCCTCTTTGGGGTAATCCCTGAGACGCAGGCCGAAGCTGATGTTGTCGTACACGTCCATGTGGGGAAAGAGCGCGATGTTCTGGAACACCATCGCGATCCCGCGGTCCTTGGGCGGCAGGTTCGTCACGTCCCGATCGCCGATGAACACCTTCCCCTCGGTCGGGATGGTGAGACCGGCGATCGTCTCCATCGTCGTCGACTTCCCACAGCCCGAGGGGCCGACGAGACAGACGAACTCCCCGTCTTCGATATCGAGGTTCATGTCGTCGACTGCCGTGACATCTTCGTAGCGTTTCGTGACGTGTTCGAGTTTGAGGCGTGCCATGATTACTCCTTGAGTGCTCCCGAGGTGAGTCCGCTGACGATGCGTTCCTGTGCGACGACGACGAGGATGAGCATCGGGAGCACGCCCACGACGCTCGCCGCCGCCATCAGGTTGAACGAGGTAGTGTACTGGGTCTGGTAGCTGAGGATCCCGCCGACCAGGGGCGACCAGTTGCCCGCCTGCGGGGAGGTCGCCATGATCGAGCTGAAGAAGTACTCGTTGTACACCGAGATGAACGTCAAGACCGCTGCGGTCGCCACGCCGGGGGCCGACAGCGGCATGATGACCCGGAACAGCGCGCCGAGTCGGGTCGTCCCTTCGACGCGGGCCGCGTCCTCCAGTCCGTCCGGAATCTGGCCGTAGAACGTCGTCAGGATGAAGATCGACAGCGGCATGAACAGGGCGCTGAAGGGAAGCACCATCGACCCCGGCGTGTTCAGCAGTTCGATCGACTGAAACAGCGCCACGTCCGTGAAGGGGATGTTCACGGCGTTGCCGGCGAAGACGTCGTACAGCGGGACGACGAAGGCGGCGGGCGGGAAGTAGCTGATCGCCAGAATCGCGAGCATCAGCACTGCCCGGCCCGGGAACTCCAGGCGGCCGAAGACGTAGCCCGCCAGACTGGCGACGACGAGCACGATGATCGTCGTCGTCACCGCCAGCGCGAAGCTGTTCAGCATGTACAGGTGAAACGGAATCTCCCTGAACACGTCGACGAACGCGCCCGGATTGAACCCCTGTGGGACCGGCAGCGGGAACGGGACCGTCGCCCCGAACAGCTCGATTTCCGGGATGAAACCGCCGCCGATGATCTCGCTGTTGGGCGTCACCGCCAGCACCAGCAGCCAGTAGAACGGAAACAGCGTGGTGACCATGAAAAAGACCATCGCGGTGTAGAACAGCGCCCGGTAGACGCGTTCCGGGTCCTCGATCGCCCGCTGGACCCAGCGGTTGAGCGGTCCGTCCGGCTCGTCGGTGTCGTCTATCGTCGCCATGTTAGATCGCCTCCTCTCCCTGCCAGAGGATCAGCGACATCACGACCAGCCCGATGATCGCCGCCGTGGTGAACGCGATGGTCCCGGCGGCCGCGTTGAAGCCCGAAAAGAAGGACTCGACGACCATACAGGACAGCGACGGCACGACGGTACAGCTGGAGACGATGTCGATGATCCCGTACACCCGCATGGCCGCGACCGACCGGAACAGCACCGCGACGGCGATGGTCGGCAGGATCAGCGGGAAGGTGATGTGCTTGAACTGCTGCCACTTCGAGGCCCCGGCGACTTTCGCCACGTCGTAGAGGCCACGGTCGATGCTCTGGAGGCCCGCGAGGATCAGCAGCGCCATGAACGCCGAGGTCTTCCAGATGTCGGCGACGATGATGACGAACGTCGCGCTCGCGGGGTCGTTGAGCGTGTTCGTGGGCGCGAGCAGGCCGAGATCCGCCAGTGGCGGCGTCAGGAATCCGATGCTGGGCTGGAACATCAGGTAGAACATCATCCCCTGAATGACGACCGGCACCGCCCACGGGATGATGATCGCGGCACGAATCCAGCGGCGACCGTAGAACTCCTGATCGAGGATCAGCGCCTGCCCCATGCCGATGATCGTCTCGAAGAACACGCTCACGAACGCGAAGAGAAGCGTCATCGTCAGCGCGCTCGTCACGAGGCCCTGCACGCCGTAGCTCTGTGGCAGGAACGTCGGCTGTCCGGGGAGGTACCGATCCATGTTCCCGGTGAACAGGTCGACGTAGTTCCCCGGGCCGACGAACTCCCCGAGGCCGGTAAACGTCTGGGCGAACAGCGACATCTCGAAGGTCCGCAACAGGGGGTAGATGGCGATACTCCCCAGCAGGACGAACACGGGCGTCAAGAGCAGGTACGCGTAGGTGGTGTCGCTGAGGTTCTCCATCCAGCGGGTGACACGAACCAGCGGCCCCGAGCGACGTGATTCGCGTTCACCACCCGCCGTCTCGGTACTCATAGGCGGTCACCTCTCATATCGACATCCCATCCATGTTTAGTGATGACATACCAGAGTTGTAAAGCTAGGCGCTAAACTCAGTTCTGTTCGGTGGCTTCGAGGCTGGAGGTCAGCGAAGCCATCGCGTCCTCGGCCGAGGTTTCCTGGCCGACGACCCTGTTGGCCGACTGGGCGATGTCGCTGGACTGCTGGCTCCAGACCGGCGTGACCGGCCGTGCCATCGCGTTCTCACCGGCCACCTGGAGCGTGTCCATGTAGCGCCCGACCGGTGCGACGTTCCGGGCCTCGTCGGAGTTGAACAGCTCGGGACGCGGCGGGAGCCACCCCTGCAGTCGGAACAGTTCGAGGGCGAAGTCCGGCTCCATGACGGCCGAGACGACCTCGTCGATGACGTCGAGGTTGTCGCTGTTGGGGTTGAACGTGAGGTGCCAGCCACCGAGCGCCGAGGTCGTGCCACCGGTTCCGGGCTGGGCGGCCTCGCTCTCGGAGACGGCGTAGGGGATCGGCATCGCACCCAGGTCCTCGCCGAGTGCGGGATCGTCGGTCTCCTCGGGGTTCCGGCCGGTCAGCGCGAGCGAGTACGGCCAGTTGCGGTGGAAGACTGCGTCGCCCTCGGCGAAGGGCGAGCGAGAGGGCTCCTCGATCCAGCCGAGGATGTCCGTCGGCGCGATGTTGCCGGCGTAGTCCGCGAAGGTCCCGTCGAACTCCTCGTCGTGGACGAACTTCCGCATCATGTTGAGCGCGTTGTGGACCTCGGGCTCGTCGACCGTGATCGGACGCTCGCCGACCGGACCGAAGAGGTTCTCGCGGCCGCCGAAGTACGCGCCGCCCCACGATGACATGACCTCGTTGAACGTACAGCAGGCGGTGCCCTCGTAGATGTCCCACTGGGTCGTAAAGCCGTACTCGGCGTCGGCGTTGTCCTTCACGTCGGCGACGACGTGGGACCACTCCTCCCACGTCATCGGCTCGGTCGCCCAGTTCTCGCTTTCCGGGTCGTAGCCCGCTTGTTCGACGAGGTCCTTGCGGTACTGCATCGTCGGGAAGTCGGGGAACAGCGGCACGCCGTAGAGGTCACCCGACGACGGGTCTCGGGCCGTGTCGGTGAACCCGCTGAAGTAGTTCTCGTTGATGTCCGAGAGGAGATCCTCCGGGAGCGTCTCCGAGAGGTTCTGGATCAGCCCGCGCTGGATGAAGATGTTCACCCAGCCGTTGTCCATCTGGAAGATATCGGGGTCGCTCTGGTCCGCGTTGAGGATGCGGTTGTAGTTCGAGCGGACCTCGCCCGTGTCCGAGGCGCTGGGGACCCACTCGATCTCGATGTCGTCTCTGAGGCCACCCGCTTCGTGGAGTGCCGTCTTCATCTCCTCGCCGGCCGTCTGGACGGCGGTCGGCCCGATGCCCCACTGGATCGTCGTCGCGCCGTCGCTCCCGCCCTCGCCCGTCGTCGCTCCGGTACCGTCGCCGCCGTCGCTGCCACCGTCGCCGCCGTCCCCGCCACCGACCAGATCTGCGCAGCCGGCGAGTGTCGCCGCGACGCCCGATGCACCGCTGGCTGCGACGAACCGTCGTCGAGAGACACTGCTTCGCTGTCCGTCGTCGTCCGAATGATTATTTGACATCGTCTTTCGTTGAGTTGCAGCCATCATACTTAAGCGTTGCCGATAGTTAACCACACCTGTTGTAAACAGAGATTCACACGGACTGTGAAGACATATATTTTGTAATAGTATACAAGAAGAGAACGACAACCGCGAACTTACTTTTAAATGGTCGGGGAACGCCGACGGAAATCGGGGCTCCACGTGAAACTCGTTGTTGGTTTTCGAATCTGCGTTAACAGGGGGTGAAAACGATCGCTAGGAAGAGGTTACCGGAGCCAGAAATCGACACGTCGGGGAGGATGTCAATCGTAGCGAACGTCCTCGATCGTGATCTCCGAGGCCTCGACCTCCTCGATGACGGCCCCCCACCCGCCGACTTCGACCGGTCCGTCGTCGGTTTCGAGCGTGATACTCACCCGACCCGCGAGCTGTGACAGCGGGAGTTGCTGGTCGCGGCCGGCGGTCTCGCCCGTGTACCGCACGCGCGTGATCCGACCGTGAAGGGTGACGGTCTCGTGTGTGTCCGTTTCGTAGCCCTCGACGGTCGCGACGATCGTCGCTCCCTCATCCAGCAGCGGATCCACGTCGCGGACGCAGTGACGGAGATCGACGTACGTCGTCGGCGTCTCCGGCGTCCGGAGCGTGTAGATGGTGTCCCAGATCTCCCAGAGGCAGGTGAGGAAGAACCAGTGGAACACGTACGTGTGGGTCCGGTCGCTGACGAGGACGCCGTACTCGTTGACCGACTGGCTGTGTGGCGCAAAGCAGGTCCACCGGCGGTCCACGAGCACGAGGAAGGGGGAGGGCGTGTCCCGGTGGCGGGCTTCGGTACAGACGCTCGCGAGTGCTTCCTCGGACGGCAGTCGATCGCCCTCGCGAGTACAGAGGCTGAGCTTGACGTGGACGCCCCGGTCGCGTGCGTCCCCGAGCGCGTCCTTCAGCGAGTGAAACTGGTCGACGTCGACCGCGATCTGGATCTGTTTCTCGGCGTTGTCGATGATCTCGCGGGCGCGGTTCATCACCGTCTCGAACCGCTTGACGATGCTCACCTCGTGTTCGGCGACGGCGGGCTGGTTCCAGCGGTCCTCGATCTCTTCGGCCGCCGAGAGGTACTCGCTGGATCGGGACCGGAGGTCGTCGAGTACCGTCTCCGGGTCGTGGGCGCGTGCCGTG
The DNA here is from genome assembly GCF_000023965.1 of Halomicrobium mukohataei DSM 12286. NCBI lineage: Archaea > Methanobacteriati > Methanobacteriota > Halobacteria > Halobacteriales > Haloarculaceae > Halomicrobium > Halomicrobium mukohataei. The sequence continues at coordinate 2,184,008 of NC_013202.1, read as the reverse complement.
AGACTGTCCTGCTGGTAGGTCTCGATGTATCCCTTGGATTCGAGGTCTCGGAGCACGTCATAGATCCGCGGATCGGGCACGTCACACGCGTCCGCGATGTCGGTCGCCGAGGCGCTCCCGAGTTCGAGCAGGGTCACGTAGGCCTCCGCCTGGTACGGAGACAGACCCGCGTCTTCGAGAACGTCGATGAGATCGTCGTCTTTCATCGTTTGACTGGCGCTTCCGGAGGATGAGTTATATGTTCGTTGTTCTGTACGGCATCCGTTCCCGTGATTGACACCCCGTTCGGTGGCGCACTCGCGTGAACCCGCGGGGGCGGTGACGGCGACCGTCGTTCCTCGACACCGAGACGGCCGTCGAGCGTGAGTGACCAGATGGCCATGCAACTACTAACCACACCAGTTGTTAAAAATATTGGTGGCGGCGGGCAACGTCGACTTCGACAACGCTGAAGCCACTGGCAGCCGTCGACGACGCTATGAGTCTCCTCGGCGCGCTCCGGAATCCGGCACACACCGGCTCGCGGCGCTGTATCCCCTGTACGCTGGTCAACGTCGCGATTCTGTGGCTCGCCGTCAACGTCGTGGTCGTGCTCGGACGACCTCTCGCGGGGGCCGCCGTCCTCGTCGTCGGACTCGTCGTGATCTGGCTCCGGGGGTACCTCGTTCCATACACCCCGCAGTTCGCGCCCCGACTGGTCGCGGCGTCACCGATCCCGACGACGTGGTTCCACGACACCAACGAGCCGGGATCGATCGCGGACCGGTCCCGAGACGGGGATCGACTGCTCGGGGAGCTCCGACGGGCCGGCCTGCTCGACGCCGACGAAGAGCGCGTGTATCTCGATCCGGACTTCGAGCGCCGCTGGCACGCCGAGATGGACCGGCTCGCCTCCCAGTCACTCGACGACCTGGCGGACGAACTGGCGTCGGTACCGAGCGTGCCGTCGGCACGGCCGGTCGAGCAGGACGGACGGGAGTGGCTCGCAGTCGGCGGACAGACCGCACTCGTCGCTCGCCACGTCGCGATCGCCGAACTCGGTGCCGTCACCGCCCTCGAACCGCACGTCGACGACCCCGCGGATCGGCTCGCGATGGCCAGGCCACTCCGAGAGTTCCTCACCGACTGTCCGGCCTGTGGGACCGCCTTCGATCGATCGTCGGAGGTGTCCTGCTGTGGCGGGTACACGAATCCGCGCGAGAAACCCCGCGAGACGCTCGTCTGCCCGGAGTGTGAACAGCGATTCTTGCGGCTCCCCGACCCGGAGTGACAGAACGGTCCCGCTGATACTGCCGGCTGTACCTTCGTTCAGATATTCGCCACCCCGGGTGGCGAAATCCGTGACAGATGTACAGCCGGTAGTATGACCGGCGACTGTCCGTGTCCGACGAGCGATAGTGTGGACCGTGGCCCCAGACCGCACGATCGCGTGCCGGCGGCGGCCACCGATCCACGGTGGCTACTACAGAACGGTGGCCGGGTTTGGTGTGGGGGGGGGATAACGGCAGATGTAGTGGGGGGAAAGGGTGTCTGCCTCCGTCGCTCGGGGGGCGAACGACGGTCTGTGTACCCAGCCGTTCTCAGTTAACAGCAGGTGTTGCAAAAGTCTGACGATCGGAGCCGTGAGTGCGGTGACCGTCGTCAGACGTGAGCGTTCCGGGGTCGTCGAGATCCCCCTGGGTATTAATCCCTCCCGGTCAGATGGACCACCATGAAGAACATCGACGATCTGATCGAGAGTGCGGCAGATCTGGCAGAACACGGCCTTTCGAAGGGCGAGATCGCCGACGAGCTGAACGTCTCGCGGGAGACCGCGAGCTGGCTCGTCGAGCAAAGCGGGAGCGGCACCGGCACCGGCTCGACGAGCGAGCCCAACGGCGGCCCGTACGACATCCACGTCGACTGGAGTACGATCGGCAGGGACAGCAGCCGCCTCGCCGCGGTCGGCTCCGCGATGGCCGACCTCCTGCTCAAGCAGGGCGAAGCGGTCGACCTCGTGATGGGGATCGAGAAGGCGGGCGCGCCCCTGGCGACGACTGTCGCCCGCGAACTCGACGCCGACCTGGGGACGTACGCACCCAGCAAGCACCAGTGGGACGACGACAGCGATCAGTCGCTGGACGGCTCGTTCTCCCGGAACTTCGCCCAGATTCGCGGTCGGGACTGCTACGTCGTCGACGACACGATCACCTCCGGAACGACGATGACGGAGACGATCGAGGCGATCCGGAATCAGGGCGGGAACCCGGTCGCCTGTGTCGTCCTGGCCGACAAGCAGGGACTCGGCGACGTGAAGGGCGTCCCGGTGTACTCGCTGCTGCAGGTCATCCGGGTCGGCTCCGAGGACTAGACGCGGTAGACGGCCGCTTCGTAGGGCCGGAGGGTGGCACCCGAGAGGTCCGTCGGAGGCTCGTCGTAGTTCGAGAGGAGACACGCTTCGGGCACCCCGACCGGGAGTTCGACGGACGCCGCGGACCCGGACGTGTTCAGCACGACGACGATGCGATCGTCCTCGCGGCGTCGCTCGTAGGCGTACACCTGTCGGTCGTCCGGCAGCAGGTCGAGGAACTCGCCGTAGATCAGCGTCGGCGTCGACGAGCGCAGGTCGATCAGCTCTCGGTAGTACGACAGGACCGACTCCGGATCGGCTCGCTCGCGTTCGACGTTGACCGTGGAGTAGTTGGGGTTCGCGTCGATCCAGGGCTCGCCGTCGGTAAAGCCCGCGTGGTCGTCGTCGGACCACTGCATCGGCGTCCGCGCGTTGTCGCGGGTGCGGTACTCGACGATCGACCTGACCGCGTCGTACTCGCAGTCGCGCGCTGCCATCAGCTCGCGAGCGTGGTTGATCGCGTCCACGTCACGGAGATCGTCGATCGTCGGAAACGGCGCGTTCGTCATCCCGAGCTCCTGGCCCTGGTAGACGAACGGCGTGCCCCGGAGCGTGAGCACGAACGTCCCCAGCATCGTGGCCGACTCCCGGCGGTACTCGTCGGGATCGCCGTAGCGAGAGACGACGCGGGGCTGGTCGTGGTTCTCCCAGTAGAGCGCGTTCCAGCCGTCCTCGGCGAGTTCGGTCTGCCAGCGGTCCGTGATCGCCTTGAGCTCGGTCAGGTCCCACTCGCCGACCGACCAACGCCCGTCCGGTCCGTAGTCGAGTTTCGTGTGCTGGAAGTGAAAGGCCAGGTCCAGCGGGCCGTCGGCCCCCGCGTAGGTCCGTGCCTGCTCGACGGTCAACTGGGGCATCTCCCCGACGGTCAGCCCGTCGTAGTTCGACAGGACCCGCTCTTCGAGTTCCACGAGGTAGTCGAGCAGTTCGGGTCCGTCGACGAAGTGCTCGGAGCCGACCCACTCGCTGTCGGGGTCGCCGTCGGGGAGCCCCTCGGCCTTCGAGAGGAGGTTGATCACGTCCATGCGGAAGCCGTCGATCCCCTGCTGGAACCACCAGTCGACGATCTCGTAGACCGCTTCGCGAACGGCTTCGTTGGCCCAGTTCAGGTCCGGCTGGCTCGTGTCGTAGAGGTGGAGATACTGCTCGTCCCTGACCGCGTCGCGTTCCCACGCCGATCCGCCGAAAAAGGAGTCCCAGTTGTTGGGCGGCTCGCCGTCTTCGGTCTCTCGCCAGTGGTAGAAGTCCTCGTACTCCGGATCGCCGCGTCGCGATCGCTGGAACCACTCGTGGTCGACCGACGTGTGGTTGACGACGAGATCCATCACGAGGCGCATGTCGCGGGCGTGGATCTCGTCGAGCAGTCGACGCCAGGTGTCCATGTCGCCGAACGTCTCGTCGATCGACCGATAGTCGCTGATGTCGTAGCCGTTGTCACGCTGGGGAGAGTCGTAGACGGGGTTGAGCCAGATGACGTCGACGCCGAGATCGGCGACGTAGTCCAGTTTCTCGATGACGCCCTGTAGGTCACCGATCCCGTCGCCGTCCGCGTCGTAGAAGCTTCGGGGGTAGATCTGGTAGACGACCGCCTCCTTCCACCAGGTGCGTTCCTGTGCCATATCAAGACGACTGGAGAGGGGGTACTTAGACGTTTGCAATAGATACAACAGTGGTTGTAAAAGAATGTCGGCCCGGAGCTACAAGTGGAGCACGTCGTGGCGGTCGAGCGTCAGGTCGGTCCCGACGGCCGAGACCGTCGTCCGGGGCCACTCACCGGTCACCGAGATGGGCTCGACGCTCTCGTCGGTCACCAGATGCGTGTCCTCGCTCTTTGCTCCCTGGACCGTCGGGTTCCACGAGTACGCCATCGGCAGGTGGACCGGTGCGTCGTGGGTGGGCGTCGCGATCCACTCGCGACCGGCGAAGCCGGCCGCACCGCCCTGGTGGTGGTTCTCCCACTCGCCTGCCCAGCCAAGCTGGGCGTAGGCGTCCTGGACGGCCGCGAACACGTCGCCGGCAGTCCCACTCTCGCGGCCGACGCGCCGGGTCGCCGCCAGCGCCGTGGTCTCGACGCGGGCGGCGTCTTCGGTCCGTTCGGCCAGCCATTCCGGCGCGTCGAACGCGATCGTCCGGGAGGTGCTGACGAACAGGCCGTCTCGCATCGCCGTGATGCTCGCCAGCGCGTAGTCACCCAGTTCCGTGTCCGTCGACGTGTAGTGTCGGTACGCCGGTGCGCGCTCGCTCCCACCGACGAGCACGACGGGAGCCCAGATGCCCTCCGCTTCGAGTTCGCGGTGGATGTCGGCCGTGACCGCCCGTTCGGTCGCGTCGCTACTGGCCTCGCGCAGGACGCTCTCGAACGCCCTCGTCGCGTCGACGGCCAGCGAACGGTACTGCTCGATCTGGTCGGCCGTCAGGGGCTGTCGCAGATCGCGCGCTTCGACGGTGTCGAACCCCTCGACCTCGAAGTCGGCGGCCGCGGGGGTCGGGCTGTGTGCGCGGATCGCCTCGGCGACGCCGTCCTCGTACCACTGGACGGTCTCGACGGGCACGTCACCGACCTCCTCGTCGATCAGCCGCTGGCCCTCGATGTTGTTCGTCACGACGGTCCGCTCGTCGCCGTCGTAGCCCACCGCGGCGACCCCGATGTCGGTCGCGCGATCGACGACGTTGTTCCCGCCGCCGGTGAGCCACGCGAAGGAGTTCGGCCGCGCGAACCAGACCGCTTCGAGTCCCTCCCGTTCGAGGTAGTCGTCCAGCCGATCCAGCAGCGGTGCGACGGTCACGTCGGTCATTCGACGCTCACCCACTCCCCGAGCTCGTCGCTGCGCTCGATCGCGTCGAGGACCCGCTGGGCGCGGAGCCCGTCCTCGAAGCTCGGTTCGTAGTCGGTGCCGTCCCGGACGGCGGTGAGGAACTCGTAGTTCTCGTGGACGAAGGTGTGTTCCCAGCCGATGACGTGACCCGGCGGCCACCAGTGCTCGACGTAGGGGTCGTCGGCGTCAGTCACCAGGATCGTCTCGAAGCCGCGATTGTCCCCGCGTTTGAGCTCCAGTTCGTTGAGCCGTTCGAGAGAGAACCGCAGGCTGCCCTCCGAGCCCTCGATCTCGATCGTGTGGTCGTTCTTGTGACCGTTCGAGAAGCGCGAGCCCTCCAGCGTGCCCATCGCGCCCGACTCGAACTCGACCTGGGCGCTGTAAGCGTCGTCGACGGTGACCGGACGAGTCTCGCCCTCGCTTGCTTCGACCGGGCGCTCGTCGACGAACGTCCGGAGGTGTCCGCTGAGCCGTTCGATGTCGCCCGCGGTGTCGCCGAGCAGGAAGTGCGCGAGGTCGACGGTGTGGGCACCGAGATCGCCCAGCGCGCCGCTGCCGGCCATCTCCGCGTCGTTGCGCCAGCTCCAGGGGGCCTCGGGATCGACGAGCCAGTCCTGGAGATAGCGTCCGCGGAAGTGGTGGATCTCGCCGAGTTCGCCGTCGTCGATCAGGTTCCGCGCGTACTGGAGTGCCGGTACGAACCGGTAGTTGAAGGCCGTGCCGGCGGTGACGCCCGCTTCGCTGGCGGCGTCGGCCATCTCCTCGGCCCCGGCGAGCGTGGGCGCGAGGGGCTTCTCACAGAGGACCGGCGTGCCCGCTTCCAGTGCCGCGATCGAGGGCTCGGCGTGGACGTGGTTCGGTCCGAGGTTGTAGAACGCGTCGACCTCGTCGACGACCTCGCGCCAGTCAGTGGCGGTCCGGTCGAAGCCGAGCGTGTCGGCGGCGTCCGCGAGCGCCGCCTCGTCGCGGCCCACCAGCACGTCTCGATTCGTCTGCGGTGCGTCCTCGAAGAACATGGGCAGGCGGTCGAGCGCGTTCGAGTGGGCCTTGCCCATGAACCGATAGCCCAGAATGCCGATGTCGAGTGTCACACTCGGGGGTTCGCCCCCTGGCCAGTATAGTTCTTGTCCTCGGACACGCCAGCGGGCGACGACGAGAGTTACAGGAAGTCGTCGACGTCGACGCCGCTGTCGCTGTTGCCGCCGCCACTGTCACCGCCGGGGAGCAGCTCCGCGACCGCCGAGGCGAAGGCGTTGAGTCCGCGGGTCTGGTACCAGACCGTCCCCGGTCCGGTGAACTCGAAGACGAGTCCCTCACCGCTGAGCAGCGTCGACTTGACCCCGTCCGGGCGACGGGCGTCGAAGTCGACGGAGCCGTCCCAGGCGACGACGTTCTCGTTGTCGACGTGGTAGGTCTCGCCGGCCCCGAGCTCGATCGATTCGAGACCGCCGAAGGCCTCGACGAAG